>NZ_JAMYPW010000028.1:0-77069 GCF_040320565.1 Mesorhizobium sp. M0664
GCCTCCACTCCAGCCAGCATCTTGAATCACAAAACAGATAAATCTGGAATCCCCTTTGATTCCGTCAAAGGGGGAACCGCTCTAGATCGCGATCCGCCGTGCAAAGTTGCACGGTCTCGCGAGGAAATAGCGCAAAACTATGGATAAGGATCTCAAGCGAACGCAGGTCTGACAGTGCGTTGTATGCGTCCTCTCTTGAGTAACCGGGTCGCAAATTCAACAAAGTGAAAGCAGGGCTCCGCCCGTTCGGCACCGCAATTGAACTTGCGATCGCGAATACCAACAAAGATTTGCGTGGTACATCGAACCGATCTGCTGCATCGATGACGCTCGCAATGCAAGCCGCCACTCGCTTGCTACTAGTCGGTGCGCAGAGTGCCGGCGCAAGCTCAAGTAACATGGCATTTTTTCGACCGAAGCTTGCGCGGGCGTCTTCGATCAGGCCAAGCACACCTTCCAGACTCTTGGCTCCCACTACAATTTCTGCCTTGGGCAGAGCGCGCCTCAGCTTGCTCACCGCCTCGTCAATTTGCGCCCTGGCCTCATCGGAATCGGGGATGCGACGGCTGTTGCCTTCGAGAGCGCAAAGCAACGGATTGACGCGGATGGGACTGTCTTCGAACAGGTCGAGGAAATCCGGTTCGCGGCCCTTCTTAACGCCGCCTTCGAACCGGCTCACAATCTCGGTCATGACATTTCGGTCGATCAGAATTATGGAGTTGGACTTGATCGTCGCCAGAGCTGATGGCATCCATCCGCCTTTAACAAGCCCGATCGCTCACGACGTGAAACGGCTCTGAAGAGTGGTATTGACGTGAACCATCTCGCCAGGAGAGACACCGTCGAAATCCGTGTGAAGGACCTGCCCATTGTACATATCGAGCGGGATCGTGACAGGCAAATTAGGAGATGCTCCGACGAGCTCCGCATAGCTCCGCGGTTGGATATCGACGTCAGCGAAGCTGATCCTCCTGCCGGCACCGCCGTTGGGTCCTTCCGCCTCTGTGAAGCGGAACGTCCCGCCAGCCCCTGGCGGGGTTTCGACATCCGAAGTCATGAATGATGGTTCCGTGTTAAGAGACTTTCAGGTTCTAGCAGCAACGTTAGTCAGGCCAGCTTCTGCTTGCGCTGACGCAATGCCGAATTCGCGTAATGCTCAAATACTGCCGGCACGTCGTCCGAAAGAATGCTACCTAGCCAGAGCGGGTCTTCACTGTCGGTAAGAAGGTACGGATCGGCACCTTCCGCGACAGCAACCAGCAAGCTCCATTGTCGGTCGACCGATGTAGAGGGAAAAGCGCCCAGAAGTGACTGGATGTTGACTCCCTGGCGGTGACGTTCAAGTGCAATCAGAGCTGCATGTCTGACTTCGCTGTCGCTGTCGTGATCGGCGAGATGGCCGAGCTCTTTCGCGAGTGCTGCGATAGGCAGCCACATCGCCAGTTCGGCTGCGGCTCTGCGATCGGAGACGGTGCCGGTCATTCGCGCTGCGATGAGGCCTGAAACGCTGTCTGGGTCGAGGCGCCGCAATGCCCGCCCCGCCGCGTTCCGCAGCGAGTCTCTTTCGGTCGTGACTGCCGCATTAATCAGCTTCTCCGCCGCGATGTCGGGAGCGATCCGGACGAGGAGACGACACAGGTGGCGCTCGATCTGTGGATGGGAGAGCAGCGCGAGTTCGATCGCGTCGACAGCTCGCGCTGCATCGAATTTTGCCAAGCCTTCTATGGCGCGGAGAGGCTCCGTGGTCACGAATGAGCGCCCGGCAAAAGCCTTGTCGAGGATTTGCTCGCGCAACAACGGGTCGCCCGCTTCCGCAGCTATGTCATACGGACCATCGCGGAGAAACCGTCCGCGCTGACAGCGGTCAACGGCGGCGCTGACGCTCAGCTTCCTGGTCGCAGGATTGGCATAAAGGACGCGGATCACCTCGTCGTCATGCTTCCCGCTGGCCGTCGCAGCGTCCCGACCCTGCAGCCAGTTCCCAAGCAATTCCAAGCCGCGATCGCCGAGCCCGGCCAAGGCATTTATGCCCATCCAAGCATTCTTCGCCGTGTGGGCCATACGGAGGGCAAGTTGCGCGAAATCAGCCGACTGATCGCCTAGTTCCCGAAGCGCGATGCACGCATACAGCGCCACCTTGCCTTCCGACTCGGCTCGCTGGAGGACCAACCGCACGGCCGGAATCAGATCCGTGTCACCGCTCAACCAAGCAATCAGCAGCGCGATCACCAGCGACTCTTCGCTCGGCGCTGTGCTCTGTAGTATCCGCAGAGCTGGGTCCGTTAGCGCATTTGGCATCCGGCCGCGATGACTCCGAAGCTCCGCAAGGTTGGTCGGCACTTCAGCTATCCCGCTGTCTTGCAAGATGTCGACCAGAACTTCGTCTGCGCCGAGGGCCGCAAGCGCTGTTATCGATTGGTGGAACTCGGCATATGGATCGGATTCCAGTTTTCCGTTGGAATCACGCGGGACTGGGCGGCGAGCGATCACGCCGAGCCTTTCAATGATGCCGTCGTCCGCGCGAACGAATGCCCAATTCAGCCCACCGTGGCGAACCCAGAAATGTTCAGATTCCAGCTCCCGTTTGACCAACGTGGTGATTCCCTGACCGCTCATAAGGATCAAGACTCGACGCGCGCTCTCGCGAACGCGATCACGGTAGTTGCTATTGGTGCGCAGGCGGCTGCACGCGACTGCAGCAATCATCCGCTCCAATTCGCCTCCAGCCTTCTCCGAAAGGATTGCCAGCAGCTCAGGAGAGACGATGCGTCCGAGAAGATCCAGAGAGTGATAGAGCCAACCTGGATCGCCCTCGATGGATTCATCGAGACGGTCGTGCAGATCCTTTTCAAGCGCGCGAAGCATGAGCCTGAGCGTTGCCTCGTCCATTTCGTCAGGCCGCTCCCAGAAGAGATCTTCGATCAGGCGATGTGCGTTCGGTTCTGCTTCGGCAAGAATACGAATATGTTGTTGCGTCAATTCGGATTGCGCCCGCAATACGCCCGGAAGCCAGTGATTTCGGGTCAGATACCGCTCGAACTTCTCGACTTCGACGAGGCGTTCAATCGCGCCCTGTGGATCCAGGATCGACAAGGCATAGAGCGCCGCACCGCTCGCAGAATCTGCTGCCTGGGATAGGTGCTGGGTCACGAAGTCGAGGTTGCTACGATCCAAAAACCGCGCGATGCAATAGAGCAGGCTACGCGGCTTACTGGCACCAACTTTAGACATCAATACAGCCTTGGTCTCCTCCCATATCGCGAGCGCCTCGGGATGCTCCAGCCCGTTCAGCAGATATCCAAGCTCGGAAACAGGCTCCTTCTCCGCATCGGCTGCATGAATGCGCTTACGGAGCCATTCCGGGTCCAGCTCGAGGCCGGCACGCAGGGCCGTGGAGCTGGCCCTGTAGTCATCATGCCTTGAACCGTCTGTCTTGTCCTCGAGGGCATCCACGCGCTGCTGGTGGATTTCCCAGAGCCGATTGAGATGACGGATGTCGGGTGCGGCAGTGAGCACAGCGATGGCAACTGCCTGTGGGTCTTGGGACGATGAATGCAACAATGAATTGACGACATCCCCTAACTCGACATTGTCCTGCCGGGCGAGATTGGCGAAGGCCTTGCCGATTAACTTGGTCCGGTAGCCCCCGTCCGAGGCAGGGTGGTCGATTGCTTTCAGCCGCTCAAGAAGTATTGGGACGGCCCGCTGCCCGAGGGTCGGCAAGTGCTGAACATAGAGGTCCTCGCCGTAGCTTCCGAATTCCCGGCTGTCTTCCATTTGCGCGACAGTCTGGCCTAGGGCCTCGGAATTCTGCGCGTCCGCTGCCAGCAGCCAGAGCGTGTCCATCGGCACATAACCGAGCCCTCTGCGTTTAGGCTCACTCTCGTTGGCGAGGAAAGCGCCCAAGCTTTGGAGGGTCAATTGCTTGCGCTGGTATTGCCATACGAGAGACTTTGCTACCGCCCAATTGAGCAGGCGATCATGAGCAAACGCAACATCACCGCTTTCGCTGACACGAAGCCACCCGGCGGCATCCAGCCGCAAAGCCGCGTCGTCATTCAGTCCAATCTCATTCCACATCGGCCGGGGTAGAGGATAAGAGCCGTCCATCATGGAAACGGCGAGGGCGATTACGATCCCTTCGTCGCCGATCCGGCCCTTGGCGGCAATCCGCGCCCAGAATCCTTCGAATATCTCGTATTCGCTACGTGGGGCGCTTTGCACCGAGGCGTACGGAAGGTCTAGGTAGAGTCCGGCCAGTATCGGGTTGCGCAGCAGCGCCTTCAAGTCAGGCGGGAGATCCGTCCACCTTCGACCGCTTAACTTCAAAAGGCGATCAAGTTCGTCGACCGAGAACTCGCCGACGGCATGCACATGAACGACATCGCCATCGGTCATCTCCAGTGCCCGTGCCACGGCTTGCGGAACGGTTAAGACTAGGCGCATCCCCCAATCAGCCCAATCCTGACGAACGAGATCGCGCGCGATGTCGATATCCTGGACGTCGTCGATCGCCACGGTTAACCGGGAAGCAGAGCCCTCGCCTAGAAGTTCTCGCAGGAAATGCGATACCGCAACAAGGGATTTTTCGGAGGTGTCGCCAAGACCCGTTTGCCACACGTCGCGCGCCGCCTGCGCCAGAAGGTCTTCACACGTCTTGCCTGCAAGTACCAAGGTTGCGATCTGGCGCTCTTGCCCGAATGCCTCCAGCATCTGTCCGAGTTGCCACGTTTTTCCTGCGCCGCTTGCTCCCGCAATCAACAATATCGCCTTGTCTTCAGGCCAGTCAGGTATGGCACGCACGTCGCGGTCAGGTCGATATTTTAATCGGGCAAGCCGGCGGCGCGTTAACGAGCTCATCGTTTCGGCAAGTTCCGCCGCCTTACGCAGCCGCTCCGGATTGAGGCCCACATAACGGAACATAGAATCAATCCTGGCGGCATCGAATTGAGCTTCGCCGTTGCTCAATGTCTCGACAAGCACGCCGATCAGACGCTCTCGGATTCCGCGCTCGTCACCAAGGTCGGGTGCATAGCGCCGTAACAGCTTTTCCACATCGGTTGCGCGGGCGCTGCCGTCGACACCAAACTCCATCTCAAAATGCGACAAGAGATGAAACACGACCGCGCTTTCGTCGGTAGCCGGTTGTTGAGACCCGGCTCGTGTCACTGTAACGATGTGGTCGAAGAACTCGCGGTTGGTACCGGCCTGATCCTTGGCGAAACTTAGCTTCTCGACATCGTCGAGGTCATCTGGTCCGGCTGCCGACTTTAAGTCGGCGAGAAAGGCGTTGAACGGGTTCAGCTTGCCAGGGCGCCCATCGGTCACGAAGCGATAGCAGGCATTCGCCGGACGCGATGGCGGTACGGCTTTGCGGAGATCGCTCAGGACAGATTCAATGCCAGCAAGTGGCCATGTGCCATCCTCCCGAGTTTTGTATTGTTCAACGAGGTAGAGACCGATTGCTTCTGCCCGCGCGTCTCCACCGCGACGAGGTTCCAACACAAGACATGCATCCTTGATCTCGCGGCCGTCCAGGTTTCCAGAAAGCGTGACATCAGCCAGCCAGCCAAGGTGTTGAATGATTTGATAGAGAAAGCCGTTTATCGCAGCGGGTCCGCCGGCCTGCGTCATATCTGCACCTTGTAAGTGACATCGATTGAGAGCCGGGACTGCACAAACACAGCACTGCTGATGACGCTTGTTTGCCAATGCGCATGACAGCGGTCAAGCTAGCGATCTACACAATTGACAATCTTCGGGATGTGCTGTCGTCGAAATGTCGGCTTTCAGGTAACCGCAAAACTGAAGTCTATGACCGACATTAGGCGCGAAGCTCACCCCCGCCCGTTTTCGATTTTAGTCTCGCACCAAAACTTGAGAGTGTCTGATCGGCAACCCTTGGTAGCGTTCAACCCAGCTTCGCCTGTGGAAGGCTGGTTACTCCCGCCTATTTTGTGTCCGGGCTACATAGGCCGATGGATCTGCAGCAATCAGGCCGCGGTCTTCTTGCGCGTCCGCTTCACCGGCGCCGGTTTTTCCGGTTCTTTCGGCTTTCGGCCGAGCCCCATCGTCTTGGCCAATGCCGAGCGCGCTGCGGCATAGTTCGGCGCGACCATCGGGTAGTCCGCTGGCAGGGCCCATTTGGTGCGATATTCGTCGGGCGTCAGGTTGTAGTGGGTCGCGAGATGGCGTTTCAACGACTTGAACTTCTTCCCGTCCTCAAGGCTGACAATGTAGTCCGGAGTGACCGATTTCTTGATCGGCACGGCAGGCTTGAGAGCCCCGGACTTATCCGGCGCAGCACCGCCGCCGGCGGTGCCCTTCAATGCGGCGTGGATCTGACTGATGAGGGCCGGCAAGTCACCGACCGGAACCGGATTGTTCGAGACATAGGCCGAGACGACGTCGGCAGTGAGTTCGATCAGGTTGTCGGCATTGCTTTCAGCTTCTTCTGTCACGAAACTCTCCTGGCGGCTTGAAACACAGTCGGCGAAATTGTCCGTTTCATAGTGGCGGTTGGCGCCAAACGCAACGAATGCATTGGGCACTATTGCGATGCCTGTTCGGCACAGCGGTCATGGCAACGCATCCCGCGTCGTGCGCGTGTTGGTCCGTCCCCTGTTCGTCTGGGCAAGCCGTTCCAGATTGCCAATCGTTTTTCTGTTGAGCTGCATGCCGATTGCCTATTCGGCATCGGGCAGAGATGCTTCGATGGCCAGAACCTCCAAGCCCTCAATTTCTTGCATCACCTTTCCAGCGATACCTTGCAAATCGCCGTACATCCCGACGGTCGATTCGATTACGACTTGTATTTGAGCTTCCCGTTTCGCCCACAGGCGTGTTGTGGCCTTGCGTTCCTTGGCCAGGTCCTCCTGCATATCAGAGAACTTTTCGACGATCGCCTCGACGCGATGGCGGAACCGGGGGCCGGTCAGATAGCCATAGACCTGCTCCATTTTGGTGGCTTGGCCGTCCTGGGCGAGGCGGGAGTTCGCCAGCTCGATGAGTGATTGTCGCAGGATGATTGCGATCGGCATCGCGCATTTGGGATGGGCGACATAGACCCCGTCTAGAAGATCGAAGGTTTCCACACCGGGAGGCAGAGCTTCCGAGATCATCAGCGCGATATCCGCCTTCGCCGCCCGCTGATCGGCCCTGAGCTTTCCCAGCCAACCCTGGCTCCAGTTCTTGGTGCGTTTCGATTCCCACAAAATGGCGCCGCATGGCTGGCCGGCCGGTCCGACCACGCGGTGCAGGACATCTCCGCCGAACTCACCCTTGGCAACCGGTTCAATGACGTCCATCGGGAACCGGCCGGCAATGAGGGTTTCCAGCTCGAGCTCCAGCACCTCGCCCTGGAGCTGCTGGGAGCCCTGTTCCGCACGGCGCTTCAGCTCCTCAATTTGACGCTGCATGCCGGCGATCTGTTCTTCTTTTTCCGCAACCTTCATCTTAAGGCCGTCTTCGGCTTCCGACCTCGCCTTGACGCGAACGGCGTCCAATCCTTCCTGGATCTTCCTCTCGATGGTCAGCGCCATCTCTCGCTTTTCGTCGTCGAGCGCACGCTGCTTTTTCAGGAATTCCGCCTGTTGCTGCTGGGCCTCGGTGAGCTTTTCGTCGCGCGCCTTCAACGTCGCCTCCAGCTCGGCAAGCTTCTTATCCTTGTCCTCCAGGTCTACCGAAAGCAGCAATTTTGCCTTGCGGGCTTCCTCGACCGCGATCCCGGCACGCTCAAGCTTGATTTGCTCTGCCACCTGGTTGGCGATCTCCTCTCTGGCGGCGGCGATCTCGGCCTGCTGGCGCTTGAGCTCCTCTTCTCTGGCAGCCATCGATGACTTGCTCTGCGTCAGGCGCATTTCCTATTCTTCACGCGTGGCGGCAATCAAAGGGGCGGCGAGCGACTCATTGAGCTTGATTTCCGTCTTGCAGTTTGGGCAGCTGATCGTCGGTTCATTGGGAATCCTGTCCCCCTGCAGCATGGTGTTGGTGGGCTGGATGGTCATCTGCGCGCTGCTCCCTAAGGAATCTTTTTTAGGACACGCCAGACTATATCTCGCCACGCGTTTTCGGAAAAGAACAAAGAGTGAACTTATGGGTAATCCCCGCCTCTCCCGCTGTTCCGCCCGAGCTCGCTCATGACTAGATTTTCTGGCGCTCCATCTCCGCCAACATCTCACGGGCAAACTCGTCGATCGTCACATAGTCCTGCAGAAGCTGGGCGTGGAACACGGCGCGGGGAGACTTGTCCGTGACCGAGTGGGTCATCCATGGTCGCCAAATGCCCAGGACCCTCTGCTCCGCCTGCAGCTTGTCGTAGAGCTCGAAATCCCGCTTCTGGATGGCATCGCCACTCGCCTTCTCGAGTTCGTTGTACCTGTCGACTGTCTCGGGCGTGACGATAAAGGGCGGGATGTACAGGGGTATCCGGTGAGCGAGGCTGTCGCGGAACCCTTTGAGATGCTCGTCTATCCAGCCTTGACGCTTGCCGAAATAGGCAAGGAACTCCTTGCTAAAGGAAGCGCGGACTTCCTTGCTTTTCGGGCCGAGGCCTACTCGGAGAGGTTCGAGCTCCTTGCTCTCGGCGTTGAGGACCGCCTTCTCGCAGACCCAGATCCAGGCCAAATTATCGAGACACCTGAACGCGTTCATTACGAATGCCTGGATAGTCAGCGTCGCGTCGACGACCGTGTCCTTCTCGGGGATTTCGTCCAGCTCTGGGGGGAGCTTCTCGAACACGACGTCAACAGCCCTGACCATGGTACCAAGGCGCCGCGAGAACCCATGATATGCGAACTCGTGGCCACGCTCGGTTTGATACTTGCGACCAAGAAAGCGATCCCGCAGTTCAGCGAACTGCCGATGCATGTCCTCTCGGCCAGCGTGAAGTTTTTCGATGTCCTCGGGTTTGAAGTAGCAGACCATTTGCTCGACAACGCCTTGATGATGCCCCCCGGCGATGTGGCCAGGCAACTAGGAATGGGTGTTGATGTCCTGCTCAATCTGCCGTGCTGATTCCAGAATGTCATCGAAGGTCGGCGGCGTGCCGAAGATCATGGCCGTCGTATTGGCATAGTCGCGCGCGAGCGCGGCTTCCATCTCGGGCGCCGGCGCGATCGCGAAGCTGCCCGGGACTGCTGAGGCGAGGTCATAGTCGGGACGGTCGAAAAACATTCGTGCGTGCCGCACACAATCGGCGCCAAGATCGAGATCGCCGAGCGCGGCCTTTCCGGTCTCGGATCCGAGAAGACAGTGCAGGTCATAATAGTGCCGAGACACCCGTTGGCCTTCCTGCCGCAGTTCGCCGCGCCGCTCGTACCAGCGGCGCAATCCATGGGCGATCACCACTTTGTCCCAAAAGGTGCGGGTCGCCTCGATCGTGGTCACGTCGGCGACGGTGAGATCAATGCCTGCCGCTTCCTCCGCGACATAGGGCGTAATCGTGATGGGGCGATTGGGATCGAGCGCCGATTTCGCCCCGGACTCGAGGCGTATGAGCGGTCGCACATAGGCGCCATCACGCGGCTCGACCTCGGGATACCAGAGCAGCAGGGTCTGATCATCGGCATCGGCTTCGTCGACTTCCACCCGGCCGGCACCGTTCGTCATGTCGGCAAGTTGAGCGGTGAGGAAGGCTCGCAGCGGGCCGGTGATATACGCACGGCAGGCGTCCCGGATGGCGTCGAGCTTGGCGCGGCGCTTCTTGTTCGACAGTTCCTCAAGCTCTTCGACGGAGGCAGCCTCGTCGAGATCGTCGCGGAACACGGTAACGTCGATGTCCTCGGAAAAACGCTGGATTAGGCCATAGCCTTTTGACAGCGACGTCCCGCCCTTGAAAAGCAGCCGTGGCTCCCCCGCAGGCCGTTCGTGGTAAAGCGAATTGAGGGTCCAGCAGACCCAGAAATCCTTTTCGACATTGCCCACCGGAGTTCCGATCCGATTGGCCGTGGCGAGGAACAGGTCGAGCCGGTCACGTGGGGATGCCGCGATGATCTGGCGGTAAGCATCGGTACTCATGGCTTCGCCTCGTGCGGGTCCGCCCTCAGGATTTCGCGGAGGAACTCCTGCATCCAGATCGGCACGGCGGAGAGACCGGCGCGCAGATCCTCGCGAATGGCCTCGCCGTGCTTGGGGTCGGCAAACAGGCGGCGCAACGTCGCCTGGATACGCTTCCGTTCGCCCTTCTGGGTCAGCAGGTCCTGCATCCAATGCAAGGCCTGGACGACCCGCATCCCCGGCCGATCCGCCCAATAGAGGCGGCTAGGGGCAGCGTATTTGAAGTGGATTTCCTGCGTGCCGAGCTTGATTGGCTTCAACCGCGCATCGACCAGCACTTCTATCCGGGCGGGGACGGCGGTCGTCAGGCCGAGGTCGTTGGCGGCCGTCATACCATCGATGACGGCGCGCGCTCGATCGCGGCGCGTGACGGCGCGGATCACAGCGCGATAATCCGGCACTGTGGCGCGGCCAGTCAGGTTGTTCGTGCGCGGCCGGTCATAGAGGCCTCGGTCGATCCGGCGCAGCTCCCCAGCGGCTGCCAGGCGCTGCAGGGTTTTGTCCACGGCGGCGCGCGCGCCGAGATCGGCGAAGTCGCCGGGGGTCCAGACCTCGTCGGGTTTGGACCCAATGCGGGCAAGCAGGCGTGAGCGAAGATCGGTATCGGGCTCAACGATGGGCATGTCCGAAATATGCGACAAGTTTCGGACAAAGGCAAGGTAAGAGTCCGAAATATGCTACAATTTTCGGACACCGGCGCCCCAAACTCCAAAAATGGAACTCGCATTTTCGCATCGAAGGATACGGACCGAGCATCGAATGCCTCCTTCCGCAGGGGCACGACATCATCCCGGTTGACTCTTAACCGAGACGAGAACAAATGTAGAACATATCCCAGGCTTTCCGCGTTTCAAGGGTCAGATGAGTGTATCGGCGCCCCCTGCTGCCATTTCCGACCTTCGAGAACGCATCGCGCGCCTCGAAGGTGGAAATGCACGCGAGCGTACGGTTTTGCCGTTCGGAGTGGCCGCGATTGACAGGGTTCTGCCGGGAGGGGGATTGGCTTTTGGTGGTCTGCACGAGGTCGCGGGCGGCGGCAATGGCGCCGTGGACGGCGCGGCTGCGGCACTCTTCGCTGCCGGTATTGCCGCGCGCACGGTCGGCAAGGCGCTGTGGTGCGTTACCCGGCCCGATCTTTTCGCGCCGGCAATCGAACAGGCCGGCCTTCCCCCGGGAAGGGTGATCTATGTCGAGGCTGGCGACGAGAAATCTGTTCTCGCCTGTTTCGAAGAGGGCCTTCGTGGCGGGTTTGGCGCTGTTGTTGCCGAGATAGCCCGGCTTTCGATGACGGCCTCACGGCGGCTTCAGCTTGCCGCCGAAAGCTCCGGCGCCATCGGCATCGCCATTCGCCGCTGGCGTCGGCAGACGGAGGCCACGGACTTTGGCCAGCCAACCGCCTCAGAAACCCGGTGGCGGGTGTCCGTCCTGCCGTCGACACCATTGCCCGTTCAGGGGATTGGACGCGCGCGCTGGCATCTCGAACTGATCCGATGCCGGGCCGGAGAGAGTGCAGATTTCATAGTGGAGGCTTGCGATGCCAAGGGTCGTATCGCTCTTCCTTCCGATGTGGCCGACAGACCGTTTCAGAAGGAAATCGGGCGACGCCGCGCCTCCGCCTGAGACGCCGCTCGTCCTCATCGGCCGTGACGGGCGCCGCCGTGTCGTGCTTGCCGCTGATGCTGCAGCCCACGCAGCGGGCCTGCGCATCGGCATTCCGGCGAGCAAGGCGCAGGCGCTGGTCCCGGGCCTGATCGTCCATGATGCCGAGCCCGATGCCGACGCCATGGCGCTCGAGCGGTTGGCGCTGTGGGCGTTGCGCCGCTACGCGCCAATCGTCAAGGCCGATCCGCCGGACGGCCTCGTCATCGACACGACCGGCGCCGACCATCTGCATGGCGGCGAGGCGGCAATGCTTGCCGAGATGGTAGATCGGCTTGCCGCTGCCCGCATTACAGCCCGGGCGGCGGTCGCCGATAGCTGGGGGGCGACCCACGCGCTGGCGCGCTTCGGCACCCGGGCCACGATCGTTGTGCCAGCTGGCAAGACAGCCCAGGCGATCCTGCCATTACCGATCGCGGCGCTTCGCCTGCCCGCCGCGACGATCGACAGCCTAAGGCGGCTGGGATTCGAGACAATCGCCGACCTCGCCGGCACGCCGCGCGCGTCGCTCGCTCTGCGTTTCGGACCGGAACCCGGTCGCCGCCTCGACCAGGCGTTTGGGAGGGTGAGCGAACCGATCGAGCCGAACCGGCCGGAGGAGATCGTTGAGGTACGCCGCAATTTTGCCGAACCGATCGGCGCGCCAGAGACGATCGCCCGCTATACAGGCAAGCTGGTGGCGGAACTCTGCATTGACCTTGAGACGCGGGGGCTTGGCGCGCGCCGGCTCGATCTTCTGTTCTTCCGTGTCGACAATCGCATCGAGGCGATCCGTGTCGGCACAGCAACGCCGGTTCGCGACACGAAGCGCATGACCCGGCTCCTCACCGACAAGATCGAGACGATCGACCCGGGATTTGGCATCGAGCAGATGCGGCTAGCCGCGACTGCCGCCGAGCCGCTGCGGGCGAAACAGACGATCTCTTCACTTGCCGAGGCGCCGGAACCTGATGTCTCGGATGTGATCGACATCCTCGCCAACCGTGTCGGCGAGGACCGGCTCTATCGCTTCGCCCCCGTGCAGAGCGACGTTCCCGAACGCTCCGTTCAGCGCATTGCCCCGATGGCGCCTGATACCGGCGAGGGCTGGCCGGGCCATTGGCCGCGACCGTCGCGGCTGCTGCCGCGGCCCGAGCCGATCGAGACGGTAGCACTTCTTCCCGACCATCCGCCCGTGACCTTCACCTGGCGCGGGGTGCGCCGGCGCGTGAAGCGGGCGGACGGTCCGGAACGCGTGTTCGGGGAATGGTGGAAGCGCGATGCCGAGCTCGCGGCGGTGAGGGACTATTTCCAGGTCGAGGACGAGAGCGGCGAGCGCTACTGGGTCTACCGCGCCGGTGACGGCGAAGACGCCGCGACCGGATCGCATAAATGGTTCATGCACGGGATCTTCGGATGACAGGCGCCACCCGATATGCCGAGTTGCAGGTCACCTCGCATTTCTCGTTCCTGCGTGGAGCATCATCCTGCGAGGAGCTGTTTGCACAGGCCGCACTGCTCGGCATTGAAGCGCTCGCTGTCGTCGATCGCAATTCGCTTGCCGGCATCGTTCGCGCCCATGAAGCGGCAAAGACGACAGGCGTCCGGCTGATCGTCGGCTGCCGTCTCGATCTCGCCGACGGCATGTCGGTCCTGGTCTATCCGACCGACCGGCCGGCCTATTCGCGCCTCTGCCGCCTGCTTTCGCTCGGCAAGGGCCGGGCCGGCAAGGCAAAATGCCATCTCGAATGGGATGATGTCATCGCCTATGGCGAAGGACTGATCGCGGTCCTGGTGCCGGATGAAGCCGATGATCTTTGCGCCGTCCGGCTGCGGCGGCTGCGCGAGGCTTTCGGCGATCGCGCCTATCTGGCGCTCACCTTGCGCAGGCGTCCGAACGACCAGCTCCGGCTTTACGAGCTGGCTAACCTCTCGGCCGCGATGCGCGTGCCTACCGTCGTCACCAACGATGTGCTTTTCCACGAACCGGCCCGCCGCATGTTGCAGGATGTCGTCACCTGCATTCGCCACAACGTCACCATCGACGATGCCGGCTTCCGGCGCGAACGTCATGCCGACCGGTATCTCAAACCGGGCGATGAAATGGCGCGGCTGTTTAGCAATTATCCTGAGGCCCTGGCGCGCACGGTCGAAATCGCCGACCGCTGCCGTTTCTCAATGGACGAGCTCGCCTACCAATACCCGGAGGAAAAAACGATGCCGGGCCTCACGGCGCAGCAGGCGCTGGAAAAATTGACCTGGGAAGGTGCGGCCCGCCGTTACCCCGAGGGCTTGCCCGACAAGGTGATCAAGATCCTGAAGCACGAGCTGCGGCTGATCGAGACGCTCAAATATGCGCCGTACTTCCTGACCGTCAACTCGATCGTCCGCTTCGCCCGCAGCCAGGACATCCTCTGCCAAGGCCGCGGCTCGGCCGCCAATTCAGCGGTCTGCTATGTGCTCGGCATCACCTCCATCGATCCCGAACGCAACAACCTCCTGTTCGAGAGGTTCGTTTCGCAGGAACGGCGCGAGCCGCCCGACATCGATGTCGATTTCGAGCATGAACGGCGCGAGATCGTCATGCAGTGGGTCTACGAGACCTACGGTCGCGATCACGCAGCATTGTGCTCCACGGTTATTCGCTATCGCACCAAAGGTGCTGTCCGCGATGTCGGCAAGGCGCTCGGCCTGCCCGAGGACATGACCAAACTTCTGTCCTCGCAGGTCTGGGGCCATGGTGAAGCAGTCGACGAGCAGCGCGCCGGCGAGCTCAATCTCAATCTCGGCGATCGCCGACTGCGGCTGACCCTTGAACTCGCCACGCAACTTGCCGGCACGCCGCGTCATCTCTCGCAGCATCCGGGCGGCTTTGTCCTGACGCATGACCGGCTCGACGATCTCGTGCCGATCGAGCCGGCGGCGATGAAGGATCGCCAGGTCGTGGAGTGGGACAAGGACGACATCGACGCGCTGAAATTCATGAAGGTCGACGTGCTGGCGCTCGGAATGCTGACCGCGATGAAGCGTTCCTTCGATCTCCTGTCCGAGCACAAATGCATCGCCCTCGATCTGGCGACGATCCCAGCCGAGGATCCGCGCACCTATGCGATGATCCGCAAGGCCGACACGCTTGGCGTGTTTCAGATCGAATCCCGGGCGCAGATGTCGATGCTGCCGCGCATGAAGCCCAGGACATTTTACGACCTTGTCATCGAGGTTGCGATCGTTCGACCTGGTCCGATCCAGGGCGACATGGTCCATCCCTATCTTCGCCGGCGCGACGGGACGGAAGAGGTGACGTTTCCGACGCCGGAGCTCGAGCGCGTGCTCGGCAAGACGCTCGGCGTGCCGCTGTTTCAGGAGCAGGCGATGCAGGTCTCCATGGTCTGCGCCGGCTTTTCCGCCGGCGAGGCCGATCAGCTGCGCCGCGCCATGGCCACCTTCAAGCACACTGGCGGCGTCTCGAAATTCCGCGACAAGCTGATCAACGGCATGATCGCCAACGACTACACCCCGGAGTTCGCCGAAAAGACGTTTTCACAACTCGAAGGGTTCGGCAGCTACGGCTTTCCCGAAAGCCACGCCGCCTCCTTCGCTCTGATCGCCTACGCCTCGTCCTGGGTGAAATGCTGGCATCCCGATGTCTTTTGTACCGCGCTTCTGAATTCGCAACCGATGGGTTTTTATCTGCCGGCCCAGATCGTGCGTGATGCTCGCGATCATGGCGTCGAGGTGCGCCCGGTCTGCGTCAATGCCAGCCGCTGGGATTGCACGCTTGAGCAGACTAATGACGAAGATCGCTTCGCTGTCCGGCTCGGCCTGCGCATGGTGAAGGGCCTTGCCAATGATGACGCGGCCGCGATCGTCGCTGCACGGGCCGACGAGCCCTTCGCCTCGGTCGACGATCTGTGGCGCCGCGCCGGCGTGCCGGCGGCGTCGCTTGTGCAGCTCGCCGAGGCCGACGCATTTCTGCCGGATATGAATCTTGCCCGCCGCGATGCGCTCTGGGCGATTAAGGCGTTACGCGATGAACCTTTGCCGCTGTTCGCGGCCGCCACGTCCCGTGAACAGAAAACGGCGCCTGAGATCCAGGAGCCTGTCATCACGCTCAGGCCGATGACGGCCGGCCGCGAGGTTGTCGAGGATTATGGCCATGTCGGACTGACCTTGCGCAGCCACCCTGTTTCGTTCCTGCGTGCCGATCTTCGTCGCCGTCGCATCGTGACCTGTGAGGAGGCCATGCGGGCCCGAGACAGAAGCTGGCTTGAGGCAGCCGGCCTGGTACTGGTCCGGCAGCGGCCGGGCTCGGCCAAAGGCGTCATGTTCCTCACCATGGAGGATGAGACCGGAGCTGCCAACGTCGTCGTCTGGGTCAAGGTGTTCGAGAAGTTTCGGCGCGTGCTTCTCTCGTCGGCCATGCTGGGCGTGCGCGGCCGCATCCAGCGGGAAGGGGAGGTGGTGCATCTCGTCGCCCACGAGTTGACCGATCTTTCGGCCGAACTCGCCAGCGTCGGAAACCGCGACACGCCATTTCCATTGCCACACGGCCGCGGTGACGAGGCCTATCATGGCGGATCGGGCATCGATCCGCGCGGCATGCCGAAGGGGCGCGACATCGTCGATGCCTATGACCATATCGACCATATCAAGCTCAAGACGCGCGACTTCCGGTAGCGCTTCCGGACGGCCACTTCAGCAGCATGTTGTGCACCCTATTGTCGGCACGGTTAACGGCCGATTGGCAGCAGGTCACCCCATGCCGGATCCCAAATGTCGTCGCTCTCAAGCGCAACGACTGCCCGCACCTTTTTAAAGTCGGCGAGCACCTCCACGGCCGGACGCCGCCCCGTTTCCCGAGCCGCGGCGTAGCCGGTGTATTGGTGACCGTCCGGCTCAAACCACTCCAACGATTCCACGGTAGCCATGGCGTCGCCCTTGCGGCTGCGCGAGATGCGAATGATCGTGATCCCATCCTCGGCGCTCGCGTCCATGGAGACACGCTGCCAACGTCAATGCCCCGTTTGTCTGGTGGGCCAAATGGTCGAGAAGCGTCACCTGTTTTGGCCCAAGAGGAACAGTGCGGCGTCGTTCACAAGCAGACACGTGAACCACTCGATGCGCAGCGGTTCTGGCCGCTGGCCGAGCATGGCGGCAAAGCTTTCCTGGATCTGCGAACTTGTCTGGTCGCCCGCTTGGAAGTCTTCGACGAGCCAGTAACGCTGAGTGATGCCATGGAGCCCTCACTTCTTGTTTCCTCCAGCGGAACGATGGGCGGGATAGCGCGGGAAAACAACACCGGACAACTACGCGGCATTAAGCAACGAGCATGTGCTGGGATCGGCTGTAGGGACGGCTGTCTACCAGCCGGAATTTTCAAACCTGCCGCCGTCTTCCGCTGATCTGCTCGGTACCCTTGCACGCTCATCGTTCCCGACCGAGCCAAGCTTTCTGCCGCCGTTCAAGCCGATCGGCTTCACGGATGCCGCCTGCTTCTCGATCGGGCGGGCGGCAGCAGCAGAGGTCGTGCAGATCGGTCCGATCACGGGGTCAGCGGTTCCCCAGCTGAATGACCGGGTGCGGAAACGTGGCAGGACGACATTGTTGACACATGGGGTAAGTCTGCCGACAGAAATGCCGCCGACGACAACTGGATAGCGCGCCAGATCTGCTTCGATCTGCGGATCGCGCTGAACGATCGTGATTGGGATTCCCGATATATCGGTGGGGATTCCGGGTGGGACATTCTCCAGATCCGAGACCAGGACGCGAAGGACGACCTCGTCGGCTATCACTCCGTCCTGTTCTCTCAGGCCGACATCCACACCCCGGACTCCGGGAATGCCCATAACCATCGGGATTAAGGCACTTTGCGCAGCGAGCAGTTCGGGGGGATATCCATTGCCACCTCGCACTGATTCCCAAAGGGGATATCAGATTAACGCCTCGTTTCAGACCGGTTGCGTGTACCTCTTGAACACGCCATACGCCTGCCTTGTCGGTTTCAGCCAAAGGACGCACGAGAGTAGTCGGCGCACTGAATGTGACGGTCGCCCAGGAATTCTCTGCGCCGAGCCACTTGGTGTTAGTCCAAAACGCCGTCTCAGTTCTGCTCAGAGGCGGAATCCTGTATTGCTCGAACCCGCCGTTTGCCCACAAGTCCGAGTCCAGGCTGGTAAGCTCGGCCATGCTCGGGAGCTGCCGTCCCATTTCACCGATAGGGCCTCCTTGGCCGAGCGTCGCGCAGCGGTCATCACGGCGATCGGAGCCTATGAGAACCGCGGGTCAATCCTGAGCAATCAGTTCGAAGTCAGAGTCGACTCCAACCTGTCCACCGAATGGAGCAACAGCGGGGATTCCGGCTCGCTCGTGGTCAGAAAAACTCAGCGGCGAGGTAGTCGGGCTCCATTGGGGCGGGACGGGAGGCACGTATGGTTTGCGAGCGACAAAGAAACGACCGCTGCGGAACTGGGTATCTCATTCTTCTGGCCATCCCGCAGGTGTCGTCGATATCGCCTTCCCAATGCAATTCACATCGTGGCGATCAGGTGGACATCGACGGCATTGGCTTTCAGCTCGCCTCAGCCGTGTCGTTTGGTGGCGTGGCCGCCCTGTCGTTCGAGGTCCAGAGTGACCAGCGGATCGTCGCTATTGTGCCGCCTGGAAACGGCGTCGCGACGGCAATCGTGAACGCTCCCGGCGGCAGTTCGGACCCGTTGATCAGCGCGTCCATCGCATATTTTTGACCGGAAATTCATTCGCGGGCGCGCGATGAAGCGACCAAGCGATGGGCGTTTCTGAATTTGCGACGGAAGCTCGTCGAGAGCATAGATTTTTAGGCAATACTTAATGAAACGCGCCAACCGACGAGCCTAAACCTTTGTCTTACTGGTATTGCTTTCGCCCCCAAATCACCAACAAATATTTTCTTGGCGATGGATTGACGATTTGGATTGCTCAAACGCCGAATTCTGTAATACGCTTCCCATGGGGAATGTGGAGGGGCCTTTGTTCTTCGTATTGTGGAGAGGCCCATCATGCACCCGAATCTCACTTTCGGCCCGCTGCTCACGCCGCAAGGCAGGAATCTGGCCTCCAGATCAACAAACCCCACGATGCCTTACACCGGCCAGGATTTTGCCGTCCAGTCGACGGACTGGAACGCTAGCATCCTCGTCGCCGGGCCGTACAGCGAGGCCGGCAAGATCACCGGCGACCGCAACGGCAACGTCACGGTTTGGCAAGGAGAGGAGCAGGTCGACGGGCTTGTGCCAGCGTTGACCCTGGCGCACATCGTCAATATTCCGCCGAACGAGATAGCTCCCGGCACATACACGTTTCACGTCTTCATCAACGCACGGTGGGTGGCGGGAACTTCAGTGGAGTCAAACTCTTTCAACACCTACACCTTCGACGGCGGCATCGGCCTCGGTTTCTGAACTTCGCGTGGAAGCGGTCGCGACAGGCGTGACCATCGTGCAGAGAGGGACAAGTCGCCGTGGCTTCGCTGGTTCAACTGATTATCGATTTCCTCAAGGAAAGCCTCGAGGGGGACCCGGCGGGAGGCGATCCTGCGCCGCCCGGCAAGCTCGGCGACATTGCCGATATCAAGGACAAGCTCACTGCGATCCAGCTCGATCCGAACCACAACGGCATAGCGGACTGGCTTGATACGATCGACGGCGTGCTCAACGACGTAGGGCTCAGGGACACCATCATCGTCCGCGCGCTGCAGATTCGCGCGCCCCGGCTGGCCGAGGCACTGACGTTGGCGGGCCTGATCGAGGTCGAGTTTCGCGATCTCGACCCACGCGCCTTCGCGTTTCGCCTCGCCTGGAACCGGCTTGACGCGTTCTTGCGCTCGCCCGGCGATACGACCCTGGCGGTTCTGCTCTCGCGCATACAGGACCTCGATGACCTGAAAGTCGCCCAGGTACTCACCGGGTTGCTGCTGTTTTCGCCGCGCGAGCTCCTGAAGCTGGAATATGCGCAGCAAGGATATGCTGCGCTGCCCGACCCTCATCCCGCCGGGGCAGTCGATCTGATCCAACTCGTCCAGGATCTCATCAATTCGCCGCTCAAGCTTGGTATGCCGATCACGCCGCCGTTGGACGTGGCCTCGTTCAAGGCCAAGGCCGCCGAAGGCGCGGCGCTCCTAACGGATTACCTGGCAGTAGTCGGGCCGGACGTTCTGGGCGCAAACAGGCTGGACGGCCTCGGCGTCGAGCTCAAATTGAGCAATGCAACGGCCTTCGTGGCAGGTTCGCTCGACCTCGGCAGCGGCGTCCGGCTGGTTGCATCGACGACCGATACCGGAGCGCAGACCTACCGCCTCGTCATGAAGAACGGATCCTTCGATCCCGCTCTCGCCTCAAGCGGCGTGTTCGAGGCCGGCTTGCGGTTCGATCCACAAGGCGGGGCGGCGATCATTGGACCACCCGGCGACACAAGGCTGGAGGTGGGTCCGGCGCGGCTGCTTCTTCGCTTGCAACCAAATGTGCTGCCAGGCTCGCCGCTCTTCGGCCTGCGGGGGATCGTCGAGCGTGTATCCTTCGTTTTTTCGACGAAGCCTTTGGGTCTGCTTTCCAGCATCGTCTCGCTCCCTGCCGAGGTGCGGTTTCAAACGGAGATCTCGATCGGCTACCTGCAGGGCGTCGGCCTGCAGACGATGGGTGGACAAGCGGGCCTGCCGCCATTGGCCACCGAGTTCACCGTTCCTGTCAATCTCAGCGTAGGCGGAGGCGCCGCCGGCCTGACGATCGAGCGTGTTCTGGTCCGCATCGAGGCAAAGCTTGCCGGCGAAAGCCTGCGTTCGCGCATTGTCCTGCACTTCGGCGCGAATGGCGCATTCGGGCCGGTGCGCATCGTGGCCGACGGGATGGGCGCCTGGTTCGGGCACTGGGACGATGGTTTCCTCGGCATTGAGGGCCCTACCGCGCTCGGCGTTTCGCTGGAGGCCGGCCCGGTGGCCGGGGGCGGCTTCCTCGCCAAGCTCGGCAACGACGAATATGCCGGCGGGCTCGAACTGAAGGTGATCGGCATCGGCGTCGACGCCTTCGCGCTTTTCGGACAGGCGGACGGCGCACCGGCCTTCGTGGGCATCCTCGGGATAAGGCTGCCGCTGCCGGGCGTGCAGATCGGCTTCGGCTTCGCCATCACCGGCGTTGGCGGGCTAGTCGGCATCAACCGGCGTGCTGATACCGACGTGCTGCGCGAACAGCTTGCCTCGGGAACAAGCGGTCAGATCCTGTTCTGCGACAATCCGACCAGCAACGCCCTGACTGTCATCGGCCAGCTTCCGCGCCTTTTCCCGGCAGCGCGCGGCGTGTTCCTGGTGGGGCCGACCTTCCAGATCTCATGGCTCGAACTGCTTCGTCTCGATGCTGGAATCTTCATCGAGCTTCCGGGGCCGCGGCAGATTTTCATCGCCGGCTCGGCACGGCTGGTCATCGGCTCGGAAGAGTTCGCCCTCGTCTACCTGCGCATGGACTTCGTCGGCGGCATCGATCTCACCAAGAGCCTGATCTATTTCGACGCAGTGCTCGTCAATTCGCACGTGATGCAAGTGTTCAAGATCACCGGCGGCATCGCATTGCGCATCGCCTATGGCGACAATGGTTATTTCCTGTTCAGCGTCGGCGGCTTCCACCCATCTTTCAATCCGGGTGGGCTCGAACTGCCGCGCCTCGCCCGCGCTGGCACATGTGCCTCGGTGGGCATCGCCTGGTTCAAGCTTGAGAACTATTTCGCGCTGACGTCGAATACGTTCCAGATCGGCGCCGCCGTCGAAGCCGGCATCGAGCTAGGTCCCATCTCCGCGCATGGCTGGCTCCGCTTCGACGCCATGGTCCAGTTCGAGCCGTTCTATTTCGTCGCCACGATCGATGCCGGTTTCGATATCGAGATATTCGGCGAATCGCTTTGCGGCGTGCGCTTGCAGGGCAAACTGAGCGGCCCCGGACCGCTGGTCATCGAGGCAAGAGCCTCGGTGAAAGTGCTGTTCGTGAGAGTTTCCGAGAGCGTCACCATCCAGCTCGGAAGCAGTGGCGGCAGCCAGGTTCCCGCCATCACCAATATTGTCGCGCTGCTGGCGCCCGAGTTCGCCAAGCCCGACAACACGCGCAGCGAGGGCGAGGACCGCAGCGTCGTGCTGCGCCAGGGCGCCCCGACGCTCGTCAACAATATTCCGGTGGTTGGCGCGGTCGGCGCGATCATCTGGGAACAGAGGCGCGTACCCTTCGGTCTTGATCTCCAACGCTTTGAAGGTGCGCCCCTGGCGCCCGGGCAGAATGGCAACCACCACCTTACGCTTGCGACGCCCGACGCATCGGCCGGCATCGAGCAGGACTGGTTCGGGGCCGGCACGTACCTGACACTTGCCGAATCCGAGGTGCTGAACAATGCACGCTTCACGCAGGCGCAGTCCGGCATCCGCATCTCGCTTCTGGAACCGAGCTTCGGCGCCAGCGAGGACTGCACCGTGATGCTCAAGCTTGTGAAGCTGCCGAAACGTTTCCTCTTCCCGTTGCTCATCGAGGCAGCCGGCTACATGCTGGCTCCCCTTGCCAGCATGCAGCGGGAGCGATCCGGCATCGCCACTGTCCAGCCAGGCGCGCCACGCATCACTGCCTCGCAGGAGATTTGGAACGCGCATGATTCTGCCGGCAGCGTGCTGCAGAAAAATCTAAGCTCGACGCAGGCATTCCTGCTGACGCGGAGCGGCAAAGGCGTTGCCCAGCCGGCGACCGCCCAGACCGTCAACGTCGTGGGAGTGATCTAGCCATGGCGACGATGAAATTCCTTGCCTGGCAGCGCTCGAAAATCCTGTCCGAAGCACAGGAGGCGGGCGGCCGCCTCGGGAGATCGCTGACCCTGACGCTGGACGATCTTGGCGATAGCCAGCCAGCGTTGCAAGGCCAAGTGCCCGTCCTGTTTCCGGCGGCAAGCGATGTCGGCGGCCTGAGGTCTGCTGTTGCGATCAGGCATCTGGCGCCGAAGCCATCTACGCCCGACGCCGAGACGACCAAGTTCGTCCATGTCGATTTCCATGAAGCCGACCTGCCGTGGCGCTACACGCCGAACCCGTCGGCCGCGGGATCGATCGGCCTCAAGCCTTGGATGCTGCTGCTAGTCGGCACGACTGACGAGCTCGGCGCGGAGGGCGGATTCGTCACCCGCCTCGAAAACAAGGTGCTGGAGGATCACGATCTGGCGAAATCCCATCTCTGGGCACACGTTCAGACCGAAGGCGCCGTCACTTTCTCGCGGCTTCTCTCGCCGCGCCGGCTGGTACCGTTGCGCGACCACGTCGCCGTCATCGTTCCGACGTTCACCGCCACCGGCGCTGCGATGTGGCAGGGCGCCCAGCGCAATTTCGAGGCGTTGCCGGCCTTTTTCAGCTGGCGCTTTCAGGCGGCGGAAGAAGGGGATTTCGAGACGCTCGCAACCGCGCTGCAGCTGCGGCCATCAGGCGGCCTGGGGATAGCCGACCTTCGCTATCGTCGGCCTGTCACCAATGTCGACGCAAAGCTGACGCTGGGCGGCGCCATCACCTCGCTCAAGAACCATCCGAGCGAACCCGTCCAAGTCAAGGCAGCTCGCGACGATCTTGACCGCCTGAACGACGAGCTGGCGGACGTGGAACCGCCCGAGATCGTACCGCCCCCGCCGCTACGCGACATCATGCAACTGCCGAACTATGGCGGCCTATGGAAAGAGGACACATCAACGACTCAATGGACAAAGTCGATGAACGACGATCCGCGTCACCGCGGCGTTGCCGGGCTCGGGCTGTGGATGGGCGTCGTCGAGCAGGAATCGCTGATGGACGCGGCCGTCAAGCAAGCGGGCGCATTGCAGGATGCCGCGCAGCGCGTCGGCCATCTCGCATTCGGCCTGGATGCCGCCAGGAGATTGTGGAGACGCCGGCTGCCGGACGTGGCGGAACTGGAGCTCAGGCTTTTCGGCCCCGCGATGGGCCGGATGTTGACCGACGGTCAAGGAACCCTGCTCGGCTACGTCACGTCCAAAACCAGGACGCTCGACAGTGCGATATTCTCGAGCGCGGCGCAGCGCCTGTTGCGCAACGGCACGGCGCGCTCGCGCTTTTCCAACGGCCGCATCGACCGCGCCGCCTTCCTGGCAGCAGCTAACGAGGCGCCGGAGAGGGCCGAGAAAGCTCCGCCCGGGTTGCCCCACGTCGATGCGGTCGCCAGGGCGCTAGGCGAGCAGCCCTTAGAGGACGCGCTCGGGCTGCCTCCATTCGACGAGCGGCTTGAAGAGATATTGCAGAAGTTCGCCGGCCAGCCTGTCGACGACGAGCGGATCCGCGATTTCGTGGCAGTGGTAAACGACGCCTTCGGTCTTCAGTGCGGCGAGTTAATCGAACACTTCTTCAGCCAATTCCAGCCATTCCTTGATCGATCGGGACGGCCGACACGGTTCTTCGATCGCGAGACGATGCTGGCGGCGATCGAGTCTTGCCTTGCCGGCAATTTGCGCGGGGAGTCGCAGGAAGGCGGACTGGGAGCCGCCTTGCCGCGGCCCGAAGAGCCGGACGGGCGGCGCCCCGCAAAGCTCGGCGACCTAGCCGCGATCGTTGGCGGCGCGATCGACCCGACACAGGCAATGCCGCCCGCCTGGGTGCGCGTAAAAGCCACAATCACCGGATTAGATCTCGCCACGCTGGCGCCGCCCGAAGCGCCGATCGGGCTCGACTATCCGACCTGGACGCTGGTGAACCGACACGAGCGCGAATGGCTGCTGCCGGGCGCCGGGGCCATTCCGCCCAATTCGATAGTTTCGCTGCAGACGAACCCGACCTTCGTCGATGCCTTCATGGTCGGCATCAACACGCAATTCCTGAGCGAAATGCGCTGGCGCAATCTCCCTGCACCCCGCGTCAGCACGCCACTACGGATGTTCTGGGGCTACATCAACCACGAGACCGCCAAGCGCGAGGCCGATATACGGCCGGTCGTCGACTGGCCATCCAAGCCGTTCGGCGAACCCGGCGCAGACGATGTCGGCGACCTTTCGCACCAGGCGATCAAACCCGGTGACACCACCGGCAAGCAGGACCTCGTCATCGCATTTCGTACCGCGCTGTTCCGCCGCTATCCGTCGACACTGGTCTATCTCGTTCGCCCGCTGCCGGGCGATGATCCCGACACGCTGCTCCAGGCTCCGCCCAACTTCGCCGATGCGCCTGCGGACCGCAATCAGCGCCGCTACTTTGGTCCGATCTTCTTCGGCCAGATGGAGCCGGACCTCGTCTTCTTCGCCTTCGACGTGGACCCACAGACGCTCGACCAGTTCTGGCTGGTGCTCGACGAGCCGCCGTCGGAACTGCGCTTCCGCAACGACCAGGGATTGGCGTGGCCCAACAGTGCCAAATTCGCCGAACGAACCATCGACAAGCCCACGCGCGTTGCGATCAGCGGAGCCGAACTCGAACGACAGGCGCAAAACGGATGATGACCTTTGAGCACCGGGATCGGCGCCTCGGCGTAGTCGGGCACGCGATCGACGCACTCGACCAGCAAATCGCAGACCTGCAGTTGGACATCGCAGCAGAAGCCGACCTGGCGCAGCGTCTGGTGCTCCAGGGCCGCCTGGCAGGAGCTCAGGCGCTGCACGCGGATCTCGATGGCGAGCGGACCCAACTCACGCAGGATCGTTTCGACGTGAGCGACGAACACGGCGCGGCGCTTGCCAGGGATTTTTTGTGGGAGACAACGGCCGGTCTGCTGCCCCTGGTCGAGGCCGATCCGGCGATTGTCGCGACTGGGCAGCCGCCCTTGCTGACAGGCGACGTGGCGGCGGCGATCGAGGCGCTGCCGCGTGGCGGTCCGGCGCCACGGCCCGGCTTCCTCGACGAGATCGCCACCGCCGGGGCCGATGCGAACTCCGTCGACCAGCTTGTTGGCTTCGCCCTCGGTCACTGGCTGCGCCAGCCCGAGCCCCGCGGGTCGCCCTTCCGGGACATCGGCGTCATGCTGCCCTTGCGCCTGGAGACGCTTTTCGAGGAGCGGCAGGGCGGCTGGACAGTCTTGCTGCGCGTCGTTCCAGACGAGGCCTCGATCCGCCGCGACCAGACCAGCGTGACGCCGATGGAGGCTGAATTCCTAGCCGAGTTCTGGGGGCGGTCGAAGGTGATGGGGGCTGCTCCGGGCACCGACCCGGTCGAATGGCTGCTGCACCCCGAGGGCGTCGTCGCGTGGGAGCAATTGTCAAGTCGCCTCACGCCGCCGCGGGCGGCGTGGCTAGTGACGACCTTCCCTGCCGCGCTTCAGGACGGCGCCTTTGTCGCCGCCATCCCGCAAGATCGGATAGGGCGGCCGCTACCAGAGCGGATCGGCGGGCTGCCGCGCGAACTCGTCGTGACGGTGGTCGACAACAACCAGCAGGCGATGGACATTGGGGTGTTGCAGCCAAATCTGCCCGTTGATGAATTCAAGGTTCCCGCCGGCGACGACGCGTTCGATAGCTGGCTCATTTCCTGGCCGCGAGCCCAGGCCGTCGGCATGGGTGGCGAATTCACGCTGCCGCCGGGCGTGACGCCGGAGACGATCGCCGCCCTCTATGTCTATGGGATCGGCGATGAGGCGCCAGCCGAGCATTTCCGCGCCCATGTCGATGCCGGACAGATGGCGTTGGTCCGCCTCGGCGCGCCGACGAACACTATCCAGGGCACGCCCGCCGCCGATCTTGCGCTCGACAACGAGTCCTGGCGGGTCATCGCAGGCAGGCGCCTCGCCGGCGAAACCGGCGCAGGCGTGCGGGAGCTTGCCGAGGCGCTTTGCGGGGACAGCGGCGCCTTGCCCTATCTGGCCGGATCATCTCATGATGTGGAGGACAGCACACTGCTGCTGAGGACGCTGTGGCCGGTGCTTTGGGGGCACTATTTCCGCGATGTCTGGAACGGCGGCAACGAGGCGCTTGTCCTCTGGCGCTGGGCGCTCGAGGTGTTGCACGTAGAAGGCCCGTTGCTGCCGCTCCGCATCGGCGCGCAACCATACGGCGTCTTGCCGGTAACCTCGCTGCGCAACTGGCAAGCCTCCGACGGGGGCGACTTCGAACGCATCGAAGAGAAGATCATCAAGGGGCTGTCGACGCTGGTACCCGCCTGGGCGGATGCTGCGACGCGCCGCGGCACCATCGTCGGAGCCGACACCAGAGGCCTGCTCGGACATCTTGCCCGGCCGGGCGTTAGCGCCCGCTATTCGTACCGGTCGTTCGTCGCCGCCGAGCAGCTCGCCCACGCTTACCCACGCGTGCCGCACGCCGATTTCATGCAAATGGCGGAGAAATTCTGGGAGCCCGCCAGCGAGGTGCTGCAGCACCGGGCGTCGCGCCCCTATCTCGCGGCAGGGCACCTTGCACAGCTTCGGCTGCCGCTACTTGGCTCAAGGCGGCTTTTGCCGCCGCAGCTCACGCTGACGGACATGGTGAAGGACCTCTACCAGATCGAAGCCGACCAGTTCGCCTCCGTATTCTACGGTCGAACGTTGGGGGGAATCGTTCCGCAGAGCCTGCTGGTGCGTCTGGTGATCCAGTCGGTTCTCTTGGCTAAGGCCTGGTATATGCAGTCGGTCCACCACATAAACGGCCCGTTGCAAAATCCGCTGATCTGGGACGATCCTGAAGTACTCACACCGATCGAGGTCCTTCAGACCAGCTTCTCCGATTCCGAGCAGGCGGGATTGGGCGAGGATTTGATCCGCAAGCTCATGCAGCTTCATCGGGAAGACGTCTTCCGCCTCGTCTCCGAGCTCGATCAGCACTTGGTGAAGGACCGCGATCCGCTCAATCCGGAATCCGGAGAGCCCGTCAACCAACTCAAACTCCCGCCCGAGCGACATGCGGAGCTGGAGCGCATACTGCGGGCCACGCTGGATTCGGCCGGGCATCGAATCGATTCCTTTGCGACCGCGATCGCGTGGCGGCGGCTGCGGCAGCATGCTACCGGCGGCCGCGACCGCCACCGTCTCGGCGCCTATGGCTGGGTCGATGGCCCCTTCCTCGGCAAGCCGGGTCCCACACGGGCGGGCCGCCTGCATGCGCCTTCGCACGCGCAAGCGCTGACCAGCATCATCCTGCGCGACAAGTACCTGTCGTCGAATGACGAGCTGACCGCCGACGGCCGCAACATATGGAAGATGGACCTCTCCTCCATCAGCGTTCGTCTCGCCGTCGAGATGGCCGACGAGGTGCGGATGGGTTTCCACATCTTTGAAGTGGTCGGCCGCCGCGTCGAGGGGGTTGTCGGCCGGCCCGACCGCGTCAGGACCCTGCGCCAAGCCAAGCCGCTGCGTCCCGAAAAGCCCGACACCCGCGATAGTTGCCACGGGATCGATGCTCTTGATGGGCTGCTCGCCGGAGCGATCCCCGGCGTTCTCAGCGACGATGCTGCCGAACACGGGAGGCAACTGGAGCAGCTGCGAAATCTCAAGTCCGCACTGGAAGCCTACAGCGATCTGCTGGTTGCCGAAGGCGTTCATCAGGTCGTGACTGGCCATGCCGACCTCGCCGCGGATGCAATGGACGCAGCGGCGGGTTTCGGCCGGCCGCCAGCGTTTGAGTTCGTGCATACGCCGCCCTCTGGCTATCGTCTCGGCACCAGCGTGTTGGCAGTCTTTCCCCATCGCATACCGGATGCCGGCGGTTCGCCACTCGAGCTTGCGGACGCCTCGCTCGCCGGCTTGCTCGGCAGCCGTTTCGGCGACCCCGCCCAGTGGTCGTGGACGGCGACCCGGGAAGAAAACGGGGTCGAGCAAACGGAAACGGTCGCGCTTGCCGACCTCGGCCTCACCCCACTCGAAACGGTCTTCATATCCGAAGATTTCATGGCCGAGATCGTGCGTAGCAAGGCACATCAGCCCGACGCCAGGATTACCGCCCCACCGGCGCACAGGCTGATCCGGCAGCTTGGCGGAACGCTGGGCGCCAGTCCGGCATCCATCTCGGACGTCGCGCTGCAGCAGGAGGTTCCCAACGATGTCCTGCAGCCATTCGAACAGACGATGCGCACGGAGCTGGCAGATCGATACGAGGCGCTTTGCAATGCGCTTGCTGCATTCATCGCGGAGACCGAGGCGGCTGGCCTCACCGATGCCCAGCGCATCGCGTGGCTTCGCCGGGCGCTCGCATGGGGTATTGTCGGGCCTGCCGGCAGCACGCCCCGCAACATTGTGGCTGCAATACTCTTCGGGGATCTAGTTCCAACGCCCGACGTTCTGGCCGGGCTGGTCACCAGCGCCAAAGACGCTCTCAACGGCAGGCTTTCCCACGCGCCCGACATCGCCGATCCTGAAACGCGCAAGCTCTCACCGGTCAAGCTCGCTCGTGCGATCGGAGACGTCGTGGCGCCCGGCGGCAGGCTGGCGGTGACCGCGAAATGGTCGACCCAGGCACTGCGCGACGCTGCCGCGCTCGATGTGGGTGCCGTCGATGCCAGGCTTGAAGACGAATGGCTTGCGGTGACGGCCGCCGTGCGGCCATCGCTTGCGCGGCTGGAGGCGATCCAGCTTGAGGCGCGCGTTCTTGGTCGCATGCAGCCGCTGGAGGCGTGGTCGAACGCGCCCGACGACCCTTGGCGGAAGCCTGTCGTTGCCGGCAACGCTGCCAAACGCCAGGCGGGCGACGTGACCAAACTTGACCTGAAGCGGTTCGTGGCTGCCTTCGGGTCAAGCGAAGCCTGGCAGGGGTCAAATGTCGCTGTCGCGCTGATCGACCAGTTCACAGAAGCTGTGCCCATGGCTGAACGCAGCACCTACGCCGCTTTTGGTTTCAACGCACCCGCCGCGCGGCCGCCGCAGGCGATCCTGCTCGCGGTGCCGCCTCGATCCGACAGGCGGCTCGATGCGGCCGGGACGCTGGACATCCTGATGGAAACGCGGGAGTTGCTGCGCGCCCGAGCGGCCCGCCCTGAAGATGTGGTCGGGCACCCGGTCGCGCCGAGCATGTGGTTCGATGGGGCGAGCCCGCTGCGCGTACGTCTCGACAATGGCACCCAATACTGGCGGTAACCCGACATGGTTCTTCGCATCGACAGGTATCATCGGCTTGAATCCCGGCCCGGCGACCGCGATCTGCAGAACGGATTTGCGGCCCGCGTCCACGACCCACTGTGGCTGCTCGCCCGCCAATGGCAGATGGGCGAACACCAGGGCGAAAATGCTTCGTCACCGGTTCGGATTGACTGCACGGTGACGAGAACGCCGATCGCCCCGCTGGCTGGCGATCCGGCGTTCGATCCGACCGTCGTGCCGGCGGAGGCCCTTGTCGAATCCGAGCTGGACGATTGGTGGACGATAGGCCGCCGAGTGCGCGTCGGCGAGCGCTTCGCAGCGAACCCAGCCACGGCCGAGGCTAAGGGCGTGCGGTTTCTCGACCCGCCGCCACCTTATGACGCCTTTGCCGGCCGGCTCGATGGTCGCGCGATCTGGCTTGGCCGTGAACGGCTCGGCATAGCTGAAGCGGCTTTTGGCGGTGACGCGCCACCGGCCGACAGTCCCCAGGCTTGGGATTCCTTCCGGCTCAACTATAACACCCAATTCGACACGGCGGAGCGGCCGCTGGCGGTGATCGACCACCATGGCGGTCCGATGGACTGGTACTCGGCCGACGCCGCGACCGAGAGCCCGTTGGCGGAACCGGCGGCGGCCACGGCGATGCGCGCGACAATCCCCATGCCGCTGGAATATCCCGGGGCGCCGCACAGCCGCTTCTGGGAAATCGAGGACGCCAATGTCGATATCGGCGGATACCCGCCCGACACGGCCCATTTTGCGACCATGCTTCTGGTCGATCTGGTTTACTCGCACGGCGACGACTGGTTCCTGTTTCCGGTGGCCGCAAAGGCCGGCCACATCGTCACCATCCGCTCTCTCTCGGTTACCGATTCGTTCGGCAAGACGTATTCGAGCGAAGACCTCGACAACGCCAACATCAAATACCCGGGCCTTCATGCGCCTGGCGATTTCTCGATCTTCAAATGCGATGGGCTCAAAGACGAGTCGCTGGTGCTGTGGCCGGTCGCCGAATCGCCGCTCGAAAGCGCTCCCGTAGAGCGTGTCCAGTTCGGCGTCGACGAGCACAGCAATGTGCTCTGGGCGCTCGAGCGCATCGTCGACACGCGCGAGGTCAACCGGGTTGGCGGTGAACCGGATGACGGGCATCCGCAGTACCCCGCGGCCGTGCCAGTGAGCAACTTGTCGGGAAAGAGGCAATACACCTATGTTCCGGCGGCCGGCGTCGAATCGCGCTGGCATCCCTATATTCTCGACTGGAAAGCCGAGAGCGAGCCGGCCTTCACGCAATGGGGACTGGCCGACTACTCGCTCCAGGTTCCGCGACCAACACCGCACCCGGAGGCGCAGGTGCTTAAGGCCGGAACCGCCGCGGCCCCACAGATACACAGGATTTCCGCAGCGGCCATGGCGCGCGGCGGACTTGAGCTCGAGCGCCGTTGGCAGCTGGCGCGCGACATGACCGGTCGGCCGGTTCTCTGGGTCCAGCGTCAGCGCCGGGTGCTGCGAAATCCGCCGGCGAGAACGATAAGGTTCGACGTGATGGAGGAAAGCGAGCCCGTGCCATGACGCTGGTTGACGAGCGGGCGTAGCTCGAGCGTAGCGCGTGTCGTAGCTGCAGCAAACGCCGACAATGTCCCCGGGGTCCGGCGGTAGATCGAGAGGATGCTTCCCGGGGTCTCGACGGTCACGTGACGCTAACATGTTGGGATGAACGAAAATCGACAGCCTGGACGGCTAATGGAGGCGAGCATGGAAATACCCCCCGAAGTGATCGCGGCTAAGAATGAGCTGGAGCGACCACTTTTTGCGGCCGGGCTTATCACCGGCATGGATTTCGGCGTCCGCGACGAGGAGCACCCCGATCCCGAGGACCTGGTGCTGCGTATTTTTGTCGCGGACGCGAATTTCATCGCGCCCGAGATCCTTGCGGCAATCCAGTTCTTTCCGTTTCCGGCAGTGGTGATCCAACGGGTCTTCAAGACGACAGGACTACCCGACAAGTCGCCACACCGGCCGGTCGTGGGCGGCTCGTCTATGGCGTCCTCCAGATTCTTCACGGCCGACGCTACAGTCCATGCCGGCACCTTAGGCGCCATCGTGACAGACACCCTTACTCCCAACATCCGCTATGGGCTGAGCAACTTCCATGTCATGTGCGTCGACAGCAATCGGGCGTCGGGCGATCCAATGGTGCAGCCGGAGCCGGGCCCGCTTGGCATCCTGGCCGGCACGCAGATTGGAACGCTTCGCGACTGGTCCTTCCCTGAAACCTCGGAGGAAGGGTTTGTCGATGCGGCCATCTGCACGCTCACAGAGGCGTCCCAGCTGGAAGTTCTCGAGATCGGCGCGGTATCCGGCACGGTCCCTCCCAAGGTAGCAATGCAAGTTCGCAAACGTGGCCGGACCACAGGCCTGACATTTGGCTGGATCAGCGGAATTGAAGGGAGCTTCTCACTCGATTTCCCCAATATGCCAGCCGTTACCGCTTCCGATGGAACGCTCACGACCAGGCGGACCTTCATCAATCAGATCCAGATACATGCCGATTTCCCGCAATCGATCGTGTTTGGCGATCACGGCGATTCCGGTTCGGTCGTCGTGGATTTCAACAACCAGGTCGTAGGGCTTTACTGGGGATCAGGCAGCTTTTCGGACGGCGACCCCTTGTCGTTTGGCCTAGTCAATCCCGCAGCCGCCGTCGAGAACGCGTTGGGAATCAAGTTCTAGGCAATCCAGACGCTGATGGCGTGATGCGCGGCCGACTTTGACCTCGTCCGAGTTACCAATGGAGATCCAATATGGCTTCAACCATACGCATCGATGGTTCGCTCCCGGACCCGCGCGACAATTCCACGAGGGGATTGATCTTCTCCAGCGGCTGGGGGGCTCATACGAATTCGCGGGGGATCCGTCTTGCCGGGCGAATCAGCCGAGGCGGCTCAGCGACATCGGTTTCCTCGCACCGTTCGACAGCGACCTCGAAGGCGCCTTGCCAGGTAGGGGCGCCTTCACGAAGTTCCTGTTGAAGACGGGCCGCGTCCAGCAGCTCATCGCGGCAACATTGCTACCGGACGACGGCACCGTAAAGTTATCGCTTGCAAGGTACAGTGGTGGCGTCCTCATCCAAGTTTCATGCAGCAGTGACGTGAGCGATTTCGCGCCAAGTTTCCATGGCAGCGCTGCGCAGTTCACGATGGTCGGCGGATGAAAGAGCGTGGCGGGGAAAGCGAAACAGGTTGGCAAACGGATGTGGATGGAAACGAACCGCTGAAGTCGGCCTGATGACTTGAAGCGCTTTATTTCGTCGTCGCATCGGCTGGTGCGAGTTCTCCGCTCGGTTGTTCAATCCCTTGTGCCGGCGATGTTCGACCTGCGGCATGATCTCTCGACCAGCCACAGCGTAGGAGCCGAGCTTGTCGGTGATCATCACGCGCGGTGCATGACCCTGCTTTTTCAGCAGTTTGCGCATCAGCCGCTTTGCAGCCTTGGCATTCCTGCGGCTTTGCACCAGAACGTCCAGCACGAAGCCTTTCTGGTCGACGGCCCGCCATAGCCACTGCTTATTGCCGGCAATGGTGACGACCATCTCGTCGAGGTGCCATTTGTCGCCAAGGCGGCCGGCCGATCTTAGCTTGATCTGATTGGCGAAATGGCGACCGAATTTCTCCGCCCATGCCCGCACGGTCTGGTGGGAACGATGATGCCGCGGACAGCCAGCATGTCCTCGACCATGCGCAGACTGAGCGGAAAGCGGAAATAGGGCCACACAGCATGCGCGATGATCTCGGCAGGAAAGGTGGCGACGGTAGAGCGGATCAGGGAGTGTTTGGGCCATGGAGCGCCCGATCTCACAAAGGTTTCGCCTTTTTCCTTAAGTTTAGGATGCCCTTTGGACGATGACCGGGAGCGTTCGCGGCGGTTTTCCAAACGACGGGAGTTGACCCTCCTTTTCGGACCATCCCCGATGGGAGGTCAAGGGAACGTCGTGTCCTTTCGAGACCTTCCGGGGCCGCTATCTCTTCCTAAAAGCGGACGTTGAGCGCAACCGGCCCTCAAGACCCTACCCCTGACCTTCCGGTCTCACGAGAACGTCTGGAGCGAGGGATCAGCCCTAGACTTAAGCTTCACCAGCAGCGCCGGTCAACTCGCACTCGGCCTGCATCAGGAGCCGGACAAGTTCGGCCTGGCGGCGCACGCCGGTCTTTTCGAAGATGTGGCTCAGATGTGCCCTGACCGTCGTGGCCGTGATACCAAGCCGGGCTCCAGCCGCGGCGCGTCCGTCGCCCTTGACAACCTCCAGGGCGACGTCGGCTTCTGCATTCGTTAGCCCAAACCGGCGGCGCAGATACTCCTTCGTCTCGACGGGCGTCATGTCGAAGGCTGCGATCATGGACGGACCGATGAATACGGCGGCCACCGCCTCGGGCTGCAACCTCGTACGCAGTTCGCTGCCGTTCATCGGCATTACATGGGCGAGGACGGGCGGAGCCGGCGGTCCGGTGAGGCGGATGGCAAGGCCCGTCTTGCCGAGCATCACCTCGTCCCGGGCCGCAAGGCGGATCGCCCTGCGCAGTTCCCGCGACGCCGCCGGCGCTTTGGCGCTGAGGATGCCGCTCGTACCTTGCACGGCAGTGCCGTCTTGCAGCATACGCTCCGCCGAGCGGTTCGCATGCAGAATACTGCCCTCCCCATTAGTTAGCACCACGCCGATGCGGAGCGCATCGAGGGCATCGGCCATGCGCACGCGCCCGATGGCGTGGGCGTCCAGCACATTGCTGACGGTGACCGCGCGACGGAGATGCGGAAGCAGGAGCGCCACGATCTCGACCTCCCTATCTGTGATGAGGCCATGCCGCTCATGGCGCCCAATCACAAGCTCAGAGAAATGCGAAGGTGTATACACTAGGAATTGATGCATGATGTCCACGATGCCAAGCGGCTTCAGACAACGCTGAACGTAAGGCGATTTCTCCAAATAATCGGGTTGGAGCTGACGCGAGGCGACAAATGGGTCGTCCAGAGAGGGTCCTTTGGCGAGCCATTCGCTCAACCGTGCGTGTATTTCTGGAATATGTTTCTGCCTCTCTTCGAACCCGAGCTGTCCCCAACCCACGCTCTTCTCGATCAAGAGGCGATCATGTCGAAGATCGTTCAGAGAGAGAATGGCGGATTCGCCGGAGATCGCCTGTGTGATCTCCGCCAGCGTCCGCTCCCAGTGCGAAGGATCGAGCGCGCAGTCGTAAATGGACCCGATAAGCTCCGAAAGGGTATGCGGCGACACCGTATGGCTCCGAGCCGGTGCTCCAGAATCCCCGTCGATCATGCCACGCATGACCCACCGCCCAGTTTCTTGAATGTCTGGGAGCGTCCAGCCCTACGATACGCTTTTGTCGCCTGAATTCGATTGGCCGATCCATACACGTGTCGGCGACAACGGTCATCGATGGCGGCGCACGTCCAGTCCTCGGGTGCCGGCGACGCCTCATGGATGCGCTGCACTGCCGCAAGGACCGTCTCTTCTCGTGTCATCAGCGTCCTCCTGCCTGAGTTTCCCAGAACCCCTTCAACACCCTACAACCGAAGCGTGAAAGATATAGGACGAACGTCCGATGCGCCATTGTCCAAGCTGTGCGATGAATTTGTTCGTTACTAGTGGGTTGCTGTGCGCCTCGGCGTTGAACGGGAAATTGTTCCTCAGTGCACCTCGCGTAAGAAATCGGGGGGCATGCCGCAGTCGACATTGATGGCATGAAATTTGGCGTAGGCGTGATCTTGCTGGGCAGATCATCGAAAGGCGCTGTGATTGATCATTCTTTTAAGATGAAATTCGCGACTTCGCAGACGTGCATGGAGACGTATATGCCAAGGGTTCCACAGGTACGCCGCATCATCTAAGCAATAGGGGGTTCACTATGCCGTTTGTCGATAACTTTGTTGCATTGATGAATGAAAGAGGAATCGCCGTCGACTCATCCGTCGTTCCTGATCCTGAGATCATTGAAGGAGCGCTGAACAACGTCCAGCTCTGGTGGGATGAATTGAACGCCGCTGTCCGTGACGGATTTGATGAAGGTGGCGAGGAATTTGCCGTCTGCTTCATACTGGGGGAGCCGGAAATCAATGTTGCTCCAGAACTTCGTGGGCATTCTTCAAGCCTTCGACCAGGTCGCCGGTCAGCGCCTGTCACAGTTGCTGCAAACTACGCGAGAGGTCCTTGCGGCGAGCCAAAATATTTGACGTGGGAGGTGAAGATGGCAATTGAAGAGTTCGCCGAATGTTACGCGGAACACGTTGGCACTACTGTGGATGCAGTCATCAACGACCTTCGGCAACTCGGTGCCGACAACATTCGAGCGTTTGTTTCATGGTTTCGGGGTCTCAGCGAAGCTGACCGTGCGCTCGTGGGTATAGTTGCCAGCACGGCTACCGGCGTGCTGCTTAAGATACTCACCAAGGGTGTGGGTGAATTCATCGGTGTCTGTTTGGTCGGACTCCTGGGGGGCGCGTCATGGGCGCTGTTGGTGCGTTCGTGCATCGATTGCGAGGAGAGACTTTAAGAAGATGCCTCATCGAGCTCACTGACCTCTTCCAAGGTGGAACAACTCCGGGTTGGTCATACGAGTTCGTCGCTTCTAAGCTTTGCAAGGGATACGACCGTGCCGCATCCGTCTTTACTGAAACTGGGCCTTATCACCTGTTTGGCGACTGATGATTTCATTGGACCAGATGACCTCGTCGGGGTGCTGGGGACGGATCGTTTCCCGATCGGACAGTTCGAGGCGGGGACCAGCTTCGATGTCGGCATCGAGATGCCCATAGCGCCCGGAGTCACGGAACTCACGATTCTGGAGGCCGACGTTATCGAAGACGACGTGCTCGCGACGATCGACCTAACGCAGGACATGGATGTTGAGCGGGTGTTCGGCATACTCACCGGGGATGCCCGCTACGACATGAACTTCGTCGTCATCAGCGGGCCCGACTGATCCCGGCTGGGGCTGAGCATACCGACAGGGAGCGCATCTCCTTGAGAAAGAGAATGAAGCAGATGACGGGAGTCAAGCACCACGCAAAGATTAATGTCCGAGACGGATCATCGCGTACAGTCTCAGTCTCTGGGACCGACGCCAAACAATGGAAAGGGTTTGACGATGCCTTTTGATCAACCCACCCTGCAATTGGGTGACAGTGGCCCTGAAGTCACGAGACTTCAAGAGGACCTGACCGCCGTCAGTTGTTTCTCCGATGTCGCAGACGGATCCTTTGGCCAGTCGACCATGGATGCGGTCGTGCTCTTACAGTCCACGCTCGGCCTGGTCGCCGATGGTGTCGTCAATCAGGACACATGGTCGGTCCTCGAAGGCCCGGAGGCCAGTGTGGAAGACTCCATCGACATCTCCGATCTCCCCGGCCTGACTCTCGCGGTGAGCCACGCCTCCGACGGGAATGTCGACGCCTACCTCGCCGACCTGGGCATTGTTTCCGACAACAACGCGTAGACTGAGACGCCGCTCTGTCTCGGGAAGGGAGCTAATATGGCTTGCGAAATTCAGGAAGTCGGTGTCGCTATCGCTTTGGGAAACGCGGTAGCTTCGACGCCAAGTGTTGCCTTCGGGGCCGTAGCTCCGCCACTCGAGCCGGCTTTGGCACTGAAAATGTGGCTCTCCTGGGCGGCTCTGCTCGTGGCGATCGGCTTCCTCGTCAAGTGCTTTGAAGACAATGGCAGGCAGCAGGATGCGGAATCGTTGAAGCGGGAGCAAGACCGGCTACGTCAGGAGCTTGAGAGCCTGAAGCAGAGAGTGCACTAGAACATCGGGAATCTCGGTGACGCAGCTATGAAGCGGAAGGGTCCGAGGGGCGCGAAACGCACGCGGGCGAAGAACGGAAGAACGGAGGGGTCTCATGGGTTCGGTGACGATCTCGCTGCGGCGCGGCTGCGGTGAACATGGGAGAGGCGACCAGGCTTAGGGGCTTCGCTGGTCGGACAAACGACAGCAACAGGGGATGACGACGGCTCGATGACAGGTTGATCCAGTCCCTTCGTCTGGGAGTTGCGGCATGGACAAGTCCACCCTCCGCCACCGCGTTTCGGTCGCTATGTGGGACGAGTGGAGGCTGCACGCCTTCGTGCGTGGTGACGACGGCAACGTCGAGCACTTCTGGCCGAGTGATGGGGACCTGATGTTCGGTCCCGAGGATCTGGGGGGTAAATTCGACACCGACCCGATCGCGACGTTCGGGCCGGGCGGTCTCCATCTCGTCGGCCGGGTCGGGTCGCGGCTGGTCGACTGGGTGTGGCCCGCAGCGGGGGAGCCCGCCCTTTTGGGAGCGCCGCAAGAGCTGGTCCTGCCTGGGCTGGCGGTGGCCGACCCTGATGTGCTCGTGTCCGGTGGCGCGCTCCAAGTGTTCGCACCGAGCTTGGACGGCCCGATGCGACGCTGGTTCCTGACCTCACTGGACGAGGGCTGGCAGGGGCCGGATGTCCTCACCGAGGACATTGCCGATCCTTCGGAGCGACCCTGTGCCGTTCGCCGGCCCGATGGCCTGATCGACGTGTTCTCGGTCGACACCGACAACAACGGCTTGCGACACTGGTTCCAGAGCGGCGGCGGCTGGGCGTCTGAGCACCTGTCGCGCTCCGTCGACAGCCAGAGGCTCGAGGGTCGGCCCACCGCACTATGGAGCGGGGAGCGTCGGCTAGACGTGTTCGCTGTCCGCAACGACGGGGTGCCCATCCACTGGGGGTTCGACGGCCAAACCTGGTTCACCGACGAGGTGCGAGTAGGAAGTCCGGGTGCGAAGCCGGGCGAGCTGACCCTGATCAGCCCGAGGGAGCGCCGGCTAACTTTGATCGCGAGCACGAACGGTGCCGGTGCACCCCTGCTGTCTGGTTGGGACCTGCACGACCAGCCGCCCTTCGGATGGCTGGGCCCCCAAGATATGGAGGGGGGCAGTACGCCGACTACAGTCTGGCTCGCCCTGACCTCGCCGGACGACAGTAGCAGCCCCTCGCAGGGCCAGATGAACACGCTGTCCCGCACCGCTGACGGCTCATTCTCCTACCAGCTGTGGACCCTAACGAACGAGCACTCGATCGACGGCCGCTTCGGCTGGGAGAGTGCGCCCCACTTACTCAAGCTGGCCGAGCCACCATACCCACCGGAGACCTTCACGCCTGCGAACGTCGACCCCAACCTTCTCGCGCGGCGTCCCGATGACCTCGTGCTCATGGGCGTGCGATGGAACGACGCAGTCCAGATCGAGCCCGGGGAGCCGACTGAGCTGGTCGCCAGCAGGGTTGCGCAGCTCAGCGTGACGCTCCCACCACAGCACGTGGCCGAACAGGTGGTCGACGGGAGAGGGCCGGCCACACCGTCGGTTGACCCGCAGTTCACAGGCGGAGTCCCGGTCTGGAGTGCGAGCGCGTCCGGTCCGAGCCGCGTCGTGGTGTCTTTGGAAGCCGGCACCCGCGTACCTCTCACAGTTGAGGGGGTATTGGAGGCACTGCTGCACGGTGCGCTTGTTCCTTCGTCCGATGCGACCGACACGGGCACCCAGATTGAGCTGCCCTACCGGTTTCTGATGACCCCGTTCCGTGACGACGAAGTCGCGATTGGTCTCGACCATGCGCCCACGTCGGTCCAAGGCCCAGGCGGCGCGGTCGGGCTCTGGAACACGCGTATCTCGGCATCGGGTGTTGTTTCTGGCCAGCCCGCCGGGCTCACCCTGCGACCGCTGGCCGTCGACAACCACGATCCGTTCCGCACCAGTCTCTCGGGACCGTCCCGATCAAGGATTCTGCGAGAGGAGGCAACGGCGGATATCCACCGATTGCGCCTCAGCGCGCTAGGCGGCACACTGGCCGTTGCAGGGACGTGGCCGACGTTCGAATGGGACCACGTCGCAACCCTCGGTCGTGACCAAAAGGTGCGGACGGCGACCCAGGGCGTAATTTGCCCCTACGGCAACCGCGCCATGTATGTTGAGACGAGCGAACGCCAGTTAGAGGCGACCGCTGAGGGTTCGGTGGCCCACCTGCGGAAGCGGTCGGTACTGATCATTACCGAACCCCTCCGCGACCTACCCCCTTCGCGCGCCTTCCCGTTCCAGCGGGTGGAGTTCCAACGGACCCTGGTCGACTTCGGCGCAGACCCGGTCTTCGAGGGAAAGAAGACGTTCCCCGTCCCAGGGGTCGACGAGCTCATCGCGACACAGTCTCGATTTAGGTCGTCCGCTAGGGACCTCAGGGAGACGATCGACGGCGGCGATATGGGTCCCATCGCGGGTCAGTTGCCGGTGGAAGACCTGGCGTTGGGCGGCGGAGGGATCGCGGACGAGGTGGCTCAAGCCGCCTCGCAGTATGTCGACTTCTTCGTCGAAATCGCTCGCATCGAGGAGCAACTGCGGGCGCTGCAGCTCTTCACCAACGTGCCCGTGGACGTCTTCATGGTGCCGGGTGGCGTCGATACCCCCCTGCGCTTCCCGATCCTGCTGTCCGCTGCCTCGGCGCAGGTACAGGTGGACGTGCCGGTCGTCTTCGTCGCCGACATCCGCAGGCCCGACGGCCTGCTCCACCCGTCGTACCGCTCGCTGGAGGATCCGGAGATCCTGAAGGGGGTGGAAGCCGCCTACATCAAGGCCGGCGACGGTGAGGTGGCGATCGCCCCTACACGCATCGACATGGTGGGGTCCGGGCTTGGACAGGCGACTGACCGGCCGGAGGTACGTCGCCTTCACATCGTCGGCGAGTCGCGCGACGGCGGCTTCGCTCCCCGGCTGGGGATCGCGCCCAAGGCCGATGAAGACGTCCCTCCTGATCGGCGGTGGGGCTTTGCGATGGCCCTGCCCGAGATCGGGACGCTGTCCGGTCAGGTCGCCGCCTCCACACCCGTCCTGCGCATGGCGCTGAGCACCGAACTGCTTAGCGGCGCTCCCGACCCGAGGCTGCTCTTCCGCACTCCGAAAAACGTCGATGCAGTGACGGCTCGGTTCTCCGGCAATTCGTCGCGCAGCGGAGGCCTGTCGGCCCCGGACCTGAAAATCAACGCAGTCTCCCGGGCGGGCGGGCCGGTGGACGCGGCGACGTTCCTCGCCCAGGTGACCGGCGGCGACCTCAGGCCCGCAAGCTTCCTCGACGAGTCTGCATCACTGCTCGGCTTCTCTCTCATCGACCTGATCAAAGACGCCGCGCTCACTGGCACGCCGGAGATCCTCGCCGACCCGACTCCCGGGCGCCCGCCCAGGGTGACCATGACGTGGCTGCAAGTGCCGTTGCAGACCAAGGACTCCTTCCTGGCAGCCGACGACGCCACCATGGACATCGAGGTCGTGCTGTCGCCGACCGAGCACCGGGTTCGTTGCACCGTGTCCAACGTCGCCCTTGCCTTTCCGACCGCCGACGAAGACGACAAGCTGCTTGAGGTCCGCTTCAAAAGGCTCGAGTTCTTACAGGAGGGCAGCAACGTCCCATCAATTGACGTTGATCTGAAGGGAGCCCAGTTCTTCGGCTTCCTCAAGCTGCTTGAGGACCTGCAGAATTCCGTGAAGTTTGCCGGCGGGACTCCCGGCGTGCACGCCTCCGACACGGGGGTCACCGCAACTTTCGACCTGCCGGTGCCCAACGTCACGACCGGTGGCTTCCAACTCACCGGACTGACGTTCCACGGTTTCGTCGACGTGCCGTTCGACGAACGACCGGTCAGCATCGGGCTGGCCTTTGCTAGCCGGCAGGACCCATTTAACGTCAGTGTTCTGGCGCTCGGAGGCGGTGGATATGTCGACATCGTGCTCGACAAGTCCGGCCTTAAACAGCTGGAGATCGCCCTAGAGTTCGGGGCCAGCCTTGAGATCGACTTCATCGTCGCCTCCGGCGAAGTACACGCTATGGGCGGCATCCGCGTCGTCAAGGACGAGGAATTTGACCTCGAGGCTTACCTGAGGTTCGGCGGGATGGTCGAGGTTTTGGGTCTGGTGTCAGTTTCGATTGAGCTGCTGGTCACCCTCACCTGGAAGGCGGACCGCGAAGCGCTCGTGGGCCAGGCCACACTTGTGCTGGAGATCGATCTGTTCCTGTTCAGCGACAGTGTGGAGATCGACAGCGGCGAGTGGACGATCGGCGGTGACGACCGGCAGGTGAACCAACCGCTGCCGCCGCCCAACATACCTCCCGGCCCCCGATTCGCGCTCGATCCGGCGCTGGGGCTCGATCTGGGGCTCGGCTTCGCCGCCACCGGTGGCGCGGTGACCCATCTCGATGTCGACGCCTGGCGCGCATATCGCGCTGCCTTCGACGAGGGAGCGCTGCCGTGAGTACACTGACCCTGATCCCCGTGCCCGGTGGCCGGGTACGCAATGGCAAAGCGGTGCTCAGCGTCGTGATAACGCCGCGTCTTACCCAGGCCCTCGCGACAGCGGGCATGGGTGACTGGCCATCGGTCATCAACGCCGCCGCGAACGGATTCGCTGTACACACGAGGGCGACAGGCAGCACCACCGCGGACGCCAGCAGCCCAACGGCGACCCTCCTCTCCGTGGCTCGCACCGACGTCTGGGAGGCGTTTTTCGGCACGATTGGTGTCACCCCGGCCACGGCCTCGCCCCGCGGCTACCACCCACCGGCCGTTCTGGAGACGACCAAGGACGCCGCCGCCGTGCGGCAGACCTACCTCAACACCGCAATGGCCATCGGCAGTCCCGAGGCGGTCGAGCGCGAACTCGACAAGTGGCATGGCGAGGTGGCCCGGCCCACGCAGACCGAGCGGGACACGGCCGTAGGCCGCGTAGGTGCGCCCGACTTCCACCGCGCCGTCGCGATGCTGCGCGAGCATCCGCAGATGCTGAGGCTCCTGGGCCTGATCGTGGACCTTGAGCTGGAGGGTCTCCCGCAGGCGGCCGCGCGTGAGGTGTCGGTGACATGGGACGGCTCGCCGGTGAACGTCGTACCCCGTTGGACGAGGTACGAGTTCGACGGCAATCTGTTCCTCCCGACGGCGTCTGGCGATGTCGGCCGCGGCGTGGTTGACCTGCGCGACGAGGAGCGATGGCGGATCGTCGGCTTCGACGTCGACGGCGCAGTGGGCAAGCTGCGTGGGGCTGCACGGATGCTCGCCACCGACCGGTCGCGCCGGGCGGAGGGCGCACCGGCCGACGGGGGGCGGCCAAGCCTTCCGCCCTTGCGCTCGGCCGGCCTGATGCTCACGCGCGTCGGTCGTAAGGAGCAGCTCGCCCAGCGCAGCGCGCAGAGCCTGGCCGCGTCAGCCGACGAATTGGCCGACAAGGTGCTTACCGCCGAAGATCTGGTGCTAGGCTACCGCATCGACGTGCGCGTGGAGGACACGGACACGTGGTTCTCCTTGCACCGCCGCAACGCCACCTATCGCATCGGAGACCTGCCAGAGATCAAGGTCGTTGACGAGGAGGGCCACGTCAAGGCGCACGCGGCCGTGATCGACGAGAAGGGCCTGCGCACCGACGAGGTCGTCGCTCGATGGGATGGTTGGAGCCTATCAGTGCCGCGTCAGCGTCTGGACGGGGCGCCCAGCCCCAATCGCCGCTCGGCGTTGGAGATGCCTTACGACTTCGAAGTAAAATACCGCGTGGTAGACGCCTCATTGGTGGAGCTGGAGTTCGGACGTAGCTATCAGCTGCGGGCCCGGGTGGCCGACATCGCCGGCGGCGGGCTGGCTCTGCGGGACCCTGCGGTAGGTGACGCAGCTAGCACTACGGCCTATGTGCGCTACGAGCCAGTCCCGCCGCCCCAGGTTGTCGTTCCTCCCGGACTCATGGTCGCGGACGCGTTTCAGCCGGGGAATTTCCGCATCGACGCTGCGGTTCTCGGCCCTGGAGGTTCCTTGGAACGCCTGGTGATCCGGTCGGAGCCCGACGGCGACGCATTCACGACGGTGCCGTTTGCCGACGACCCGGCCTACCCGGTCAACGACCACCGCACCGTCGTGGCGCCGGTGACGACCTTTTCCCTCGCCGAGCAGCACGGCGTGCTGCGCCTGACCGACGAGCAGGGCTTGTCGCTTGCGTCGCTGGCGTTCGCCAACGGTCAAGGGGGAGAGGTGTCGCTGAACGGCCAGCCGGTGACGCAGCTGCCCGACCCTGCGGCGCTCGGCGTTGGAGTGGCGATCCTGGCGCAGCCCGGCCTGCTGGCGAAGGACGTGCACGACGAGCGACCGTGGGAGGGCGCCTGGCCGGCCCGGGCCAGCAAGATCGTCGAGGTGACGGCCGGACCGGCGCAGTCGATGCCAAGGGTGCGTTGGGTGACGCAGGACGACCCCGGGTCACCCAACGGGTCGTCGTCGCCGCGCGTACAGATAGAGCTGCCACCCGGCTGCCAGGTCGAGGTCGAGGTGACCTCTACGGTTCTGACGGGCTGGATCGACAACTTTGCCCTCAATCGCTTCCTGTCCGAGGGCCTAGCGTCGAATGCCGACGGAAATGCAGCGCAGACCGCCATGTCGACAGGCCGGCACCCCCTGCTGAGCCCGCCGCGCCGGCTGCTCGCCTCGCACGCCGTCCGCCTCCCTTTGCGCGCCGCGCACGGTACGGCGCAGGTCGACCGCGCCCGCGACGAAACAGTGGCCCGGCTGCTTCCAACCGACGACCCGGTCTGGGGTATACACGTGCCGAGCACCGGCTCTGTGCGGGTTGGTGCGACCTGGCGGGAGTGGGGCGACTCGGCCGAGCCGACGACTGCTTCGGCGTCGGTGACACAGCTGAACCTGCCCCGGGGCAGCACGGCGCTCCCGCCCGTAAGCCACGACTTTGGCGACACCAAGCACCGGACGGTGGCGTTCGGCCTGACTTCGATCAGCCGCTTCCGCGACTGCTTCGCGGATACCAGGGACGACCTCTTTGAGCTGCCGGGGACCCTGGAAGATGTCTCCGTGCCCAGCACGGCCCGACCACGGGCCCTGGTCCCGCTCTCGGTGGTCCCCGCGTTCCGCTGGGAAGAGGACCGAGCCGCCGGCACCGCGACGCGCCGCCGCCGGGGTGGCCGGCTTCGGGTCGAGTTGGCCCGTCCCTGGTTCACGACCGGAGAGGGCGAGGCGGTCGCCGTGATACTGTGGCCGCGGGAGGAGACCGCGCTGCCCGCGGAGTTGCGCGACCAGGTGACCTGGTGCAACCGCGACCCGATCCACGCGACCTCCACGCTGCCCGCGCTCGCGGCCGAAGCGCAGTTCACCGGTGCCCAGCAAGCCGTCGACGTACCGATTGCGCCCGGGGGCCCGGTGGTGCGCGCGCTCGTCTACCCGGTGTTCTTCCACAACGACCACTGGTACGCCGACATCGAGCTGCCCGGCGTCGCGTCTGCGTCGTACGCGCCCTTTGTGCGGCTGGCGCTCGCTCGGTTCCAGGACCAGAGCCTGGTAGGCCCCGACCTCGACCTCCGGATGTCGTCGGTCGTGGCAACCGACCTAGCGCCGGCGCTCCCCGACCGCACCCTCACCGTTGCTCGGGAGGGCGCTGGTTTCACGGTGACCCTCGCCGGGCTGGCCCGCGCCTTTACGGGTCAGCCCAACCGAGTGTTCGCGTCGCTCGAGCGCCTCACAGGTCCGGCCGGCGTCACCGCGGGCGACCTGACCTCGCTGACCGCGGGCGACCTGAGCTTCTCCTCCTGGAACCGCGTGTCCGGCAGCACCGCGACGGGCGTCGTCGGTGACGCGCTGGCCGTAGTGGTGCCCTCCGGCGTAGCGGGTGACCTGCGCTTGGTGGTCCGAGAGGTCGAGGAGATGACCGAGAACGTCACCGCCCTCGGCATCGACGCACCGGACGAGCTGGCCGACCGCACCGTGTTCGTCGACGTGGTGGACCTGTCGACCCTGTGACGTCGCGGGCTGAGTGCAAGTCCGAATGTCGGCCATTCTCGCTGTCCGCCTAAGCCTAGCCTAGTCTAGCCGTCACGGCGGAGGCGCGCGACCGAAGTTTCAGGGTTCGATCGACAGGCTGGTGGCGCGGCTTGAGGAAATTATGCCGCGTCCGCGAACGGTCCGATATCCTAGTCCAGCCTGCGCCATGTTGATGTTGCACGCGCCGCCTGGATTCGCACGTGTTAAAGATTCGGAGGCTGTCAGGCGGTGAACTTTCGCGCTCGCCTACGAATGTCAGCTGTTGGGTTCCGCAACGCCAATCTGAACGACCGCAATCAGGCGCTAAGCTGTCATCGGCATCGCGCAATTCGAACTTCGCCGCGGTGGATCTTCACCTGTTCCCTGGCGTCGCTTGGCAGTTAATGATGAGAATGCGGTCGCTTCGGTTAGGTTTGGCAATTAGTTGCGAGAATGGGGCAGCCCGGATTCTCAATTTAACTGCAATCGCATCAGCGTGAAGATCATGAATTCTTTGAATTTTCATACCCTGTCTTCGGGAAATTCGACCCCGTTACGTTGCCGACGCTGCTTCTCACATTAAATGCGAATGGCCCGGTATGATTATCAAATTAAGTGCACGTTTTCAAATTAAGTGCACAGCTAACCAACTGAAATGATTGACATGCGATTCTCATAATTAACTGCAAAGGGACATCCCCAGAAATGACGCCGACACAAACCCGGTTGATTGGATGAGCGTTGATGATTTCCTTGTATGGCGGCCGAAAGGCGCACTCCACAAGCGAGCGCGCGACAGCTTGGTTTCGCTCATTTGCAAGGCGTTGACAGGGCGATGAGACAAGGGAGAACCCGCGCCGAGATCAAGTGCGAGCGCCGCGGGTGGGATTCGACGTTCCGAAGGCACCGCGACGATGCCGCCAACGCGATAGCTAAAGCTCTTATCGGTGAGGCGCGCGGGCTTGGCTTTGAAGCGGCATACCAACCGCGCTGAACGCTCGCACCTACCAAGCCGGACAGCGCTACTGGTCGCTGCATGTTGCTGCCATCGCGCGCGCGGCGTTAGCGCCAACATAAGGAAGACGTGGGGCTTGAGGCCCCACACCCCCACTCCGTTCCGCTTCGCGGACGGATATGCTTGCTCCCTCGGTCGTGCGGCACTATCCGGTGTTGAGCCATATTGCTTTTGAGAATGAAGGATGCGGCTGATCGCCGTCGCATAGCGGCTGATCTCGGCGTCGATCTGGCTGGGGTAAAGCCTCGGCGTTCGAGCTTCTTCCGCTCCTGTGACTTGTCGATGCCCGGATTAGAACCGACAACATCGCGACAGGCTATGAGGGCAGGCCGCATGACGGCCGGTAGAGGACGAATCGAAGCACTTCGTCTACTGCCCAGTCTGCGGCAAACGTTCGACGCGCGCGATCTTGGACAGGTGTTCCACAACGCTGAGCCGCAGCACGAGCCGCTTCCGGTCGAGCAATAGTCCAGCTAGTTGAGCTCTGGCGGCAGACCGACGTTGAGACCGCCTCGGCAGGCGAAAAGTTCAGCGGGTTAACGCTGGGATAAAGAGCATGGTGCGTCGCACAAAAATATTGCAATGCACTACAAATGCCGTAACGTCAGTTTCGTAGATGAATGAGACGGCTTTTGTGAAGGGCCGCCCGCTGAAAAGGATGGAAACTATGGCCAAGACCGCTGACACCGTTGAAAATTCCGAATTCCCGACCTTCGACCCGTCGATGGCTACCGACCAGATCCGCGCTGTCGCCGAAAAGGGCGTCGAGCAGTCGAAAGAAGCCTATGCGAAATTTGCCTCAGGCACCGAGACGACCCAGAAGGCGCTGCAGTCGAGCCTCGAAACCTCCAAGACCGTCGGCAACGAGCTGTCGCTGAAGACAATTGCTGCTCTGCGCGCCAATGCCGAAGCCGGCTTCTCGCACCTCGAAGCCCTGGTTGCCGTGAGGGCGCCCTCCGAGTTCCTCGAGCTGCAGGCTGCCTTCTTGCGCAAGCAGGTCGAACTGACCGTAGAGCAGGCCAAGGAATTTCAGGCCGTGACGACCAAGGCTGCCGAAGATATATCCAAGCCAATCAAGGATGTCTTTGAAAAGGCAATGAAGGATCTCAAGGTCGCCTGATTGAGTCTAGGCGATCGGAGATACCCGCAAAACGACGCCCTTCTCCAGCCGCCTTTTTCTTTTGGGCTGACCGGCTATGTGTCTCTTACGTCAGCTTTGGAAGGCGGGCCTCGGTTTTTGATCGCTGGTCGTCTAGCGACGCGTTCATGTCTCTGATGGCATCGATAATTTGCTCCAAGGCTATTCCGAGCTGACTTTGAGCGCGGACTGGCTCGCGCGGCGGAGCTTGCCGTCCAGGGCAGCACCTATATGCGAGGTAGCCGAGAACGATCCGGAGCTTAAGCGCGCTATCGAGGCGGCAGAGCAGACCCGAGAGGGGCCGGCAGAAGTGCAGGGCAAAACCCCTGCAAATGTCGATGCCGTGACCGAACAGCAGCGAGATCGTCGCCCCGACGAGGCCGAGCGCCGGCCGGACGAACCGTCCGAACTGGGTCGACCGTAGATGCTACAAATCGGCTGCAGGATAAGTTAGACAGCGACAAGGAGGCCGCACAACGCGGCAGCGAAACGACGCGGACCGATCCGGCGCAACAGCATATCCCTCGCCTCGAGGAGTTGGAGCGCGACGAACTATAAAGAAGGGAACGCGACCGCGACGACCGGGTCCGTTAGAGGACCACGTTCAATCGACAGGTTTACGTTTACCAGAGCAACGACCCGAGAGGTGACGAGGGGTTTGGCAGGCTATCTGTTTCGTTTTCTTCTTGGGCGCACTGCAGGTTGCTTAGGAAACGGTGTCTGGCTGGTACCAAAATTTCATGCAGTGGAGCAGCGAAATGAGTGCGCCCCTGAAGGTGGACAGATATCAGGCTGCTGATTTGCCAGTCTGCCGGATGTGTTGATCCACGAACTGCTGCGGGCTCAGATATTCGAGCGCCGAATGGAGCCTGCGTTTGTTGTAGACCTCCTCGATGAAGCGGGGAAGGTGATCAATGACGTCGTCGAAGGTTTCGAAGGCCATCGGGTAGACCGCCTCGACCTTCAGCGTCTTCATGAAGCTCTCCGCCTTGGCGTTGTCGTAACGATTGCCTCTGCGGCCCATCGAGCCCGTCAGGCCGTTTGTTTCCAGCGCTTCGCGGTAAATCTGCGCAGCCTATTGGGAGCCCCGATCGGAATGATGAATGCAGCCGGACGGCGGCTGGCGCCGTTCAATGGCCGCCTTCAAGGCTGCCATCGTCAGCCGCGCATCGATCGATCGGCCAATGGCGTAGCCGGCGATCATGCGCGACCAGGCGTCGAGAATGACTGCGACGTAGACGAAGCGGGTCGGCAGCGCGACATAGGTTATGTCGGAGACCCAGAGCTGGTTCGGGCCGGTTGCAACGATGTCCCTGGCCAGGTTGGGGAAGATCGGGACATCATGATCGCTGTCGGTGCTGGCCACGAAGCGCCGCCTGATCCTGGGCTGCAGATCATGCTCGTGCATCAGGCGCCGGATCTTCTTGTGGCTCACGACGAGGCCTTGCTGACGCAGCGCAGCGCCGACACGGCGATAACCGTAGAACTCGAACTCGTCGCTGATCGAGAACATTGCCTCGACGATCGCGGTGTCGTCGGCCGCGTTCTCCAGGGGATCGTAGTAGGTGGAGCGCGCGATTCCCATCAACCGGCATCCTTCGGCAACGCTGATGCCGCAGGGCCGGTGATGACGGATGTAGTCCCGCTTCTCGGCCGCGGTGCGTTTCTCAGAGCCCCCTTTAGAAACTCAGTTCCAGAGCCTGCTTACCGACCAACCGTTCGAGCGCTGCGATCCGGGCTTCGTATTCCTGGATCAGGTCAGCGGCCTGCGCATCATCGTCGAACGCTCCTTGCTCATATTTGCGCACCCAGATGCGGATCAGGTTGCGCGAGACATCGTGATGCTTAGCCAAGCCGTGCAGCGTCTCGCCGGCGATGAACTCCTGCGCGACCTGGCGTTTGAACTCGATGCTGTGACTGCGGTGCTTTGCCATGGGTTCTCTCTCCGAAAACCCGGAAGGCTGGTCAATCCACACATCCCGATCTGTCCACCCTCAGGGGCGCACTCCAAAATGCCGGCATTTTTGGCCGGCTTTTGGCCGTTCTGATAGTTGCGGGCCTGCGCCACTCAAGCCGTATGCAAGGATAAGAAAATGGCAGACGAACCGAACCGGAATCCGACTGCTGATGAAATAGCCGGCATGCAGTGGTGGAATTCACTTACCGAGACTGAGCGCGCGGACTGCTGGCCCGGGCGGATTCGGCAGTGCCTGCCGAGGCTTGGGCAGCATATAAACGTCAAGGAACGCTCGATCTACAACCTCCTGGCGGGATCCACTAGAGCGGCTGACAGTCGCTCGCGGGAAGGTGGCCGGCGCCGTTTGGGGGGCGTTGGGGTAGATTTGCCTGTTAGGCGCCGGCCAGGCGGGATTGGGGTCTCCCGCCGCAGGAAGAAGCTAACAGAGGCAAGTGAAGTGGGTATGGCGTGATCGCGGAAGGTGGCCTGGAGCACGGCACCGGCCTCTCCGGAAATCGCTTGCTAGTAGCGCCAACCTTGCTTGAATTCGTCGATGAACCATCGCTCGACGTCGTCCCGCACCGAAGTGCTGCTTCGGAATTTCAAGTGGCCCGGCGACTTCTGCTCAAGCCAAGAAAAGAAATCGGAAAATCTTGGATTCTCTGGCTGATGAGGAAGCCCGCGCTCTTCAGCCCATTTTGTGCAAAAGTAGCGAACACCCTGTTCTGCTTCATCCCTAGTCATGACGGGTGATCACCCAAAGGCAAGTCTTCTGTTCCGACACAAAAGCAAGGCGCCGACGACGCTGGTGCGTTCGAACGGCAGCGTGCTAGCCATCCGCGTCGCCACGTCCCGCCGATCAATTTGAGACGGCAATTGAGACCGACAACCCGCCGAGCTTTACGGCCAAAGGAAAGTCGGCGGCCCATCTTTCAATGAGCATTGCCTGAACCCACCGACCTGCGGATTGCCAGTGGCCCCGCGATTCGCAGCTTTGCCGGAACAGAGGCGTGCCGTCTAGCAATGTAGGCGTGTACCGTTCCAGGTGCGGAAGTTTTCGAGACTTCTGCCTTAAACCCTCTCAGCCATTGCTCCAGATCTGATGTTTTCATGCCATCCTGCGTCACGCGCCAGCGCTCGCGTTGCGCAGCACGAGTGATCTAGGTTAGAGATAGCCCGACGGCTCCTTACGAAAGGTCGCCGCGGATAACCCGAACGTTCAGCTGCCTTAGCGCCGGCACGAGTTCCGCATGAGCGCCGTGGCCTGTCGGGCCCTGAGCCTGCCGTCAACGGCGCGGTCGTAGACCGCCACGCATTCCGCTCCGGTCAGCCGCGAATTCTACAGGATCCCGTCAACGGCGAACCCGTTAAAGAGAGTCTGGCTCAGCTTCCGGCCTTCCTGCTGTTGTTTGGCACGTGCAGCGTCGGTGCTGATCCAGAGCCGCAGCAGGCCGGTGGTCCGGACGTCGATCACCGTCAGGGGCGACGTAGCAGAGACTTCGGACACGGCCCAGCCAGCGATTTCCGAGAGATGCAGCATGCGGTAAGATTTTCCCTCGAACCGGTCGCGAATAATCGTCTCGGCGATCGCCGTCGCCAGGTCGCGAGCAATGTAGAGGACCATGAAGGACCGGTCGGGGCTTGCGAAGCGCGATTGTCCGAACCCCATGCCCAATGGAGTAGCTGCGTACTCCTGTCGCATTGCCCGCAGGTAGTGTTGCGGCTGGAATCTGATTGCCAGGTCCGCGACGACTTCGGCGTCAAGCTCCACGATCAGCCGAAATCGAACTCGGCGTCAGCGACGACCTCATCGATGCGCCCAGCCTTGAGTCGGTCGAGCGGAGTTTCGCCGGTGTCGCTCACATGCTGCTGGGTCAGCCACAGCCACGTCGCACGAGGATTCCCGATGATCTTCGTGATTCGGGCCATGTCCTCAACAGGACGACCGTCGACGAATTGGGCGAGCGGAAATACGTGCTTCCGCTCGCCCTTGAGCAGTCCGATCACGGCTCCGCGCCTTTGCCAATCGTGCAGGGTCGAACGCTTCGTCCCGAACATCTTTTCGATCTCACCGGGACCGGCGACAGGACCAGCCCAATCCTCAAGGCGTGTCGGCGTTGCATATTCAGCGAGGCGCAGCCAGCCCTCTTCAAGATCAAAGACCTTCCCGCGGCCTGCGCCTTGGCTGACCTCCAGGGGCTTTTCGACCTCTACTGGAGCAAGTATCTTACTGGGTCGGGCGAGCTCCGTAACCACATTCTCCACTGCTCTCGCCAGTGCCTGTTCGTGCGCAGCGATCTGGCGCTGCTCGGCAGGGGACAGACGAGACGTTACCGCCGTCAGGGCGGCGACCGCCTTGCCGGCGGCTTTCAGAGCGGACTTGGATATTCCTGGATGCCGTCGCGATAACACATCGAGAATGTCAGCGACCGTCTCACGATCGACCTTTGCATCTGCGCGAACTGCCGAGTTGCGAGCGTTTATAACGACCACCATTGGTACCATATTTCTCGCCCTAGATAGTACGGATTGTCCGAAATGTCCAGATTGTAGTCTGGCAAATTTGCACCTGTTGCTGGTGATCTGGACCCATTCCGGACCTTCCTGACGCCGGATCGCTTTTCCCGAAAGGCGGCGTCCACAGAACCAACGCTCATGACCCGAAAAGGACCTCTGACCATCGCATGGCGAATGACCGCTTCGCGCCCGATGCACGAACCCGCTTCGCGGGATGGTCGCCTAGTTCTGAGATGACGCGTATTCATAGGCCTTGAGCAGGTAAAGCCTGCGATCCGACCATGGAGTTCCCTTCAACGAGAGGAACTTGCCATAGCTACCTTGTCGACCGACGCTCCGATCACGCCACTTCGCCAGCGCATGCAGCAAGACATGCTGATGCGGGGCCTGGGACGACAACCTACGACGGACGGAAAGGATTTCCGATAGCTGAAGTGGCAGTTCTAGGACTTTTGAACTGTTCGCTTTCCAGTGCGGTTGCAAGCTCAGGTGTATCAAGCAACTGCTCGACCGCCCCGGCCTTCTCTGAATCAGATGTCATTTGCGCGCCTGTTCCGTGCGTACAATATCAACAATGCACCCCCCGCCATCGCCAAGGCTGCATTTCGCACCGCGTCATGCACCTGACAACAGGCCTTGCGTCGTGTGCAACGGCCATATTTCTAACATCGCGACCGGCCGAAGGAGAGCGGCAAGCGCCGGGTGCGACGCCTTGTGCCCTTGAGGGGGTGAGGCGGCCCCGGGCAAGTGGCTGCGCTGCGTATTAAGCTTTTGGTAACTCTCCGAACTCGAAAGCTAAATGGTACTGGCTCCTTTTGCTCTCAATAGGTGTTAGGCCCGATATCGAGGCGAGAAAGAGGAGAAAGGACCAGAATGGCCAACGTATTGAACGCCAAGGGTGTTCCACTCCCCTACAGCGGGTCCTCCGTGAAGTGGTATTCGGCGACGAATTCCGGCCCGACACTTTATGGCAGCATCTACAACGACTCCATGTACGCCGACGGTAGCGTCACCGTAACGATGTACGGCGGCAAGGGCGATGACATCTATTATCTGTATTCCTCCAAAAACAAGGCCGTCGAGCTGCCCAACGAGGGTGTCGACACCATCTCGACCTGGATGAGTTACAAGCTCCCAGCGAATTTCGAGAACCTGACGGTCACCGGCGACAAACACTATGCTTTCGGAAACGAGCTAAACAACATCATTACCGGCGGCTCCGGCCAACAGACGCTCGACGGTTTGCAGGGCGATGACGTTCTCAAGGGCGGATCCGGTGCGGACATTTTCGTCGTGACCCCCGGCAACGGCAGTGACCTGATCCTCGACTTTGGCGCCGATGATACCGCGCGCGTCGGGAGCTTCGGCTTCACCTCCTTCGAGGATGTGCACGCCAACATGGTCCAGTCGGGGGCGAACGTCAGACTTAACCTGTCCGATGACGAGTTTCTCGTTTTCGCCAATAAGACCATCGACCAGTTCAACCCAGGCCAGTTCGATCTGGCCCTGGACAGGTCGCATCTGGAACTCACCTTCTCGGACGAGTTCAACACGCTCGACCTGTGGAATGGCTCGAGCGGCACCTGGGACTCGAACTTCTGGTGGGGTGCCGCGAACGGCAGCTCGCTCACGAGCAATAAGGAGCTTCAATGGTATATCGACACCAACTACGCCCCGACGAGTTCGGTCAACCCGTTCAGCGTTGAGGACGGTGTTCTCACGATTACCGCCGCCCGGGCTCCCGCGGCAATCCAGCCCTACATAAACGATTACAAATACACGTCAGGTTTGCTGACGACCTATGAGTCCTTCGCACAAACCTACGGCTATTTCGAAATTCGGGCTGACATGCCCGCAAAGCAAGGTGTATGGCCGGCCTTCTGGCTTCTCCCGGCTGACGGCTCCTGGCCACCGGAACTGGACGTCGTGGAAATGCTCGGTCAGGATCCAAACAAGCTCATTATGACAAGCCACTCCAACGAGACGGGAACTCATACGACAGTGTCCTCGACGGCCTATGCCGCGGATACCGAAGGGTTCCACAATTACGGAGTGCTGTGGACAGAAGACGAACTCGTCTGGTATTTCGATGACGTCGAAGTTGCTCGTGCCGCAACGCCTTCCGATATGCACGACCCCATGTATATGCTGGTCGATCTGGCGGTCGGTGGCCTGGCGGGAGCGCCCGCCGACGGGCTTGCGACACCTGCGGACATGCAGATCGACTACATCCATGCGTACGCGCTGAACGATTGGCATATCTAGGCGCAACAGCTGACGGCGGCTGCGGTATGGAGACACCGAGCCTGATTGCGGGCGCGATCCTTGCGCCGGTGACCGAACTGGAACCGATGTGAAGGCGATGTCGCATTCCCATTCGTCCGAGCCGCCACGAACAACCCTCGCTGCGGTTTTGGCTTCTTTCCGCCGCGCGTTCGCTGGAATTGCCCTGATGAGCGGCGTCGTCAATGTTCTGGCGCTGACCGGCTCGTTCTTCATGCTGCAGGTCTATGATCGGGTCGTACCCGGCCGCAGTGTGCCGACGCTTGTCGGGCTTGCCGTATTTGCCGGCATGCTGTTCATTTTCCAAGGCGTTCTTGAGCTTATCCGGTCGCGGTTGCTTGTGCGCATCGGGATGGCTTTGGATGGGCGATTGAGCGGGCAAGTCTATAGCGCCCTTATGCGTTTGCCGTTGCGCATCAAGCTCCCAGGCGACGGCCTTCAGTCGTTGCGGGATCTTGACCAGGTGCGTTCGTTTCTGTCGAGCACTGGTCCGACTGCGCTTTTCGACCTGCCCTGGATGCCGCTGTATCTGGCAATATGCTTCCTGTTCCATCTCTGGATCGGCATGACGGCTCTGGCAGGCGCCATCATTCTCTCTAGCCTGACTGTGCTTGCCGAAGTTCGCACCAGGGAGCCTGCGAAGAGGGCAAACAGCCAGGCGGCAGCGCGCAATACGCTTGCGGAGGCGACGCGTCGCAATGCAGAGGCTCTGCAGGCGATGGGCTTTGGCGCGCGCATCGCCGAGCGCTGGTCAATCGTCAACGCCGAGTTTCTCAACACGAACGCAAGAGCCAGCGACCTGGCTGGGACGCTCGGCACGATCTCGAAGATCCTGCGCATGATGCTGCAGTCGGGTATACTGGCGATCGGCGCCTATCTGGTCATTCATCAAGAAGCGACAGCCGGTATTATGATCGCCAGTTCGATTATGATGAGCCGGGCGCTCGCACCGGTCGAACTGGCTATCGCCCACTGGAAGGGTTTCGTCAGTGCTCGCCAGGCATGGACCCGGCTGAGCCAGCTTTTGGCCCTGCTTCCTGAAACTGCTACGAGCGTCTCGCTGTCGGCACCTGTATCTGCTCTTGCGGTAGAAAGCATCAGCGTCACGCCACCCGGCGAGCGTCGTGTGGTTGTGCAGGATGTCGGGTTCGCGCTAGAAAGGGGTGCCGGCCTTGGCATCGTCGGACCGAGCGCGTCCGGAAAATCATCGCTTGTCCGAGCAATAGCCGGGATATGGCTTCCAGCCCGCGGGACCATCAGGCTGGACGGAGCAACGCTCGACCAGTGGTTGCCGCAAGAGCTGGGCAATCATGTCGGCTATCTGCCGCAGGATGTGCAACTGTTCGATGGCACAATTGCCGAGAACATCGCACGTTTCGAGCCACAAGCCTCTTCGGACAAGATACTGGCGGCGGCCCGCGCGGCCGGCGTTCATGACCTTGTCGTCCATCTGCCGGAAGGCTACGAAACGCGGGTCGGCGAGGCCGGGTCGGCGCTTTCGGCGGGCCAGAGACAGCGGGTTGCGCTCGCACGGGCCCTCTATGGCGATCCGTTCCTCGTCATCCTGGACGAGCCTAATTCCAACCTCGATTCCGAGGGGGAGGCCGCGCTGGCGGCGGCAATTGAGGGGGTGCGGGCGCGAGGCGGCATTGCTGTCGTGGTGGCACATCGGCCGAGCGCGCTTGCAAGCCTGGATCAGGTACTCGTCATGGCGAACGGGCGTGTCCAAGCGTTTGGCCCCAAGAATGAGGTTTTGGGCAAGGTAACCCGCTCGGGCGGCGTTCCCCTGAAGGTCGTCTCCGGCCTTGAGGAGGCGGCACAGTGACCCGACACGCGGCATCCGCGATCGACCGGACCATTCGACGCTATCTGTTCGGCGGCCTCGCGGTCTGCATGCTCCTGGTTGGTGGGGCGGGAAGCCTGGCCGCGGTTACGGAGCTTTCTGGAGCCGTTATTGCCTCGGGAAAGCTGGTCGTCGATTCCAGCGTCAAGAAAGTCCAGCATCCAACGGGCGGCGTGGTCGGTCAGATCCTCGTGCGGGAAGGCGATGCCGTGAAGGCGGGCCAGATTTTGATCCGTCTCGATGAGACCGTGACTCGGGCCAATCTAGCCATCGTCACCAAGAGCCTGGACGAATTCGAGGCCCGTCTGGCCCGCCTCGAGGCCGAGCGTGATAGCGCTGACACCATCGCCTTTCCGTCTTCGCTGACCTCGCGGCAGGACGATCCTGAGATCCGGCGTACGATGACCGGCGAGCAATCCTTGTTCGAATTTCGTCGCCAGGCACGCGCTGGCCAGAAGGCTCAGTTGAGAGAGCGCATTGCTCAGCTCAGCGAAGAAGTTTCCGGCTTGACCGAGCAAAGGGATGCTAAAGGCCAGGAAATCAAGTTGATCGGGCTTGAACTCGACGGCATGCGCAAACTCTGGCAACGCAAGCTGGTTTCATTTGATCGCATAACAACGCTTGAGCGTGACGCAGTCCGGCTTGACGGCGAGCATGGCAAGCTGACTGCGGCAATCGCGCAATCGAAGGGCCATACATCTGAAATCCGTTTGCAGATCATTCAGATCGACCAGGATTTGCGCAGCGAGGTGGCAACCGAGCTCCGCGACGTCCAGGCAAAGCTCTCGGAGTTGGTCGAGCAAAAGGTCTCGGCCGAGGATCAACTCAAGCGGATCGATATACGCAGCCCGCAGACTGGCGTCGTCCACCAGCTCGGCGTGCACACGGTCGGTGGCGTCATATCTGCGGGAGAGCTCATCATGCAGATTGTCCCTGTCACAGACGACCTGACCGTCGAGGCACGTGTGGCTCCGCAGGACATTGATCAGCTGATGCCAAGGCAGAGCGCAACCTTGCGATTTTCGGCCTTCAACCAGCGGATCACGCCAGAGCTGAATGGTGTCGTCAGTGAGATCTCCCCCGATCTCAGCATCGATGAGCGAAGCGGCACGAGCTTCTATACTGTGCGTGTCAGCCTGCCACGTGCAGAGCTTACGAGGCTGAAGGGCCTGACCTTGTCGCCCGGTATGCCTGTCGAGGTGTTCTTCTCGACCGGCAGCCGCACAATGATGTCTTACCTCGTAAAACCTCTGGCAGATCAAATCCAACGGGCATTCAGGGAGGAATGAGTTCGCGTGCCGGGCTCGGCCATAACCCAAACTCCGCTGCCTTCCTTCTGAAGGCGGCCGGCGCCTCTGGGGGCGTGGAATAAGAACGCTTGACGGCGCCGGCCTTGCAGGTTGGGGCCCAGCTTGGCGATTCAGGTAATTCCACGATCGCGGAGGACGCGTCTACGCGCCTCCGTCCGTTTTCGTCGATTTCGCGCATTGGCAGCTAAGCGTTCGCCTCCAGCCACTCGCGCGGCACGATCGTAATGAGACCCGATCCGCCGATTTAGAAGCTGACATTCTGGATCGGATGCGCCGCCGCGCGCCGCTCCGCCGCCACGTCGGGTTGTTTCCCACGACGCCAGGACTCGATGTTCTGCTTCGGCTGCACAAATCCCGGTCATCGCTGCGACGGGCGTGAAGCTCAGCTTCCCCCAGTCACTTTGGAAGCCGTCGAGGCTACTATCAATTTGGACCTCAGTCGCTGCGTAGGATTTTCGCTTTTAACGCCGCTGCAACGAAGGCCCGTCTAGCTAACGACGGCTGAGCTTCACCACGCAGAACCTGAAGACATGCATCCATCGCCAGTTTTCGCTTCTCCGTCTGATGAGGGAAACTCCGCAGCAGGATCGTTGCTGCGTCGTTCACATCGAATATGACGCGCTCACGGTCATGCCGGCCAACTTGCACCACCACGGGCCGGACGAACCTGCTCGACATGCAATTACACTCTCAATTCCGACCATGACACGGTCTTCGCGTATCATGACGTGTGGTCAATTCATACATTTCTGGCTAGGGCCAGAACAGAACTGGCAGTTGCCCAATCTCAAGGCAAGTTGCCTGTCCAATTTCAGCAGGCCGCTACCTGAAATCCGGATGGGTCCCGGGTCTTGGTGCGCAAGAAAGCACAGCGGATTTCTGTCGCGTCCGGAAGGTGAAGCGGCGCTTGGTCCCAGGCGCGGGCTTTCCTGAAGCCCGAGCCTTCCTTCCTGGGTGCCAGCCTTGACACGGCCGCTGCCGCGATGCCGACGCTTCCAGTGGCGCGCGGATGCCGGGGAGGAAGAGGGCGGGCGGGCCGCGGTGGCGGGTGAAGGTCCGGGAGAGAGTCTCCCGGCGCCCGCCGAGGAGCGACACCTATGACCCACATGGAAATTCACACGCCCAAGCGCAACGAGCGTGCCGGTTACAAGGTCGACATAAGCCGCGGCCAGCGCATCGGCCGCGTGTCGTCAGAATGGTTCAACCGGCCGGCGGACGAGCGATACCTAACCCTCACCGACCTTCGGAATTCGGTGAAGGCCCGGTCGGAGCGCAGCAAGACCCGCATCGTCGAAAGTGAGCTGATCCGCGTCGAGGCCAGCCGCGACGATCCGCAGCGCCTGAGGCTAATGCTGCCCGATGCGCCTGCCCCAGTTGCCCCCACACATTGGAGTTTTGGCCAACTCGCCAGCCTGGTAGGCACGCCGGCCCCCTATCTGCGCCAGCTTCCGGCCCCGCTCGCGGCGATCAACCTTCAGCACGGTCTCCTCAACCACCGCGCCGAACAGGTGAAGACGCTGGAAATCGAGAACGGACGCCTCGAGCTACGAGCGGTAACGGGTCCGGACTACGGCAGGATTTTCGATGAAGAGTTGATCGCGGCCGTGCAGAAAATCGCCGGCAACGGCACCGGCGACACGCGTTGGAAGGTGCCCGGTGTGCTCAACTGGTCAACGGGAATCTACAATCCGAACGTCGACATCTCCAACGACACAACGACGCTCTATGCGTCCGACCGCGATGTGTTTGTGTTTCTTGTCGACGACCTGAACCCGATCGAGGCCGGGCGCCTGCCGAACGGGGAACCGGATCTCTATTTTCGCGGCTTCTATTGCTGGAATTCCGAAGTCGGAGCCCGCACCCTCGGGATTGCCAGCTTCTATCTACGCGCAGTGTGCCAGAATCGTAATTTATGGGGCGTCGAAGATTTCGAGGAAATCACCATCCGGCATTCCAAATATGCCGCCTCGCGTTTTGCCCTGGAAGCCGAACCAGCGCTGATCCAGTTCGCGGAGTCTTCGCCCATGCCGTTCGTCAATGGCATCAAGGCTTCGCGGGAGCGGATCGTCGCTCGCGACGATGAAGATCGCCAGAGTTTCCTGCGCAAGCACGGCTTCTCGAAGGTGGAGACGACCAAGATCATCGATGCCATGCTTTCGGAGGAAGGGCACCCGCCCGTCTCTATTTTCGACTTCGTGCAGGGCATTACGCGGGTGGCGCGCGACAAGCCGCATCAGGATGTTCGCCTGGAGATGGAGGGCAAGGCCAAGAAGCTGCTCGATCTGGCAGCATGATACCGCAATGCTGCGCGCCGGGGCGTATGAACGTCACTGGGCTGCTGACGCTGCCAGTGTTCCAACATGTGCATCGCTGCGGCGCGCAGCATACGGCCTGCGCTGGTACCCGGGAAAACCCATCTCTCCGGCCCGGATGTGCGCCGCACAAAACCGCAATGCTGCTATGCACAATTAATGCTTCTCGGCTGCGCGGAAGGGAGTAGCCTGTCGGTATGGAGTTTCGTCCGGGTCACCTCCTCCCGACCTTGGCGATCAGGGACGGCATTTATTCCTCCCGAATGCTGTCGTCCAAATCAAGCCCGCCGCACCTCCTCCCGCGGCGGGCTTTTTCGTTATGCGAGCGGCGGCTTCTGGCAGCCCGATTGCAGGAAACGAATTCGGAGGTCCGTTAGTCGGGTAGATTGAACCGTTCGATGGTGATGGTACGCGCGACATCCACCGTAATCTCCAGCACTTCGTTTCACCGAGGTCCGAAAGGGCGAGATGAAAGAGCCTGTGCTGGAGATCGAGGCTCATCAGGCCAGGGCGGTGTTGAAGGCGACCAGCCCGACATGCAGCTCCTCGCGGCGATAGAGGCCGCGAAAGTCGGTCGTGTTGTGCGTGACGAGCACATAGCCGTCATCGACCGCGCGCCGGGTCACCATATGGTCCTTGGCGCCGGCGAGGCCCAGCCAGCGCACATGGCTCGACTCTGGAAAACCCCGTTCGCGCCAGTTTCGCAAGCTCTGGGCTCAGGCATTCGTCGATCAGGAATTTCACGAAACGGCCGGCAGATCGTCGAGACGGATTGTGCGTGCCGACTTCGCCGCCGTGCTGCGCCACGCCGGCTTGACCGGCGGACGGCCACGCCGCGGATAGGCGAGCGCATAGTCGGCCGCGAGCCTGATCCGGTCGAGAGTCAGTTGCGGATAGGCGGCACGGATCGTCTCGGGCGTATCGCCATTGGCGAGCATGTCGGCAACGTCATGAACAAGCACGCGTGTTCCCACAAAGGCCGGCTGACCGCTAAGTACCGCTGTATCGCGCGCCACCATGGCCTTGGCTTTCCTCAGGCGGCTGAGGCCGGTCCTTACCCCGGCGGTGATCGGCTTCAGATCGACCTTAAGCGGATCGTCCGCGACCACGGGCGCAGCATCATCGGCAATGGCGTGCTCGACGATCCGCCGCCGCGCGGCAGGCGTCAGCGTCTCCGCCGTCAGCCAGGCGAGGCGTAGGCCGACGAGACCCGCTCCGATGATGACGCGGCTGCCGCGGCGTGTCTCGACACGGCCGCGTAGCAATCCGGCATCGATGATGCGATGCACCTGCTTAAGCGGCACCTGCGTTACCGCCGCCGCCTCATTGGCGGTGAGCACTTCGGTACTAAACCCTGGCATAGTCACTCTGCCGTCCGCAGTCCAGCGAAGCTTTGCGGCAGGCGGCCGGCGCCGGTGTGAGGCCTGGAGGCAGAGGGGGGAGGGGAGATTCCTGACGGGCTTGGAGGTTCGGGGAGAGGCCCCGGGCCGCCCGTCATGGAGAACCTGACCATGGCAAACAACGCCATTCAGAAGATTGCGATGAACGCCGCGGAGAACATTCCCTATGACAAGCTCAGGCTGTCGCAGAAGAATGTCCGGCGCATCAAGGACGGCGTGTCGATCGAGCAGCTGGCCGAAGACATCGGGCGGCGAAAGCTGATCCAGAGCCTGAACGTCCGTCCCGTGCTCGACGGCGAGGGCGAGGAGACCGGCATGTTTGAGGTGCCCGCCGGCGGCCGTCGCTATCTCGCGCTCAGCATCCTCATCAAGCAGAAGCGCCTGGCGAAGAACGAGCCGATCCCCTGCATCGTCAACCGTAAGCAGGAGACCTCGGCCGAAGAGGATTCGCTTGCCGAAAACCTGCGGCGCGCCGACCTGCACCCGCTCGACCAGTTCCGGGCCTTCAAGACGCTCAGCGATCAGGGCCTCGATCCGGAGGAGATTGGCGCCCGCTTCTTCGTATCGCCTGCGACGGTGAGGCAGCGCCTGCGGCTGGCATCGGTGTCGCCGAGGCTTCTCGGTCTCTACGAGAAGGACGAAATCCGGCTTGAGCAGATCATGGCGTTTTCGATCTCGGACGATCACGCGCGCCAGGAGCAGGTCTGGGAGCGGATTGCCGGCTCGCACATGCAGGAACCCTATTGCATCAGGCGCCTGCTGACGGAGACCACGGTCCGGGCCGATGATCGCCGGGCCGTCTATGTCGGCGCCGAAACCTATGAAGCTGCCGGCGGCGTCATCCTTCGCGACCTGTTCGAGCAGGATTCTGGCGGCTGGTTCCAGGATGCGGCGCTCCTCGAGCAGCTCGTTTTCGACAGGCTGAAGATGGATGCCGAGGCGATCCGCGCCGAAGGGTGGAAATGGGTCGAGGCAGCGATCAGCTTCCCTTATGGCCACACCTCCGGGATGCGGCGGATCTACGCCGAGCCGCAGGAGCTCAGCGCCGAGGACATCCAACGCTACGAGGCGCTGAAGGCCGAATACGACAAGCTGGATGCGGACTATGCCCGTGCCGAGGACGCCGACGAGGCAATCGAGGCGAAGCTCGACCAGCTGGGTGCCGAACTCGATGCGATGGATGATCGTCCTCAAAGCTACGATCCCGCCCATAAGGCCATTGCCGGTGTGTTCGTTACGCTTGCCGCGAACGGCAAGCTCCAGGTCGACGCCGGTTTCGTGCGGTCCGAGGACGAGCCGCGGACCGAAACCGGCGACGTCGATGAGGGCGAGGAAGGGGGCGCCGACGGCGGAACCCGATCCAATGGCGGCGACGATGGCGATGGTGTTGTCGTAAACGGCAAGCCGGTGAACGACAGCGCTAGTGACGACGGCGAGGATGATGGCATCAAGCCACTGCCCGATCGGCTGGTCTTCGACCTGACCGCGCAGCGGACGCTGGCACTACGCAACACGCTCGCCGCTGACGTCGACATCGCCATCGTCGCGGCACTCCATGCCTTCGTCCTGCAGGTCTTTTATCGCTTCGCGCCGGACACGTGCCTGGAGATCAGCCTGAAGAGCGGCAGCTTCAGCCAGGTCGACGGCCTTGCCGAGACATCCTGGGCCAAGGAGATCGCCGAGCGGCACGAAGCCTGGGACCGCGATTTGCCCGATGAGACGGAAGGCCTGTGGGACTTCCTTCTCGGCCTCGACGAAGCAAGCCGCAAGGCGCTGTTCGCGCACTGCGTCTCGCTGACCCTCAATGCGGTGGTCGAACCCTGGAATAGGCGACCGAAGGCGCTCGAGCATGCAGACGTGCTCGGCCGTTCCCTCCAGTTCGACATGGTCGACGCCGGCTGGACGCCTACGGTCGAGTTCCTCGGGCGGCTCACCAAGGCGCGGATTCTACAGGCAGTCCATGAAGCGCGTGGCGCAGATTCCGCGCAGCTGATCGACCACATGAAGAAGGACATCATGGCGCGTGAAGCCGCGCGTCTTCTCGAAGGGTCGAACTGGCTGCCCGAGCCGCTGCGTCTTGAGGTCGATGAAGTGGCTACCGATGCTGGCGACGCGGTCGCCGGCGATATGTCGGACGAGGCGGCTCGCGACGGCGATGCCGCCGAGCTGCCGGCCTTTCTCGCCGACGATGCGGATCCGTCCTCCGATGAGCCGGTGACCAGCGACGGCGACGAGGCGGACCACCTCCAGGCCGCTGAATAATCGGCCTCACGCTCGCACCGGGCCCGGCACTCCGCCGGGTCCTTTTCGTTTTCCGCTGGAGAAATCCACATGTCCGCACATATCGTGTACGAATCCGCTCCTCTGGGGAGCGTTATCCGGTACAGCGACGGCACCGCGAAACCGCCGGCTCGCTTCACCAAAAAACTTGCGGCCTGGGAAAGCCGCAACGGCGTCGGTCGCCTGGTCAGGAAGGAACCGCCGCGCGAGCGCGCGACCTATAGCTCGCCGGCCTATTTCACCCTGCATGAGGGCGATTTCGAGCAGGGCGGCATCATCGTCGTCTCGGTCAGGCGCACTTGGTCCGTCGAGAGTGACCTGGGTTTCGAGATCGTCGAGCGTCCCACGATCGGCATGGTCCGCGTCCTGCAGGAACGCGGCGACAGCCCGGAGCTGCTCTATCTCGCCAAGGATCGCGAGGCGGCCGAACGCTGGCTCGCCAACAACCAGTATGGTCGGGCCTATCTCGAGGAAGTCTCCGCGGACGGGGTCGGCGCCGACGTCATTGAGGGCCGCGCGGCCGCCTGACCGTTCCACCATTTAACCCACCCGATGACGGGCCCGGGATCGCGTGAGCGATCACGGGCCTGTTCATTTCATGGAGATCGACATGTTCGACTGGAACAGAAGCTGCTCCTATGACGAGCAAGCAGAAGAGGCGTTTTCACACGACAGCGCGTTCACGGCTGAAAAACTCGCCGCCGAACTAAACCTGCCATCGGGCTGCTTTGACCTGCGCTCAAACAAGGCGGGTATTGCCGTTTCCGGCGAAGTCACCCTGTACCATCACCGTGCCTACATTCAGGTCGGCCAGTTCGGTTTGTCCTCAGGTCACGGCATCCTGATCCGCACCTGCAAGGGCCGCAAGGATTATGTCGGCGGGGCCAACCACTTCGTCGCGCTCGGCATGCTCGACGACATCCCGGCGCTCGCCGCCGCCGTGCGTGCCATCACTGGGGTTGGTCGAGACGCTTCGCGTTCCTCCGAGCGACGTGCCGCCTGAACCCTGCAAACCCCATCATCGCCGGTGCACGCGCCGGCCGCGGGCTCGGCCAGTCGACAGCCACAACACCACCAAACAGTTGCGACGACGCGGTTCATGCCACGCGTGGCCGACCCGCGTTCAGGAGAATCCCATGACCGCACATCCACCCTTCAGGAAGGTGCTCGACGGCGTCGCCACCCGCGAGCAGATGTTCCAACTGTTCAGCCGACACAAGGATACTCCCGGCATCGATCCGCTTTCCGGCACTCCCTATTCAGGCGAGTGGTTCCAGATCACCGCGTCAGAATATCACTTCATGCTCGGTTTGCTGCCGCCGCTCTTCATGCGCACCGGCATGTTCGGCATGTCGGAGTTCAAGGCCGGCAACGTGACCAGCGTATTCTTCACGATCCGGATCCGCGTCCGCGAACGCTGTTTTCATGGTTTTTGCGACCTCACGGACCGGCAATCCCCGGACAAGATGCGCGCCGCCATCATCGCCCACGAGACCGGCGCGAGCGACAGCATGACCCGCGCGGAGAAGCTCGAGGCGATCTGGAACATGACCCCCGTCGAACTCAGGGGCATCGCCCGCAACGCAGATCCCGAGACCGGGTGGGCCGAACATCGCGGCAAAGGCACGGTTCTCGTTAACGCCGGAAGGCATGATGCTGTCCTCAAGCTGCTCGATGATCTGTCGGATCTCGAGATTGACGAACTCCTGTCCTCCGCCCGATCAAGCCGGAACTCAAAGAAGGGAGGCGACGATAAAGGTTGTCCCTGAGAGTTGCCGCTAGGAAGCGAAACGTCCCTATTAGCACGGTCCGCCTACTCCGCTGAAACGAGGCGCGTCGGATAGGCTATGCGGCGCGATGTCTATCGAGGAGGCGTACCATCGGACGCCGACGGGCGAGACGCTCTCGCACATTACGATCGCTTGCACGCAGCCCTATCGCTTTCCAAGATACCGTGACGGCAACCGACATTGCTCGATCAGTGCGTCGCCGCCGGCCGGCGCATTTTCACGGTATTTAAGGCCAGCACCGACCAGGTGCTCGTAGTTCAGCGAGCCACCTATCAGGGTCAGACTTCAACTCGGATGATCCTTGTCACCTGATCACCGTGGGTAATCGCCTTAGCGAAGCCGTGTGGCCGACTGGTTCGACGATATGATCGGCCAGTCACCGCGCAAAATTTCGGATCAGGACCTGCCGCGCAGGATGTATCCGGCATTGCGTAAGGCGCCGATAAAGAGGCTGGCCGGGCCGGCGATACTCGTCCTGGCCTGCATCGGTAGCGGCAGAGTGTTCCAGTCCTCCAAGGGAGCGATAAAGCTGGAGAAAGTGCCGTTGACCATGCAATGGCTGATCGCCGAGCCCTGCTTGTCCAGCGCCAGAATGCCTGTCTGATTACTTGGATACCGGATGGCGGCGACGCGCTGAAGTTCCATGTCGCCATCGATGCGCAAATTGAAAAGCAGGACGCCGTGACTTCTGTGGGCGATTTCTGCGACTTTTTCCGCGAAAGGAACAGAAAGCGCACGAACGCTGTCGACCGCCATCCCGAAAACAAGCGCGTCCAGCTCATCCGCCGCCATGAGAAGATTAGTTCCCAAGAAAATAGGGATTGCAATCGCTCCAGCCGGATTGTGCACAGTCATCGCACTCCGCCGGCTAGACGCCTGAGCCATGGCGTGTATGAGACAGCTCTCTCTCGTTAGGCATGTTTGCCCCCGTTGATTGAGCCGGTTGCCCTAGGCCCATGACACACCGCTTGCTCGTTGCGGGGTTTCTCCGACAAAGCACGACGAAGCGATACGTCGGGTACTCGCTAACACGAACAAACGACTTGGCTTGCAAGTCATGCTCACATCAGGAACAGACTATGAAGCGCCAGATCCGGCCATTCATCGTGGAAGTGAAACAGAGGCGCGGCAAGCAAAAGCCAAGCCATTCGATCTGGGGCGATCTCGACCTGTCCAAAATTGCCACCGAGATGACGCAGCCGACTGATGCTGCTCAGCTTCCAAATTCCCAGGTCATTGACTTCAGTATAAGACCCCTTGATGCTGAAGAAGGAGAAAAACCACTAGCGGAGTATATCATGGCCGATTTTCAGGACGCTCAGGCTGTTCAGACGACAGTAGCCCCAGCCAAAGTGGAAGTGCCTGAATCCAAGAAGAGAGTTCCGGCGGCAAAGAAAGCGAAGGCAGAGCTCGTAAAGCCGGTCCGCAAGAACGGAGCGAAACCTGCGCCCCCAGCCGCGGAAGCTCCCGTGGCAGCGAAGACCGCCCGCAAGACATATTCCGAGAAGGAACGCTCCCAGAAGCTTGCCCAGATCGAGAAATCGATCGCTGGCGGCGCGACCAGCAAGATTGCGGTCGGCCAGGCCGGCATATCCGAGCAGACCTACTATCAGTGGAAGAGGGCTGCCGCACCTTCTTCCGACAGCGACGATCTCCGTGATCTTGTCGCGCTCGAAGAAGAAAACAAGCGCCTGAAGAGCCTGCTTGCCGACCGTCTGCGCAAGGAAAATGCCGAGCTCAAGAAAAAGCTGGGCCTGGCCTAAGGCATACTGAAGCAGCGACGGAAATTCCGCCGACACTCAAGGCGGCAGCGGCGGCATATCGCTTTCGCCGACCCGCCATACCCAGGAGCCGATCTCCGGACGCGCGGCGATCATTTCGTCGAGCGACGCTTCAAAGGTCTCGTCCGCTCCGGCTGGAACGACAAAGAGCGCTGTCGGCTCGTCCCTGTTCTGAAGCAACGCATTGGCGATCGGCTGGTCGGGTTGCAGGTCAAAGCGCAATCCCTTCACGCTCTTCTCGCGAAGACGAGCCAGCCCATCGACGAGCCTTTTCTCCGGGACCGTCTCATAAGGAATCCAGTTCTCGGACACCACCATCAACGCGATCTCCTCGACGATGGCGAGGCCGGCCGGGTTCAGTCCGAACGTCGCGATCGTCATGAGATGTGAGCTGGAATCCGCTCCCCACAGTGACAGTTCATTTTCGAAACGTACCTGCAAACGCCGATGCATTGCATCGTCGACGATAAAGGGAAAACCGGGCAAATGTCTGATAACAAGTTTCTGACCGGATCGGGCAGGAACAATCTCTTTCACCTCGCCGACCAGAACCAGCAGCTTTCGTGGGCCGGATTTCGGCGGGAGCGCCATGCCGAGAACCGCGTTGCGACGCTGCTCGATGGCTTGCCTGTTCTCGGCCCGAAACGGCTCGGGCACGAACAGGATATCCGCGAGTGGTCCGCCCCTCACTGTCATTTGCCCGGCAGCCTCAAGCAGATGCCAGCGCACATTCCACCAATGCCGTTTGCCGGCCCACCTCGATGTCCAGACCGTCAGTTCGGCCTCGTGCCAGAGATAATGAAGCAGGCCACGCAGCGACATCCTCCTGGGATCGGCGGTCACGTTGGCGGAACTTTGCCCCGCAGGCACCGATGCCGCCCGGCTCCCTGTCTTCGACAGGCTGAAGTCCAACTTGAGGGCGGCCAAGCCGTTTTGCGGATCGAGCTGTATCGCGTTGCCCATCAAGGCGCCCAGCCCGGACAGTTGGTAAGGCGATTCATAGGAATCACAGGATGGATCATGCCCGCCGCCGCTGAGCGGCATGCGCTTGATCAGATGAATGTCGCCGATGCGGGCGATGTACATCGGGCAGCCCGGCTCGCGGCACAGGCATAGCGGACGCTCGGTGCGGGTATAGGCGTTCGCCAGCGCCGCCTGCAGGTCAGGCGCTCCCTCCTCGTAGACCGCACTGCCAATTCTGAACCGTCGCATCACCTCCGCAGCTCCAGGTCGCCGCCGCATCCCTGTCCGCGCATTCAAGTCATGGCTTTGTGCAGAGCGCAACCCCTTGGTGCGTTGGCGCCAGAGGCAGAGGGGAGCCGGGAGGAGTGCGGCTCGGCTGGCGCGGAGAGAGTGCCGGCGCGGGCATCATTCCCCCTCTCGCGAAGGACATTTCCATGAACATTGTTTCGACCATCTCAACCGTCGCACGTACGGCCGCTTCCCTCGGCGCGCCGACGCAGGCCTCCATCAACAACGCCCAGGCAATCTATCAAGCGGCAACGCTGCTTCTGCCTTTCCTCGAGCAGGGCAAGCCTGTCACCACCGCCGCACTGCGCACCGCCATGACGACAAGTTTTGGCGGCAGCGATGCGCAAGGGTTCTGGGTTTGGAAGGACGCCTACGAGGCGCTCGAAGTCGCCCAGGTGCTGTTTCTGCGCCGGTTCGGCCCGGCGATCCTGTCCCGGTCGACCACGCCGCAGGCAACGCTGGCGATGATGAAGCGCATCGCGGAACTCGTTCCGACCCAAACACGACGCTCCGACGAGAGCCAGGCCATGCAGCAGCTCTCCACGCCCTTGCCGCTGGCCTTCGTCACGGCGCACGCCGCGGCGATTGCATCTTGCGACCTCGTTCTCGAACCCTCGGCCGGCACCGGCCTGCTCGCCGTCCATGCCGAGATGGCGCGCGCCTCGATCGCGCTCAACGAGCTTGCCGCGACGCGGGCCGATCTCCTCGGCCTGCTGTTTCCCCGGTTCCCCGTCTCGCGGCACGACGCCGCCCATATCGACGATCATCTCGACGCGGCAATCGAGCCGTCCGTCGTGTTGATGAATCCACCCTTCAGCGTCGGCGCCTATGTCGACGGCCACGTGGCCGATGCGGCATGGCGGCATCTCTCCTCCGCATTCGCACGCCTGTGTCCGGGTGGACGCCTGGTCGCCATCACCGGCACCGGACTGTCTCCGGAAAATCCCAAATGGCGGCCCGCCTTCGAACGGTTGCAGCAGCAGGGCACCGTCATTTTCACCGCGGCGATCGACGGCCGTGTCTACGCCCGCCATGGCACCACCACTGAGACCCGCTTGACCATCATCGACAAAGTTCCTGCTACCGACCCAACCAGCTTCTCCGGCTCGCCGGGCAAGGCCATGGATGTCGAGACGTTGCTCTCCTGGATCTCCGCCCTGCCGCCCCGAGCACCGGGCGGCTTTCCGGACTCGATCGGTGCATTGTCAAGCGGCATCCTGCGCAATGCCGCCATGCACATGGGCGCCCGATCGGGGGCGAGAGCCGCACCCCTCGGTGTCTCAACGGCTGCTCCGAAGGCCATCCAATCGGTCCGTCCGATTGTGCAGGCGAAGCCCGCTCGCCGGGTCATGGCAAGCAGCGCGCCTGCCGTCCCGCTCGCCTATGAGCTGCGCGACTGGATCCCGGAGGAGTGCGGCCGCCTCACCGACACGATCTACGAACCGTACGCGCTCCAGTCGATCGACATTCCCCGCGCCAAGCCGCATCCGACGCCGCTCGTGCAGTCGGCCGCAATGGCCGCCGTCGCGCCACCAAAACCTTCCTATCGGCCGCTTTTACCTGATGCGCTCATCGACGAAGGCCTGCTGTCGGACGCCGAGCTAGAAAGCGTCGTCTATGCGGGCGAGGCCCATTGCGGCCATCTTACCGGCGCCTGGACGGTTGACGAGACCTGCGATGTCGTCTCGGCCGCGCCAAAAGGTGCGGCGAACGCTGTCCGCTTCCGCCGTGGATGGTTTTTGGGCGACGGAACCGGCTGCGGCAAGGGACGGCAAGTCGCCGGCATCATCCTCGACAACTGGCTGCAGGGCCGCCGCCGTGCGATCTGGATCTCCAAGTCGGACAAATTGCTTGAGGACGCCCAGCGCGATTGGGCAGCCCTTGGCCAGGAAAAACTTCTTGTCCAGCCGCTCTCACGTTATCGGCAGGGCACACCGATCCGCCTTGCCGAGGGCATCCTGTTCACGACCTACGCAACCCTGCGCTCGCAGGAACGGGATGGCAAGAAATCCCGGATCGCCCAGATCCTCGACTGGGTTGGACAAGAGGCGAGGTGGGCCGAAGGCCCGACAGGGAGCAGAGAAAAGTCGGCTGGGAGGGCCGAAAACCAAACGGGGATTAACGAAAGCCACGGGGTTGGAGAAAACCCGTCGGGGGCAAATAAGTCTTTCGATGGCGTCGTCTTTGACGAAGCGCACGCCATGGCCAATGCCGCTGGCGGCAAAAGCGAGCGTGGCGACGTCGCGCCCTCGCAGCAGGGCAAGGCGGGACTGCGGCTGCAGCACGCGCTGCCCAATGCCCGCGTTGTCTACGTCTCCGCGACCGGTGCGACCGCCGTCGAGAACCTGGCGTATGCGCAGCGTCTCGGCATCTGGGGCAGCGAGGATTTTCCATTCGCCAACCGAGCCGAATTCGTCGCCGCGATCGAGAATGGCGGTGTCGCGGCGATGGAAGTGCTCGCCCGCGATCTCAAATCGCTCGGCCTCTATATGTCGCGTTCGCTCTCCTATGATGGCGTCGAATACGACTTGCTCGAGCACGCACTGACCGATGAGCAGATCCGCATCTACAACGCCTATGCGGACGCCTTCCAGGTCATCCATAACAACCTGACTGCCGCACTCGAGGCCACCAACATCACCAGCGAGGCCGGCACGCTGAACCGCAACGCAAAATCGGCGGCGCGCTCAGCTTTTGAAAGTACCAAGCAACGTTTTTTCTCGCATTTGATCACCTCGATGATGATGCCAACGCTGATCGGCGCGATCGAGCAGGACCTCGCCGATGGGCATGCGGCAGTCGTACAGATCGTCTCGACCGGCGAAGCGCTGATGGAACGACGCCTTGTCGATATCCCAACCGAGGAATGGTCGGATCTGCATGTCGACGTCACGCCGCGCGAGTACGTCGGCGGGTACTTGCTGCACTCCTTCCCCACCCAGCTGTTCGAGGAATATTCGGACGCGGAGGGCAATGTCTATTCGCGGCCTGTCCACGACGAAGATGGCAACCCGGTCCAGTGCCGGGAGGCCATTCGCCGGCGCGACGAGATGATCGAAAAACTTGCATCGCTGCCGCCGGTCGGCAGCGCGCTCGACCAGATCATCCATCACTTCGGCACCGCCAGGGTTGCCGAGGTGACCGGCCGCTCGCGCCGCATCGTGAAGAAGACCGGCCGCGACGGCATCGATCGGCTCGCCGTGGAAAACCGCCCTGGCTCGGCCAATCTCGCCGAGACCCAGAGCTTTATGGATGACGACAAGCGCGTGCTGATCTTTTCGGATGCCGGGGGCACCGGCCGCTCCTATCATGCCGATCTTGGGGTGAAGAACCAGAGGTTGCGCAAACACTATCTGCTGGAGGCCGGCTGGCGCGCCGACAACGCCATCCAGGGTCTCGGACGGACCCACCGAACAAATCAGAAGCAACCGCCGTTGTTCCGGCCCATGGCCGCCAACGTGAAAGCCGGCAAGCGCTTCCTGTCGACCATCGCACGACGGCTCGACACGCTGGGCGCGATCACGCGCGGCCAGCGCCAGACCGGCGGGGCGGGACTGTTCCGGTCCGAGGACAATCTCGAAAGCCCCTATGCCCGTGCGGCCCTTCGCCAGTTCTATCTTCTGTTGCACCTGGGCAAGATCGAGGGCTGCTCGCTCACGACCTTCGAGACTGTGACCGGGCTGTCGCTGACGACTGACGAGGGCGGGCTGCGCGACGAACTGCCGCCGATCACGACCTGGCTCAATCGCCTACTAGCGTTGCGCATCGAAACCCAGAACCTGCTGTTCGAGGTGTTCGAGCAGTTGATGGCGGGAAGAATAGAAGGCGCCATTGCCGCCGGCAATTACGACAAGGGGCTGGAGACGATCACGGCGGAGAGCATCGTCGTTACCGATCGCCGCGCCGTCTACTCGCACCCGGTCTCGGGCGCGCAGTCGCATGTGCTGACCGTCGCGCGCAAGGACCGTAGCCGGCCGCTCGGCCTCGTCGACGCGCTGGCCATCGTACGGGAGCCCCAATCGGCTCTGCTGGTCAACACACGTTCGAGCCGCGCGGCAATACAGCTGCCGACCGCGAGCCTGATGCTCGACGACGGAACCGTCGAGCATCGCGCGCGCCTGCTGCGGCCGACCGACGAACTGCGCTTCGGCCTCGACGCCCTTGCCGAAACCCACTGGCAGCCTGCCGACCGGAAGCTGTTCTGCGAATTGTGGCAGGCAGAAGTCACCGCGGTCCCCGAGTTCACCCCGAGCACCTTCTACATCGTCGCCGGCCTGTTGCTGCCGATCTGGCGGCGGCTGCCCGATCATGATTGCCAGGTCTACCGGATCCAGACCGATGCCGGCGAACGCATCATCGGCCGTCACATCGCGCCGACGCTGGTGGCCACCATGCTACGCAATCTTGGTATCGACCATGTGCCGACGCTTGCGCCGGAGGCGGCATGGACAGGCCTGATCGAAGGCAAGATCGGCTTGCAGCTTGCCGAAGGCCTGGTCCTGCGCCGCAGCCGCGTCATGAACGACTACCGCGTCGAGCTGGTCGGCTTCACCGAAGCGATGGTCCCGCGGCTGAAGGCGCTGGGTCTGATCTCCGAAATCATCTCCTGGAAGCTGAAGCTGTTCGTCCCGACAGGCGACGAAGGCTCCGCCATCCTCGCGACACTCCTCGATCGCCATACGCTGGTCGGGGTCACCGACCGTACCGCGGCGGCTTGAGGGGAGGCGATCATGACCGGCTCGGCCTCCGAACTGGCACGCCGCCTTGGCGATCATGCCGAGGCGGTGTGCCGGGAATATCTCTCCAACGGCCATCGCTCCGGCAATTACTGGATGGTCGGTGATGCCCGCAACACGACCGGCCGCTCCATGCATGTGCGGCTCAAGACCAGTACCAAGGGCACTGCGGGTAAGTGGGTCGATGAGGCGACCTCTGAATTTGGCGATCTGCTCGATGTCATCCGCGAAAGCTGTGGTCTGGTCGACTTCCGCGAAGTCGCGGATGAAGCACGTCGCTTCCTCTCCATGCCGCTGCCACCGCCCCAGCTCCAACCTCAGCCCCTTGGCGCGCAGTGCCAGCCAGCCGCGAAACGCGGCTCCCCTGAGGCCGCGCGTCGTCTGTTCGCCATGTCCCAGCCGATCGCCGGCACGCTGGCCGAACGCTATCTTGCCGGCCGCGGCATTCTGCTTTCGACGCACGAGCGCGCGCTGCGCTTCCATCCCGGCTGCTACCATAGGAATCTGGTAACGGGCGAGACGCAGACCCTGCCTGCGCTGATTGCTGCTGTCACCAACCTCGACGGGCGTATCACCGGCCTGCAACGGACTTGGCTTGATCCTTCGGGTCACGGCAAGGCGCAACTCGCGGATCCACGCCGCTCGCTGGGGGATATCCTTGGCAACGGCATCTGGCTAGGCCACCAGCCCGGTGCGACCGTCCCGGTCATGGCCGCGGGCGAGGGGTTCGAGACGATGGCCTCGCTGCGGACCGTGGTGCCGGTGCTGCCGGTGGCAGCAGCCACCTCGGCCAATCACCTCGCCGGCCTGACGTTCCCGCCCGGCTGCCGCCGCCTCTACATCGCAGCCGATGCCGACGCCGCCGGCCGGCACGGCATCGAGCGTCTCAGCCAACGCGCCAGCGAGGCCGGGATCCTCGCCCTGGTGTTGCGGCCGCAGCTCGGCGACTTCAACGACGATCTGCGCCATCTCGGCCCGGCCCATCTCGCGGCATGGCTCAGCGATCAGCTCGTCCCGGAGGATGTCCGTCTCTTCCTGCCAGCCGGATGAACGGGTCGGGCCGGCAGACGGCAGGGTGGCGTCACCGGAAGCCTTGCAGCTATGGCGGCGGTCCGCCGGGAAAGGCCGCGCCCGCGGCCTGCCCGAGAGGCGACCCCCGCCACCCCCCGGTCACGGCCGCAACGGCTGCGCCGTCCTCCGCTCGCGCTTCGGCCTTCGGTGCGGCCGCGCCCGGGGCGCGGCCGGGATGCGCTGTCAGGCCGCGATGGGCGCGGCCGAAACCGACGGAGATACCGCCATGACTTACGAGCTTCCTTTCGACGACGCCTACGAGCCCTACCACGCCTCCTCGCCGACCGACCGCGTCATTCTCGAACTGCAGATGTACGGCCATCGCCCGCAGCAGGACGAACCTGATCCCCGCCCGCTGCCCGACGACGTGGCGATCCGGGCCGGCCTCGCCGGCATCGTCGAGACCTTCGCCGGCATGCTCGGCGACACCAGGCTCGAGCCCGATCTCGACGACCTGCTCTGGTCCTTCACTAACGTCTTCCACCGGGCCGCCGAGCGCGTTGCCCGCAACCTCGACCGCAATGAGGAGGCGCAGCGTTCGAGCCAGCAGGAACAGGACGGTTCCGAGGTGAAGTCGGTGGAGCTGGAACGGCTCACAGCGGAAGGCATCACCTATATCGAGCGCCGCAACGTGCTCGAAATCATGCGCGATGAGGCCGCCGACCTCTACGAGGCGCAGACCGGATCGGCATGGCGGCCGCGCACCGGCTCCAAGGTCAGCCACCAGGCGATGACCGCAGCGGTGATCGACTCCAGAGACTTCCTCGCCGCCCGCCGCCATGCCGAAACCGAGGTGCTCGTTCCAGCCGGCACCAAGATCGCCTTCGCCGGCGGCCTCGACTGCAACGATCACGACCGGATCTGGGAGGCGCTCGACAAGGCCCGCGAGAAGCATCCCGACATGGTCCTGCTCCACGGCGGCAGCCCGCGCGGCGCCGAACGCATCGCCGCCTGCTGGGCCGAGAACCGCAAGGTCACCCAGATCGCCTTCAAGCCGGACTGGACCCGACACGCCAAGGCGGCTCCGTTCCGCCGCAACGACCAGCTTCTCTCCGTGGCGCCCTACGGCCTGATCGTCTTTCCCGGCTCCGGCATTACCGACAACCTTGCCGACAAGGCGCGTCGGCTCGGCATCCCCGTCTGGCGGTTCGCGGAGGGCGGCGCGTGAGCGCCGTTTTCTTGCAAATCAAGAAAATCCAGATAATATGGAGATCGATAAGGAGTCCAGCCATGCGCCAGTTCACGACGGGGGATCTCAACAAGCAGGTTGGCGACGTCACCGACGTTGCCAGCCGCGAACCCGTTATTCTTACCAAGCACCGGAAACCCCGGTTCGTGCTGATGAGTTACGAGCACTACGAACGAATGCGCATCGGCGGCGATCCCCGCCGCGCATACCGTGTCTCCGAGATGCCAGAGGAACACACGGAACTCTTCGCCGCCGAGATCGACCGACTGGCGCGCGGGGAAGGATACGATGATGAGCGGTAGATTTCTGCCTGGTCAGGTGATCTCCTACCCGTATCTTTGGGCATGGCAACACGAGCGCGGCGAAACGGAAGGCCGCAAGAGCCGGCCGCTGTCCGCGGCGCAAGAGATGGCCTGACCCATCTCGCGCTCCTGGCGATAACCACCCATCCACCGACCAGCGATCGGGTCGGTTTGGAAGTCTCCGCTATCGAGTGCCGCCGCGCCGGTCTGACCGATCTCAAACGCTGCTGGATCGTGGTTGACGAATACAACTACGATATTGCCGAACGCTCCTGGTACATCGAATCCGACGGTAAGCCCCTCGGTCGTTTCAGCAAGGCATTCATGATGAAGATCGCAGGCGCCTTTATCGAAGCGCGCAGCGAGGGCCGCCGCGTCAGCCGTCTGGATTGACGTTCTCTTTCGCGGCAGGGAGCATACCTCGGATCGGATCAGTCCGCCGTTTCCGCATGCCTGTACGCCGGTCGCAGGAACAGGAATGTTGCGTCACGCAAATCCGGTGTCATGCTGCATTGCACGGACGTATGTCCATCCAGCACAGGAACGCACCATGGCCGCCGCCGCGAATAGGAAGATATCCGTCTCGATGCGGTTTCGCGACGACGATCTCACGGTCATCGACCGCGGCGCGGAGCTGCTCGGCCTGTCGCGCACCGACTTCATGCGGCGCGCAGCACTGCACGAGGCGCAGGCGGCCATCGTCAACACAACCGCCATCGTGTCCCCGGAAGCCTATGACGCTTTCATGCAGGCGATCTCAGCCCCCGCCGCTGCGCCTCCGCCGAAGGCGGCCGAGCGGCTGCGCCGGTCCCCGCCCTGGGACCGTTAGGTGGCGCTTTCAGGCATCGAACTCCTCGATGACACGCACCGCCTCGACAGCTTCGATTGCGGCAAGCCGGCACTCAACGCCTGGCTGGCTGGCTTCGCGCGAACGAACCAGGCCCGCGGTTTACCCGCGTCCTGATCGTTCACGACGAGGGCACAGTCGTCGGCTATTACGGCCTCGCGCCAGGCGTGATCCAGCCAAACAGCGCACCGCGCGCCTCCGCACCGGCCGGCGGCCCGATCCGACCCTGTTAATCGGACAACTCGCCGTCGACCACCGACATGCCGGGCAAGGCGTCGGCAGCGGTCTGGTCAAGGACGCGCTGCATCGCTGCGTCGCCGGCGCCGACATCGTCGGCGGCCGCGCGGTGGTGGTGCGGGGCTATCGACGCCGAGGCCGAGCGCTACTGGTAGAACTCGGGCTTCATTCCCGCGCGGGACAATCCGTCGGTGCTCATGCGCTCGATCCAGGACGTGAGCCTCTGGCTGGCCGACAAAGGCCAC
>NZ_JAMYPW010000029.1:0-73126 GCF_040320565.1 Mesorhizobium sp. M0664
ACGGACGGCTCCCTTGTTTGAGATCTCAACGAACTCATTCTGGCACATCCGATGCCGTCGGGCGCCGTCCACCCCATCATGCCGTTACATCAGCCGAAGAATGTAGCGGCTCAGAATGAAGCGCTCTATAGCGATCCTTCACACCTTCCTTGTCCAGCCTGCATCAAAAGTTCTGCACCGCAGCAACACTCTGATGTCACGGCATGGAATCCTAGGGTCTGCGCTTCGCTTCGCGTTCGCTCCGCCCTAGGATGACGAAGCACGGCCCTAATGCGCCTCTTCCCAGTTGTTGGCGGCGCGGGCGTCGACGTGCAGCGGCACCGACATCGATACCGCCGGCATGGCGGCGTTCTCCATGACGTGGCAGACGACCGGGATCGTCGCCTCGACCTCGGCTTCGACCGTCTCGAAAACCAGCTCGTCATGCACCTGCAGCAGCATGCGGGCAGAAAGCCTGGCTTTTTCCAGCGCCTCGTCCATACGGATCATGGCGCGACGGATGATGTCGGCGGCGGTGCCCTGCAGGCGGGCGTTGATCGAGGCGCGCTCGTTGAAGGCACGGACCGAAGGGTTCGACGACCGTATCTCCGGATAGTGGATGCGGCGGCCGAAGATGGTCTCGACGAAGCCGTGCTCGCGGGCATAGGCCTTGGTCGCATCGATATAGTCGCGGATGCCGGGGAAGCGCTCGAAATATTTCTTGATGTAGTCGCCGGCTTCCTCGCGCGCGATCGACAGCTGGTTGGCGAGGCCAAAGGCCGAAATGCCGTAGATGATGCCGAAATTGATCGCCTTGGCACGGCGGCGCACTTCCGAAGGCATGCCCTCGACCGGCACGTTGAACATTTCAGACGCGGTGATGGCGTGGATGTCGGCGCCATCGGCGAAGGCCTGCTTGAGCTGCGGGATTTCGGCGACGTGGGCGAGCACGCGCAATTCGATCTGGCTGTAGTCGGCGGAAACCAGCTTGTTGCCCTTGTCGGCGATGAAGGCCGTCCTGATCTTTCGACCCTCGACGGTGCGCACCGGAATGTTCTGCAGATTGGGATCCGAGGACGACAGCCGCCCGGTCGTCGTCGCGGCAAGCGCGTAGGAGGTGTGGACGCGCTTGGTGTCGGGATGGATGAAGCCGGGCAGCGCATCGGTATAGGTCGATTTCAGCTTGGTCAGCTGGCGCCAGTCGACGATCTTGCGCGGCAATTCGTGGCCTTCGGCGGCGAGGTCTTCGAGAAGCTGCGCCGAGGTCGACCACTGGCCGGTCTTGGTTTTTGAACCGCCGGGCAGACCCATCCTGCCGAACAGGATGTCGCCGAGCTGTTTTGGCGAGCCGATGTTGATGCGTTCGCCGACCAGCTGGTAGATCTCGTCCTCGAGCCGTGCGGCACCCTGTGCCAGTTCGCCGGAGAGCCGCGACAGGATCTGCCGGTCGACGGAGATGCCGCGCTGCTCCATCCGTGCCAGGACCGGCACCAACGGCCGTTCAAGCCGTTCATAGACCGAGACCAGGCCCTTGGCGGCAAGCCGTGGCTTCAGCACCTGCCAGAGCCTGAGCGCGACGTCGGCGTGCTCGGCCCCGTAAGCCGTCGCCTTGCCGAGGTCGGCCTGATCGAGGCCGATGAAGCTTCTTCCCGAACCGGCCAGTTCCTTCAGCGGAATGGTCGCGTGGCCGAGCCATTTATCGGCCAGCGCCTCCAGGCCGTGGCCACCGTGGGTTCCGGCCTCGAGCACGTAGGAGATCAGCATGGTGTCGTCATAGGGGCCGATCTCGATGCCGTGACGGCTCATGACGACAAGGCGGTATTTCATGTCGTGCACGATCTTGAGGACGGATTTGTCCTCGAGCAGCGGCTTGAGCAACGCCAGCGCGTCGCGGACCGGGATCTGGTCTTCGACCGCGCCGCCGCCGAGCAGGTCGCCATTGCCGTTTTTGTGAGCAAGCGGCACGTAGGCGGCGTGGCCGGGCGCGACGGCCATGGCAAGGCCGATCAGTTCGGCCCGCATCGGATCGGGCGAGGACGTCTTAACGTCGAAGGCGACGATGCCTCTCTCCATCGCCTCGGCGATCCAGGCCTTCAGCGTCGCGGCGTCGCGGATGCAGGTGTAGGCGCCGGTGTCGATCTTGCGGGCGGTGGCAGCCTCCAGGCGAAGCGCCGAAAGCAGGGATGGGGTGTCGCCTTGCTTGGCTGCGGCCGGAGCTTCGAGTGCCGCTTCGTCCGACGGCGGTGCGCTCTCGGCGGCCGCGGGCACGCCAAAACCCATATCGGGGCCATGCGCGGTATCGGCACGCTCTATGGTGACGGGGGTGGCTGGAACGTCGCCGGCGTCGGTTCCGGTCGCTTCGGCCACGCGGCGGGTCAGCGTCGAGAATTCCATGGTCTTGAGGAAGCCGATCAGCCTGGGGCCGTCCGGCGCATGCAACACGAACTCGTCAAGCCCTTCGGTCACCGGCACGTCGTTCTTCAGCCTCACCAGGTCACGCGAAATGCGTGCCTTGTCGGCATTGGCGATGATCGATTCGCGCCGCTTGTCCTGCTTGATCTCGCCGGCGCGGGCGAGCAGCGTGTCGAGGTCGCCGAACTGTTCGAGCAATTGCGCTGCCGTCTTCGGCCCGATGCCGGGCACGCCCGGCACATTGTCGACCGAATCGCCGGTCAGCGCCTGCAGGTCGATCATTTTCTGTGGCGGCACGCCCCATTTCTCGATCACCTCGGAAACGCCGATCTGGCGGTCCTTCATCGGGTCGTACATGGCAACCGTTGGGCCGACCAGTTGCATCAGATCCTTGTCGGAAGAGATGATGGTGGTGTCGGCGCCGGCTTCGCAGGCAAGCCGGCAATAGGTGGCGATCAAATCGTCGGCCTCGTAGCCTTTCGTCTCAAGGCATGGCAGGTTGAAGGCCCTGGTCGCCTGGCGGATCAGGCCGAATTGCGGGATCAAATCTTCCGGCGGCGCCGAGCGGTTGGCCTTGTATTCGGGGTAGAGGTCGTTGCGGAAGGTCTTCGACGAATAGTCGAAAATCACGGCGAAATGCGTCGGCACGATGCCGACATCGGTGTTGCGGGCGTCCTGCGTCAGCTTCCAGACCATGTTGCAGAAGCCGAGCACGGCACTGGTCGGCAGCCCGTCGGACTTGCGGGACAGCGGCGGCAGCGCGTGATAGGCACGGAAGATGTAGCCGGAGCCGTCGACAAGGAAGAGATGATCGCCTTTTTTCATGGCACGAGGGAATAGCGCGGCGCAGCGCCGCGGTCCATGCCAAAGGCGGCTTCTGCCAAGGGTTCCGGCAACACCCTGACAAATGGCGTGCGAGCCTGGCCTGCCATGCGGCCTGGCCGGAGCTTTGTTCGCTCACGCCTATGTTACAAAAGTGTAATTTTTGTGCCCTTGAATCGCCACGTTCGCAGACACAGATAAACGCCATCGGCAGTTTTCGCCGAAGTCCGGAGCAAGGCCCGTCCCCCGCCTATCCCGGACACTTGCGGCAGCCTATCCCCCCTCTCCGGGCTGCCGCATCGTTTCGAGTAGAGGCCGCCGTGGTTCCCTCCACCACGGCGGCATTTTTTTGCCTTTGGACAGGAAGCTGTGGCCCAACGGTCGCGGGCTTTCCGTTTCGCAACATGGGCTCTAGATTCGCCGCCAGAATCGAAAGGCCCGCCAGATGTCCGCAGTTTCCCCTGTTCTCGACCGCCTCGACAAGAACTTCGACCAGAGCCTGGAACGCCTGTTCGGCCTGCTCGGCATCAAGTCGATCTCCACCGATCCGGACTACGCCGCCGACTGCCGCAAGGCCGCCGAATGGCTGGTCGCCGAGCTCAAGCTGATCGGCTTCGACGCCAGCGTGCGCGACACACCAGGCCATCCGATGGTGGTCGCGCATCACGATGGGCCGGCGGGCGCGCCGCATTTGCTGTTTTACGGCCATTACGACGTCCAGCCGGTCGATCCGATCGAGCTGTGGGAAAGCGACCCGTTCGCGCCGGCGGTCAAGGAGATCGAGCCCGGCCACAAGGTGATCACCGGCCGCGGCGCGGCCGACGACAAGGGCCAGCTGATGACCTTCGTCGAGGCCTGCCGCGCGTGGAAGCAGGTGCATGGCGGATTGCCGTGCCGAATCACAATCCTGTTCGAGGGCGAGGAGGAGTCCGGATCGCCGTCGCTGAAGCCGTTTCTCGAGGCGAATGCGGATGAGCTCAAGGCCGATTTCGCGCTGGTCTGCGACACCGGCATGTGGGACCGCGATACGCCGTCGATCTGCGTCTCGCTGCGCGGGCTGGTCGGCGAGGAGATTACGGTGACTGCCGCCGACCGCGACCTGCATTCCGGGCTCTATGGCGGTGCGGCCGCCAATCCGATCCGCATCCTGGCAAAAATTCTGGCCGACATCCACGATGCGGATGGTCACGTCACCATTCCGGGTTTTTATGACGGCGTCGAGGAAACGCCGTCGCAGATATTGCAGTCGTGGCTGTCGCTCGGTGAGACGGCCGAGACCTTCCTCGGCCCGATCGGCCTGTCGATCCCGTCCGGCGAAAAGGGCCGCTCGGTGCTCGAACTGACCTGGGCGCGACCGACGGCCGAGTTCAACGGCATTATCGGCGGCTATACCGGCAAGGGCTTCAAGACGGTGATCGCCGCGCAAGCCTCGGCAAAAATCTCCTTCCGCCTGGTCCACAAACAGGATCCGGAAAAAATCCGCGCCGCCTTCCAGGCATTTGCCAGGCAGCGCGTTCCGGCCGACTGCTCGGTCGAATTTCATCCGCATGGCGGCTCGCCGGCGATCCAGCTGTCCTACGACTCGCCCTTCCTCGCCAAGGCCAAGCAGGCGCTGTCCGACGAATGGCCGAAGCCGGCGGTGGTGACCGGCAGCGGCGGCTCGATCCCGGTGGTCGGCGATTTCCAGACTTATCTCGGCATGGAGTCGCTGCTCGTCGGTTTCGGCCTCGACGACGACCGCATCCACTCGCCGAACGAGAAGTACGAGATGAGCTCCTTCCACAAGGGCCAGCGCTCCTGGGCGCGCATTCTCGAGGCGCTGACACGCTGAAATTACGCCAGATTCAAGTTTTTGTTGATTTTTCGCCGGATCGCGGCAAGGACGGGCACGGTCCGTCGCGCATCGCTGCACGGGGCCGCGACCGGAGAAGACGATGAGCGACATACGTTTCCACAAAAACGATCTGCCCGGCCTGCTGCATTACGATGTCGGGGCGGTCGCCATCGACACCGAGACGCTGGGGCTGAACCCGCATCGCGACCGGCTCTGCGTCGTGCAGATCTCGCCGGGCGACGGCTCGGCCGACGTCATCCAGATCGCGCCCGGCCAGAAGAAGGCGCCGAACCTCGTCAGCCTGCTCAAGAACCGCAGCATCACCAAGCTGTTCCATTACGGCCGCTTCGATCTCGCCGTTCTCTACAATGCCTTCGGCGTCATGCCGGAGCCGGTGTTCTGCACCAAGATCGCGTCGCGGCTGACGCGCACCTACACCGACCGGCACGGGCTGAAGGACATCTGCTTCGAGCTTCTCGGGATCGGCCTGTCGAAGGCGCAGCAATCATCGGACTGGGCCGCCGAGACGCTGTCGCCCGAGCAACTCGAATATGCCGCCTCCGACGTGCTCTATTTGCACCGGCTGCGCGACGTGCTGAGCGCGCGTCTGGCGCGCGACAACCGGACCAGGGAGGCCGATGCCTGCTTCCGCTTCCTGCCGACGCGTGCGAAACTCGACCTGATGGGCTGGGATGAAGAGGACATCTTCGCCCACAGCTGATGGCCTTCATGATAATTCTACTCCGACGGCCATCTGGCGCAGTTTTCTCCGCTTCCGGTGCTCACGGACCCAAATGTCCGCTGCGCTCCGGTTCTCGAAAAACCACGCCATATGTCTCGCCGGAGCGAATTCTCCTAAAGGCCATCGGCCAGGAACCGGACGCTTATCCCGGCGTTCCGTTCGCTTCACCGGGAGAAATGAAAATGGCTGCCCGAAAATCAATCGAAACGGCACCGAAGGACGGTTCCAAGGTCACCGTCTACTGGCAGGACAGCGACGGCGTGATGAACGAGAGCATCGCGCAATACCGTTCGCTCGACCGGCTGAAGGCGGCAGGCGGCGACTGGGACGAAAGCGACGCTGGCTGGTGGGCCTATACGGACGGCCATACGCAAAGGAAGATCGAGCCGATCAGCTGGCGGCCGGCCTCCGACGATGCGGATGCCGACGACTGAGGGTTGTCGCAACCGCCGAACTGAAGTGATTATTCTGAGGCAACGCGCATTTTGTTCTTGCTTTGTGCCGGCAGCTATGCTACTAATTTCGCTATGGTGCTCATTGGCTCCAACGACCCGCCCGCCGAGGCGGGTTTTTCATTTCCGGCTTTGGCGCTGTCGCGGGCCGCAGCCGTTCGGCAAGCGACTGAATACAGTTTACTTCGATTTTTCCCGACTTAACCCGCCTTTAAACCGCCGCATCTAGTCTTCAACCCCAACGCCATAGGCATGGGGAAGACAGCACAGCGCATGGCGAACCGGAAAGACAGCCGCATCGAGCCCAGCTTCGAGGCATCGCCGGGGGCGAGATCCTCGGCCGGTTTTTCGGTAAGCGAGGAGGACCGCGTCGTGCCGAGCAACCGAAAAGCCGCTGCAAAGCGCAAATCGTCCAAGGTCAAGCCGCCGCGCGGCGGGCGCGGCAAAAGCCGGCGCGGCGTGTTCGGCGTGCTTGCCCGGCTGTTCTACTGGTGCTTCGTGCTGGCCATCTGGGGCGGCATCGCCACCGCCGGCATCGTCGTCTATTACGGCGCGAAAATGCCGGCGGCCACCACCTGGGCCATTCCCGACCGCGCCCCCAACATCAAGATCGTCTCGGTCGACGGCCAGCTGCTTGGCAATCGCGGCATGAGCGGCGGCGAGGCCGTCGGCCTGCACGAAATGTCGCCCTATATTCCCGAGGCCGTCATCGCCATCGAAGACCGCCGCTTCTATTCGCATTTCGGCATCGACCCGATCGGCCTTTCCCGGGCGATGGTGACCAATGTGCTGGGCGGGCATTTTTCGCAGGGCGGCTCGACGCTGACCCAGCAGCTGGCCAAGAACCTGTTCCTGACGCCGGACCGCACGCTGGAACGCAAGGTGCAGGAAGTGCTCTTGGCGCTGTGGCTGGAGCACAAGCATACGAAGGACCAGATCCTCGAAATGTACCTCAACCGGGTTTATTTCGGCTCCGGCGCCTATGGTGTCGAAGCGGCCTCGCGCCGCTATTTCGGCAAGAGCGCGCGTGACGTCACGCTGTCGGAGGCTGCCCTTCTCGCCGGCCTGCTCAAGGCGCCGTCGCGGCTGTCGCCGGCGCGCGACCCGAAGGCGGCCGAGCAGCGCTCGCAGCTGGTGCTCGCCGCGATGCGCGACGAGGGCAAGATCAGCGCCAAGGAGCAGACCACGGCGATGAGCGCGCCGGCGACACGCGCGCCGTCCTACTGGACCGGCTCGGAAAACTACGTCGCCGATACGATCATGGAAGAACTGCCCGACCTGATCGGCGACGTGCGCCGCGATATCGTCGTCGACACGACCGTCGACCTGACGCTGCAGAAACTCGCCGAGCAATCGATCCGCCGGCTGATCGACCAGAGCGGCAAGAAGCTCAATGTCAGCCAGGGCGCGCTGGTGTCGATCGACAATTCCGGCGCGGTGCGCGCGATGGTCGGCGGTTACGACTATTCGACCAGCCAGTTCGACCGCGCCTCGGAAGCGCGCCGCCAGCCGGGGTCGGCGTTCAAGCCGTTCGTCTACATGGCGGCGCTGGAATCCGGCCGCACGCCCGACAGCGTGCGCAACGACGCGCCGATCAAGATCGGCAACTGGACGCCCGACAATTACGGCGGCAAATATTTCGGCAAGGTGACGCTGGCGACGGCGCTGGCAAAATCGCTGAACTCGGTGGCCGCGCAGCTGACCATGGAAGTCGGGCCGAATGCGGTGGTCGAGGCGGCGCACCGCATGGGCGTCCAGTCCGAGCTGACGGCCAACACCTCGATCGCGCTCGGCACCTCGGAAGTGACGCCGCTGGAACTGACCTCGGCCTATGTTCCCTTCGCCAATGGCGGTTACAAGCCGGACATCCATTTCATCCGCCGCGTCACGACGAGCGACGGCAAGGTGCTCTACGAAAACAATGGCGGCGGTGCGCCGCGGGTCGTCAATCCCGATGTTGTCGGCATGATGAACTCGATGATGACCGGCACGGTCGAGATCGGCACGGCCAGGAAGGCGGCGTTCGCCTGGCCGGCGGCCGGCAAGACCGGCACCAGCCAGAATTCGCGCGACGCGTGGTTCATCGGCTATACCGCCAATCTGACCACCGGCGTCTGGTTCGGCAATGATGACGGCAGCGCGATGAAGAAGGTCACCGGCGGCGCGCTGCCGGCGCAGGCCTGGCACGAGTTCATGGTCGCCGCGCATGAGGGCGTGCCGGTGCGACCGCTGCCCGGAACCTGGAAGTCGACGCCGCCCGACACCATCGTGCCGGACGACATACCGTCCGACACGCCGCCGCCGGCGCCGGTCGCTTCCGTCGGCCAATCGGCGCCGCCTGTGGCAGCTACCCAGTCGGCTTCGCGTCCCGTGCGTTCTGCCGAGACAGTCGATGCCGGCGGCCTGGCCATGCCGGGCGTCGACAGCGCCACCGGATCGATCAAGCACCCGGTGCCGCCCGGCAATGTCGGCGGCCCGGTCAAGAAGCGGCAGACCTCGATATTGGACATTCTGACAGGCGGCTGAGCGACGGGCCCCTCGCCACCGCTGCCGCGTTCCGCTACATCTCCCGTTTGGAGACCGCGAATGGCAGAGACCGACACCAGAAAAACCATCGTGCTGACCGGCGCCAGCCGTGGCATCGGCCATGCCACGGTCAAGCGCTTTTCACGCGAAGGCTGGCGCGTCATCACCTGCTCGCGCCAGGCCTTTGCCGAGGACTGCCCGTGGCCGGCCGGCCCCGAAGACCATATCAAGGTCGACCTCGCCGACCAGGAGGATGTCGGCATCGCCATCTCCGAGATACGCCACCGGCTCGAGGCGCATGGCGGGCAGCTGCATGCGCTCGTCAACAATGCCGGCATCTCGCCGAAGCTCAAGGACGGCAACAGCCGCATGAACTCTATCGACACGCCGATGCATGTCTGGCGCGACGTCTTCCAGGTGAATTTCTTCGCCCCGATCATGCTGGCGCGCGGACTGTTCAAGGAACTGGCATCGGCCAAGGGCTCGATCGTCAACGTCACCTCGATCGCCGGCACCCGCGTGCATCCTTTCGCCGGTACCGCCTATGCGACGTCGAAGGCAGCACTCGGCTCGCTGACGCGCGAGATGGCGCATGATTTCGGCCCGCACGGCATTCGCGTCAACGCGATCGCACCGGGCGAGATCGACACCGCGATCCTGTCGCCGGGCACCGAAAAAATCGTCGAGACAATCCCGCTGAGAAGATTGGGCACCACGGCAGAAGTCGCCGACATCATCTTCTTCCTGTGCTCGCAGCAGGCGTCCTACGTGACCGGCTCGGAAATCCATATCAATGGCGGCCAGCACGTTTGAGCGGTTGGTTTTGATCAATCGTTGACGCTGCCCCTCATCCCCCTGCCGGGACCTTCTCCCGTGAAGAACGGGGAGAAGGGCTTGACCGCAACGCTGGCAGGGCGGCGCAGGCTTAGGCTGCCGTGGGCGCTTTCGGTGCTGCCGTCACCACCTCGACGATGCCGCGGGCGATCTCGCGTTCGCCCATGATGACGGTGTCGGCACCAAGGTTTTTGAGGTGCTCGACCTCGGCATCGGAATGGGCGCGGGCGATGATTTCGATTGTCGGATTGGCGGCGCGGGCGCGCAGAACGACCTGCCCGGCCTCGAAGGCGTTGGGAATGGCCAGGATCAGCCGCTTCGCCCCCTCGGGATTGGATGCGGCGAACACGTCGCCACTCGCCGCGTTGCCGGGTACGGTTTCGACCCCTTCGGCCTTGAGCTTCGCCAGCGTCTTGTCGGCATCCTCGATGACGAGGAAGGGCAGGGCGGCCTGCTTCAGCGCCGTGCCGACGAGGCTGCCGACGCGGCCGTAGCCGATCAGGATGGTGTGGCCGGTCAGCCTCGTCCTGGGCGGTGGGCCATCCTCGTTAGCAGGCGCCGCGACCGAAGCCACCTGGCCGGGCTCGGTCGCCGGGCCGATCGGCCTTGCTTCGCCGGACGGCGCCGTCCTGCCGGCGCGTGCTTCCAGCCAGGGTTTCATCCGGTCGACGGCAAAAAACATCAGCGGATTGAGGACGATCGACAGGATGGCGCCGGCGAGGATGAGGTCGCGGCCTTGTTCGGGCAGCAGTTTCAGCTCGACGCCGAGTTCAGCCAGGATGAACGAGAATTCGCCGATCTGGGCTAGGCTTGCCGAAATCATCAATGCGGTTGCGACCGGATAGCGGAAGACGACGACGATGACGAAGGCTGCCAGCGACTTGCCGACAACGATGATGGCCAGCGTCGCCAGGATCGGCCAGCCATTGCTGATCACGCTGAACGGGTCGAACAGCATGCCGACTGAAACGAAGAACAGCACGGAAAAGGCGTCGCGCAGCGGCAGCGATTCCTCGGCCGCCCGGTGGCTGAGCTCGGATTCGCTCATGATCATGCCGGCGAAGAAAGCGCCGAGAGCCAGCGACACGCCGAACAGCTTGGCCGCGCCGAAGGCGACGCCAAGCGCAATCGCAAGCACCGCCAACCGGAACAGTTCGCGCGATCCGGTATGGGCGACGTAGTGCAGGATCCAGGGGATAAGCCGGCGGCCGACCACCAGCATGACCACGACAAAGGCCGCGACCTTGGCCAGTGTGATGGCGACGACGCCCCAGACGCCGTAGCTCGCCGGCAGCGACAGCAGACCGCTGGAGTGCACCTCCACCTGCTCTTGGCCGCCGAGCACGCCGGCCAACGCCGGCAAAAGCACCAGCGCCAGCACCATCGCCAGATCCTCGACGATCAGCCAGCCAACGGCGATGCGGCCGCGCTCGGTCTCGATCAGCCGCCGCTCCTGCAGGGCGCGCAACAGCACCACGGTCGAGGCCACGGAAAGCGCCAGGCCAAAGACCAGTCCCGCACCGATCGACCAGCCGAGCATCCAGGCAAGGCCGGCGCCGAGGGCTGTCGCGAAGCCGATCTGCACAATGGCGCCGGGCACGGCGATGGCGCGGACCGACAACAGGTCCTTCAGCGAGAAATGCAGGCCGACGCCGAACATCAGCAGGATGACGCCGATCTCGGCAAGTTCATTGGCGAGGCCGGCATCGGCGACGAAACCCGGCGTGTTCGGTCCAACCAGAACGCCGGCGATGAGATAGCCTACCAGCGGCGGCACGCGAAAACGGTTGGCAAGTGCGCCGAAGACGAAAGCCAGCCCCAGACCGGCGACGATGGTGGCGATAAGGGGCGTGTCATGCGGCATTGTCTATGGAGCGCCTTCAGGAATCGCGATGTCGGATATGCGCCGTCCAATGGCCGCCGCCTTGGCAGTATGGAGGCTGGGACAGTCGCGAGACAACCCGCAATCCCCATGAAATCGATGGCAAGACGGCAAAAAGGCGTTGAGCCGGCAAGCGTTGCCACCCGGCGCGGCCTGCTCCAGGCAGGCGATTGCTACGGAAACGAAAGTTGCACGCCGCCGATGCCCGATCAGGTCGCCTGCAGCAGGCTCTCGATATCGGGTATGCTGTGGTTGGTCAGCGTCTTTGGAATTTCGGCCGTTATCTTGTCGGTGACCTCCTTGTGCAGTTTCCTGCGCATGTCGCCCAGCACCGGCGGCGGCGCGATCAGCACGATCTCCTTGAAGCTGCCGCGGTGCGCGAGCTTGTAGAGCCTGTCGGCAATCTCTTCGGCAAAACGCTCCTTGCCGAGACGGTGCCAGTCGGTGTCCTCGACCGCACTGCGGTGGACGGAAGGGCCGTCGCTGTAGCGGCCGGGGCGGTCCGTGCCTTGTTCTCGGGTTGCCGGATTTTCCTGCTCCATCTCGTGCACGACCTGAAGGTCGGGATATTGGACGTCTCCACGGTTCTCGAGGAACAGCGCCTTTTCGCCATCTGCCACCACGATCCACAGTCCGCGTTTCAGTCTGACGTTGCTCATGGGGCGCTCCTTTTTGATTTTTCGAACCCATCGCCGGGCCTTTGCCGCAGGGGTGTGACCGGGCCTGGGTCCATAGGGCAAACGCGTGCCGAGGCGGGAATGTTCCGGCACTCGGACCCGGTGCTCCGACGGGGGTCGGCGAGAGTGCGGGGCTGCCGTCGATCGCTCGGTCAGCATCCGGCGGCTTAATCTACTAAATTGATAGAATTTAGAAAAATCTGTTTTGTGGTTAGCTCCTCCGGCCGCTAAAAAGGCAGCGGATCAAGGGCTGCAACAGCAGCTTCAATCTGCCCCGCATTTGAATGTGGAATATTTTTCTCTTGGCCTTCATGCTTGCAGAAAAGAGATTGCCTGCTACGAAGCGATGCGCGAGTGGGTGCCTTCTGGTTTTTCGCGCCCCCGCGTAGAACTGACAAACGGTTCCAGGATTCCGCTCGTCATGCCGCAAGCCACACCCAAGCTCAATGCCTTTCCCGTCTTCATGCGGGTCGAGGGCGAAGCCATAGCCATCGTCGGCGGCGCAGAGGAAGCGCTGGCCAAGGCGCGGCTGCTCGCGCAGTCGAGCGCTGTGCTGCGCATCGTCAGCGATGAAACAAGCCCGGAGCTGCTGGCCTTTATGGCCGAGACGGGGGCCGCCCACATCGCCGACGTCTATGATGCAGCACATCTCAATGGTGCGGTGATGGTGTTTGCCGCCAGCGGCGACGAGGCGCTCGATCGCCGCGTTGCCGGGGATGCGCGCCGGCTGGGCATTCCGGTCAATGCCGTCGACCGGCCGGAGCTATGCGATTTCTTCACGCCGGCACTGGTCAACCGCGCGCCGGTCGCCATTGCCATCGGCACGGAAGGTGCCGGCCCGGTGCTGGCGCAGATGCTGCGCAGCCGCATCGACCGCATGCTGGCGCCCTCGCTCGGGCCGCTCGCGGCGCTCGCCGCATCTTTTCGCGACACCGCCGAAAGACTGCTGCCGAAGGGCAATGCCCGCCGCCGCTTCTGGAGCGATTTCTTTGGCGGCGCGCCGGCCCGCGCTGTCGAGGCAGGCGAGCTTTCGCAGGCGCATGATGCGGCCGTCGGCCTGCTGCTTTCGACAGAACCGGCATCGGGCCATATCGCGCTTGTAGGCGCCGGTCCAGGCGCCGAGGACCTTTTGACGCTGCGCGCCCATCGCCTGCTGATGGAAGCCGACGTGATCGTCCATGACGCGCTGGTGCCGGAGGCGATCGTCGCAATGGGCCGTCGCGATGCCGAGCGCCTGCCGGTCGGCAAGCGCAAGGGCTGCCATTCCAAGAGCCAGGCCGAGATCAATGCGCTGCTGGTCGAGCTTGGCCACGCCGGCAAGCGTGTCGTGCGGCTGAAGTCCGGCGACCCGCTGGTGTTCGGCCGGGCCGGCGAGGAGATGGCGGCACTTCGCGATGCCGGCGTCGCCTACGAAGTGGTTCCGGGCGTCACCGCGGCCTTCGCCGCCGCCGCCGATTTCGAACTGCCGCTGACGCTGCGCGGCGTGTCGTCGTCGATGGTGTTCACCACCGGCCATGACCTCAAGGGAAATTCGCTGCCCGACTGGGCAAAGCTCGCCATTTCCGGCGCGACGGTCGCCGTCTATATGGGCCGCTCGGTCGCCGCCGAGGTCGCCGGCCGGCTGATCGAAGCCGGCCTGTCGCCGGATACGGCCGTCGCCGTGGTCGAGAATGCCAGCCTTGCCAACCGCCGCCGTTTCCACGGCACGCTCGCCGACCTGCCGTCGCTGGAGGTGCGCGCCGACCTCAGCGGCCCGGTGATGACCATCATCGGCGACGCGGTCGCCGGCGCCAATTTCGAACGGTCCGAGCCGCTGGCGGCACACAGGCAGGAAAGCGTGGCGAGTGCTGCCGCGCAAGGAGTGAGCCAATGAAAGTCTTGACCGCGAACCGCCTCGCCGACGGCATAGCCGTCTGGTACGCCAATGGCGGCTGGGCCGAGATCATCGACCATGCCGACATCGCCCATGACAAGGCGGCCGAGGACCGGCTGGAGGCAATCGGCGCCAAGGCCTCCGCCAACAACGAAGTGGTCGACGTCAACCTGATAGACGTGACCGTGGCCAACGGCACAGTCGAAGCGGTCCGGTTGCGCGAAAGGATCCGTGCCGCCGGCCCGACCACCCGCAACGACCTGGGCAAGCAGGCCCGTCCGCAAGCCGCACGTGCGGCATAGATGACACAAGCATGATCCCGATCATGCTCGAACGAAGAAAATAACGGGCGGACGCGCCCGGAAAGACCTGAATATGTACCGTTACGATGAGTTCGACCACGATTTCGTCAAGGCCCGCGTCGCCGAGTTCAGCGACCAGGTTGCGCGGCGCCTTGCCGGCGAGATCACCGAGGACCAGTTCCGGCCGCTTCGGCTGATGAACGGCGTCTATCTGCAGCTGCATGCCTATATGCTGCGCATCGCGGTGCCCTACGGCACGCTGAACAGCAAGCAGCTGCGCATGCTCGGCCACATCGCCCGCAAATACGACAAAGGTTACGGCCATTTCACGACGCGCCAGAACATCCAGTTCAACTGGCCGGCGCTGTCGGACATCCCGGCGATCCTGGCTGATCTGGCAAACGTCGAGATGCACGCCATCCAGACCAGCGGCAATTGCATCCGCAACGTCACCGCCGACCACTTCGCCGGCGCCGCCGCTGACGAGGTTGCCGATCCGCGCCCCTATGCCGAAATCCTGCGGCAATGGTCCTCGGTGCATCCGGAGTTCTCGTTCCTGCCGCGAAAATTCAAGATCGCGGTGACCGGCGCCGAGCGCGACCGCGCCGCCATCCAGACGCACGACATCGGCCTGCACCTGAAGAAGAACGCCGCCGGCGAGCTCGGTTTCGCTGTCTATGTCGGCGGCGGCCAAGGCCGCACGCCGATGGTCGCCAAGAAGATCCGCGATTTCCTGCCCGAAGCGGATCTGTTGTCCTACTGCACGGCGATCCTGCGCGTTTACAACCTCTACGGCCGGCGCGACAACAAGTTCAAGGCGCGCATCAAGATCCTGGTCCATGAGACCGGCGTCGAGGAGATCACCCGCCAGGTCGAGGCCGAATGGCAGGAGTTGAAGGACGCCGAGCTGAGGCTGCCGGAAGAAGACATCCGCGCCATCGATGCGTATTTCGCGCCGCCTCCGCTTGTCGACCGGCCGGAAGGCGACGAGGCGGTCAAGCTTGCCCGCCTCGACTCCAAGAGCTTTTCCGAATGGCTGGATCAGAATGTGGTCACCCATCGCCATCCCGACTACGCGGCGGTGACCATCTCGCTCAAGGGCATCGGCGAGACGCCGGGCGATGCCTCCGACAGCCAGATGGAAGCGGTCGCCGACATTGCCGAAAAATATTCATTCGACGAGCTGCGCGTCAGTCACGAGCAGAACCTGATCCTGCCGCATGTGGCGCGGGCCGACCTCAAGGCGGTCTATGACGCGCTTGTCGATATCGGGCTGGCGACGGCCAATTCCAACCTGATCAGCGACATCATCTCCTGCCCCGGCCTCGACTATTGCGCGCTGGCAACGGCGCGTTCCATTCCCGTGGCACAGGAAATCTCGCGGCGCTTTGCTTCGCTGGAGCGCCAGCGCGACATCGGCGAATTGAAGCTGAAGATTTCCGGCTGCATCAATGCCTGCGGCCATCACCATGTCGGCCATATAGGCATCCTGGGCGTCGAGAAGAAAGGCGCCGAGCTTTACCAGGTGACGCTCGGCGGCTCGGCCGACGAGAACACCTCGGTCGGCGAGATCATCGGCCGCGGCTTCAGTTCGGAAGAGATCACCGATGCCATCGAGCAGATCGTCGAGACCTATCTCGGGCTTCGGCTGGACAGAAACGAAAGATTCATCGACGCCTACCGCCGAGTCGGTCCCGCGCCGTTCAAGGAGGCGCTCTATGCTGGCGAAGCCAAGGCCGCTTGACCGTATCGTCGACGTCGAGGCCGGCATCGCCGCCCAAGCGGCGGGTCTCGACGCGCTCTACGGCCATCTGAAGCCGCTGGAGATCATCGAGCGGTCGACCCGGGAGTTCTTTCACGGCGAAATCGCCGCCGTCTCGTCCTTCGGCGCGGATTCGGCGGTGCTGCTGCACATGATCGCCGAGATCGACCGCACGCTGCCGGTGATCTTTCTCGACACCGGCAAGCATTTCGAGGAGACGCTCGGCTATCGTGACGCGCTGGCCGCCGATTTCGGGCTGAGCGATATCCGGGTGATCAGGCCCGACGATGCGGCGCTGGCAAGGATCGACCCGACCGGCAATCTGAACGAGACCGACACCGACGCCTGCTGCGACGTGCGCAAAGTCGAGCCGCTGGCGCGCGGCGTCGAGCCGTTCCGCGCCTGGTTCACCGGCCGCAAGCGCTTCCAGGCGGCGACCCGGGCAGCGCTCCCGGTGTTCGAGGCGGTCGGCTCGCGCATCCGCATCAATCCGCTGGCGCACTGGACGACATCGGACCAGGCCGGCTACATGCGCGCGCATGCGCTGCGTGAAAACCCGCTGGTCGCCTATGGCTATCTGTCGATCGGCTGTTTCCCATGCACGCAGCCGGTGCAACCGGGCGACGATGCGCGCAGCGGCCGCTGGGCCGGGCACGCCAAGACCGAATGCGGCATCCACTTGTCGGGGCTGGAAAGGTCGCTGACCGACGCATCACTTTAGGGTATATTGATATTCAGCCGGCCTGCAAACGGCGGCTTCCTGCGCTTCCGGCGCTCACGTACCCAAAGTACGCTCCGCTCCGGTTCTCGGAGGCCACGCAGTTTGGTCGCTTCGCGCCCGCCTTCGGCTCGGCCTGACCTGAATCTCAACGCACCCTGAGGTGTTTTGCACTTTAGAATCTTTGGACTTGGGAATTTTCTTGATGAGCGACTTGATAGCCGAAAACGCCATGCGGCTGTGGACACCGGATGGGTTCCGCGAGGACGAGTGGGTTCATGCCGAAAGCGCCGAGGCGCTGGTCGGCAATGGCCGTTTCATCCTGCCCTTGCAGGCGTTTCTGGGCCTCGATCCGGAGGTGCGGCGGTCGGCGAAGGAGCGCATCGGTGTGCTGCTGCAGCCCGGCGATCAGCTCGAGAAGATCGCAGGCCTGCTCGATCAGCTGTCGCTGGTGGCGCTGGCGTTTCCGGCGTTCAATGACGGCCGCTCGTTCTCCAAGGGCGAATTGCTGCGCAGCCGTTATCATTTTGCAGGCGCTATGCGCGCCACCGGGCAGGTGCTGATCGATCAGTTGCCGCATATGCTGCGCGTCGGCTTCGATGAATTCGAGGTATCGCACCCGGTGCTGCTGAAGCGGCTCGAGCAAGGCCGCACCGGCGGACTTCCGCTGTTCTATCAGCCGGCGGTGAAGCCGGAGGCCAAAGGCCCGAAATATTCCTGGCGGCGGGTGCGCGCCGGCTGATCCGCTCCAGAGGGCCAGAAGCCCTATCTGGTCGGACCACATTCCCGATTCAGCCTTTTATTTTGCGCCTCTCCGCCTTAGGATGGGCCCATTATTTCGCGATCCGAATAAATGTGGCCACAAGGGAGGAACCGGGTATGGCTGGCAAGAAGATATTGATGCTCGTTGGCGAGTTCAGCGAGGAGTACGAGATTTTCGTCTTTGAACAGGCCATGCATGCGGTGGGCCACACCGTCCATGTCGTTTGCCCCGACAAGAAGGCCGGCGATATCCTGAAGACCTCCCTGCACGACTTCGAGGGCCACCAGACCTATACGGAAAAGCTCGGCCACGACTACATCCTCAACAAGACGTTTTCCGAGGTCAATCCGGCCGACTACGATGCCGTCTACGCGGCGGGCGGGCGCGGGCCGGAATATATCCGCATCGACAAGCGCGTGCAGGCGCTGGTGCGGCATTTCCATGAGACGGGAAAACCGATCTTCACCATCTGCCACGGCGTGCAGATCCTGATCGCGGTCGACGGCGTGGTGCGCGGCAGGGAAGTCGCGGCGCTGCAATATTGCGAGCCGGAAGTCACGCTGGCCGGCGGCATCTATATCGATGTTGCGCCGACCGGCGCCCATGTCGACGGCAATTTGGTGTCGGCGAAGGGCTGGCCGGGCCTTGCCGCCTTCATGCGCGAATGCCTGAAAGTGCTGGGCACCGAGATCCGCCAGGGCGAGACCCTGATGCGCGACCAGCGCCGGGCGGCTTAAGCTCGGAATGTGGAGCCCGCCGCACCCCTAACGCATGTCGCGCAAAAGTGTCAGCGGTTTTGCGATAACGGCATGCATAAACGACAACCTAAAGCGCGTCGCATGAGGCCGGTCGAGCGCAACGCGCTTTAGGTGCGGCGGTATGCTTTACACGGCCATCCGCGCTTCGCGGAACGATACCAGCTTGCTGCGACTCTCGTCCCACAGCGCCAGCTTGACGCAGCGCAGGCTGTCGAGGAGTGTGACGCGGCCGATCTCACGCAGCTCCGGATAGTCCCTCAACACTTCCGGAAGCCGGTAGCATGGCACCTTGGCCGAGAGGTGATGCACGTGGTGGACGCCGATATTGCCGGTGATCCAGTTCAGCACCGGCGGCAGGTCGTAATAGGACGAACCGTGCAGGGCAGCGTGCTGGAATTCCCACTCGGAGTCCTTTGTCCACTCCGTCTCCTCGAACTGATGCTGGACATAAAACAGCCAGATGCCGGCCGATCCGGCGAGGATGACGATCGGCAAATGCACGACCAGGAACGCGCCGGGGCCAACGAACCAGATGAGCAGCGCGGCGATGACCGCGATGGCGAGATTGGTCGACATCGACGACACCCAGGGGGTGAAACCGCCCCGCATCATGCCCAAGGGCAGTCTCTGCTCGAAAATGAAGATCCATATCGGGCCAAGGCCAAACATCACCAGCGGATGGCGATAGAGGCGATAGGCGAGCCGGCCCCGCCATGACAGTTGCCGATATTCAGCGACCGTCAGTGTCTTGATGTCGCCGGTGCCGCGCTCGTCGAGATTGCCGGCGCTGGCGTGATGGGTTGCGTGGGCGCGGCGCCAGCAATCGTAGGGCGTCAGCGTCAACACGCCAAGCACGCGGCCGATCCAGTCGTCGGCATAGCGGTTGGCAAAGAAGGAGCCGTGGCCGCAATCGTGCTGGATCATGAAGATACGCACCAGAAAGCCGGCTGCCGGAAGGATCAGGACCAGACCCCACCAATGGCCATAGGCATAAGCGGCCGAGGACAGTGCCCACAGCGTGGCGAAGGGGATGAGGGTGATGGCGAGTTCGACGGCGCTGCGACGCCTGTCGGGCTTTTTATAGCGCGACAGGATCTTCAACCAGGCGCGCTTGCTGTTTGCCACAGCTTCGGGGGAAATCATGTTCATCATGAAACATAGGCGGAGCGGCGCGCTGCCGCAAGGCGGAGATCACGCAAAGTTACTGCGGGTAAATGTCGCGCGATGGCGAGGAATTGCGGCCGCAATCGCAGGTCGCGTTGCTGGCGACGGTGTCTACCGACGGCGCCCGCCTGCGACCACCTTGGCTTCGACGCCGTCCAGGCGGTCGAGCAATTCCTTCAGACGGTCGGGAATATCGGACTCCGTGCGGAAGGCCGGTAAGGTGCGCAGAAAGCGCTTGGTCGCCTCGGTGCCGAGCTGGCGCCGGATATCGGCGGCGAGCCCGTCGCGTTTTTCGCCATTCCTGCGGGGCATCATCCAAAATCCTGTGTCGGCTTCGAAACTCTTCCAAGGGAGGAATGGTTCCCGCATTGTAGTGTCCCGGCAAGCAAAGCCGTCGGGTACGGTAAAGTTTGAATTAAAATCGAAAGGTCTGCGCCGTCCGCCATCAAGCAGCGACAGCGGCTGCAGTATCGCTTGCCCCTTGATTTTTGGCCGCTAAACCTCGATATCGGGCGCAAATCCACACCATTCGAAAATGACGGGAAACGGCGATGAGCGACCAGGCAAAAGACGAACGCGCGCCCGATGAAGCCGAGAAGACCGAGGCTGCCGCGGAGCCAAGGGAAGGTGGCGTCGACGGCGACTATGAGGCGCTTGTGCGGCTTCTGAAGGAAAACGAAGAGCTGAAGGATCGCGCGCTGCGCGTCGCGGCCGACATGGAGAATTTGCGCCGCCGTACCGCGCGGGACGTCCACGATGCGCGCGCCTATGCGGTTGCCAATTTTGCCCGCGACATGCTTTCGGTGTCGGACAATCTGCGCCGTGCGCTGGATGCCATCCCCGAGGAGGCCAAGGCGTCGGGCGATGCCGGCTTCAAGACGCTGATCGACGGCGTCGAGATCACCGAGCGCGCCATGCTGTCGGCGCTGGAACGCCACGGCGTGAAGAAGCTTGAGCCCGAGGGCGAGAAATTCGATCCGAATTTCCACCAGGCGATGTTCGAGGTGCCCAATCCCGACGTACCGGCCAACACAGTCGTGCAGGTCGTGCAGCCCGGCTATTCGATCGGCGAGCGTGTTCTGCGGCCGGCCATGGTCGGCGTCGCCAAGGGCGGCCCCAAGCATGTGGCGAGCGAAGCGCCGGTGGAGCCGGGGCCGGTCAACGAGCAGGCTGAGAAGGATGCGTAAGTTAGGGGAGTAGGGGAACAGGGCAGTACGGGAGTAGGGAATAGCGCTACGTCGGGCAAAGTAGAGCAATTGCCTACTCGCGCCCTTGCCTTCTCTCCGCCTACTCCCCTATTCAGGCCGCAAACCGCTGCGCTTCTCCGCCATAATAATTGACGTAGCGGGCACCGATCTCCTTGACCGGCATCACCACGAACACGTCGACCGTCGAGAATTCACGGTCGATGACGCAACCGTCGCCGATGCGCGCGCCGACGCGCAGATAGCCCTTGACCAGCGGCGGCATCGCGGCGATCGCCGCCTTGGTATTGACGGCCTCGATCGGCATCAGATCCATCGAACAATAGCGCCCGGCGACGGCACGCACGTCCCATGATGAATTCGTCCGGCAGTGGTGGGCAAGGTAGGTCAGCGCCTCTGCATGTGCCGCCGGCACGGTGCCGTGGAACGACGCGCAGCCGGTCATCACGCCAATGCCGTAATGGTTGATATAGGCCCAGATGCCTTGCCACAGCGCCTCGATGGTGCGCTTCGAGCGGTATTCGGGCAGAACACAGGAGCGGCCGAGCTCGAGGAAGCGCTGGCCAGGATGCCGCGCGATCAGCTTGGTCAGTTCGAATTCGCCTTCGGAATAGAAGCCGCCGGCGGCCGCGGCAATCTCCTGCCGCAGCAGGCGGTAGGTGCCGACGATGCGGCGATGCTCGGGGCCGGAAAGCGAAGTATCGAAGACCAGGAGATGATCGCAGAGGGGATCGAAGCGATCGGCATCGCGGCGGTCCTGCATCTGGAACAGGTCCTTCCTGGCACCAAGCTCGTCGTAGAACACCCGGTAGCGCACTTCCTGCGCGGCAGCGATCTCGGCCTCGTTGCGGGCGAGCCGCACTTCGAGATTGCCGATGCGGCCGAGCGATGCGCCTTTTATGACGGCATCGGCGTTCCGGCCGACGAGCAAAGGCCCGCTGGCGTTCGGCCGAGCATCACATTCCGGCATGACTGTATGCACGAGTGATTCTCCTTCGAGCCATCCCTCTTGGCACGGGGATACGGTGTAGGTGCAACAGGATTGTGACAGTACCGTGATACGGCTCTGCGGGCAATACTTCGTCGGCTGGGCAATCTATCAACCGTCGATGTTGTGCCTCAGGCGGCCGCTTGCCCTTCGACCGCATGAACCAGGGCATCGGGGTCGAGCGGCTTGGTGACGAAGCCGCTGGCACCGTGAGCGAGCACGGCGTGGCGGGTCTTTTCCTGGCTGTCGGCCGACAGCACCATGATCGGCACCGGCGGCACCGCGGTCTCCTCCTCATGGCGGCGGATGGCGGCGATGGCGTCCAGGCCGTCCATGACAGGCATATGCAAGTCCATCAGCACCACGTCGTAACGGTGCTTGTGGCCGGTGCTGATGACCGCCTCGACGGCGGCCTTGCCGTTGCCGACCACTTTCACGCGATGCCCGGCCTTCAGCAGCGTAGCGCGGGCCAGCATGGCGTTGATGTCGTTGTCCTCGGCGATCAGCACCGACAGGCCCTGCTGGCGGGCGCCAATGGCTTGCCCCGCCTGCGCGCCGCGCCTTTGCAGTTGCGGCTCGGCGACGACCGGCGCGTGGCTGGTCAAAAGCACGCGCAGCAATGTCTCGCCGCGCACCGGCCTCGCAAGGAAGGTGGCGTAACCATTGGCACGGAACTCGCCAAGCATGCCACGGTCGGTCGGTGCGATCAGCGTCACTGCCTCGCAATCGGCAAATCCGCTCTGGCGCAGGCGCCTGAGCAGCCTGCCGTCGCTTTGCTCCATGGCAGCATCGATCAGCAGCACGTCGCAGCTCTCGGCGAAAGGGGTGGCCTGGGCGGCGGCGGTGGCCAGATCGACCGTGCCGCCATTGCCGCGAATGGTGCGGGCGAGGGCTTCGGCCTCGACCAGGTTCTTCGACACGATCACCGCATGCCGGCCCGACAGCGCGTCCTGGCGGATCTGCGGCGCCTCGACGGCGGAAATAGCGGGAATCTCGAAGACGAATTCGGACCCCTGGCCAAGCCGGCTCGACACAGAGATAGTGCCGCCCATGGCGGTCACCAGGCGCTTGGAAATGGCGAGACCGAGGCCGGCACCGCCATGCGCACGGGTCGAGGTGCCGTCAGCCTGTTCGAAGTCCTCGAATATGCGCTCCATGTCCTGCTCGCGCAGACCGGGGCCGGTGTCGGTGATGGTGAAGCGGATGCGGTCGGTGGTTTCGGTGCGGACGCGGGCGATGCTTGCCAGGACGCCGCCGCTGTCGGTGAACTTGACGGCGTTGCCGATGAGATTGAGCAGCACCTGCCTGACCCTGCCGGGGTCGGCGGTGATCAGCTGCGGCACGTCGGGTTCGACATGACAGCCGAGGCCGATATCCTTGGCAAAAGCCCGCGCCGCCAAAAGCTCGATGACATTGTCGGCGATCTCGCGCACCGACATCGGCTGCGGTTCGGGATCGAAGCGGCCGGCCTCGATCTTGGAGTAGTCGAGCAGGTCCTCGATCAGCGCCAGCAGCGCGCTGGCCGAGGTCGAGATGGCGCCGACATAGGTCCGCTGCTCGGGCGAAAGGCTGGTGTCGGCGAGAAGCCGGGCCATGCCCATGATGCCGTTCATCGGCGTGCGGATCTCGTGGCTGACGGTGGCGAGGAAGCGCGATTTGGCCTGGCTCGCATATTCGGCCCGCTCGCGGGCGGTGATCAGCGAGGATTCGGCGCGCTTGCGAGCGGTGATGTCGCGGGCGATGGCGCGATGCGAAACGGCGCCGCTGTCCTTGTCGCGCACCGACAGCTCGATCCAAGAGAACCAGCGTGGGCCGTCCGGCGTGCGAATGGCGACGTCGGTGGAACTCAGGCATTCATGGTCGGAAAACGCGGCGTCGGGGACGATGCCGACATCGATGCCTAGTTCGGCCAGGGACTTGCCGGCAAGCTCGCGCTGGTCGGTTTCGACAAGGTCGGCGAAAACCTTGTTGGCGTAGACAATGTGGCCGTCGCGGTCACGATGGACGACGAGATCGCCGAGTGCATCGATCAGCCCGCGAAAGCGCTCCTCGCTCTCCTGCATCTCCCACATGCGGTCGGCCAGCGTCTCGATTTCGGCGCGGCTGCGGGCGGTCGTGGCATCGAGCAGGGCCACCGCGCGGCGCTCGGTGCGCCTGTTGCGCAGATGCATGGCGAGCCCGGCGATGGCTGTCGCCAAAAGGCCGATAGTGATGAAGATCGGCGCCCCGGTCAGATGCGAAAAGCCTGCCAGCACGACAATGGCGACGAGCGTCAGGAAGGGCAGGCCTTCGCGGTTGGAGGCCGGCAGTTCCGGCGCCAGCGGTGGCGCGGCGACAAGCTGCCGTCCTGGCGCCGCGGGGGCCGTCCCGTCGGCCCGTTCGGCTGGTTCCGCCTCTCTGATGCCGGGTTCCGCAATCATACGGAAATCCTGTCAGACAGAGCTTATCGAAGGTTGTGGTTGATCGCTCGAATTTTACCGGTCGCGCTCTTTTTTTTCCCTTGGGGGCTCACATATCCACCACCACGCGGCCGCGGATCTTACCCTCGACGATGTCATGCGCGGCGCCGATGATGCCGTCGAAGCCGATGCTCGTCGAAAGGCTGGCAAGCTTTGCGTGGTCGAGATCGGCGCCGATACGGCGCCAGGCCTCGAGGCGGACCGCCTTCGGCGCCATCACCGAATCGATGCCGAGCAGCGAGACGCCGCGCAGGATGAAGGGGGCGACGCTTGCCGGCAGGTCCATGCCGCCGGCGAGGCCGCAAGCGGCAACGGCGCCGCCATAGGAGGTCATCGATAGAACGTTGGCCAGCGTGTGGCTGCCGACCGCATCGACGCCGCCGGCCCAGCGTTCCTTGGCGAGTGGTTTTGCGGGCTGGGCAAGCTCGTCGCGTGAAATCACTTCCGCGGCGCCGAGGTCGATCAGATAGGGGCTTTCGGCAGCACGGCCGGTCGAGGCGATGACGTGATAGCCGAGGCTGGACAGGATCGAGACCGCGACCGAGCCGACGCCACCGGCAGCGCCGGTCACCACCACCGGGCCGCGATCGGGCACGATGCCGTGGCGCTCCAGCGCGATGACGCAAAGCATGGCGGTGTAGCCGGCGGTGCCGACCGCCATCGCATCATGCGGGCTCATGCCGTCCGGCAACGGCACCAGCCAGTCGCCCTTGACGCGGGCGCGCCCTGCAAAGGCGCCGAAATGCGTCTCGCCGACGCCCCAGCCGTTCAATATGACCTTGTCACCCTTGCGCCAGTCAGGATTGGAAGACGAGATGACGGTGCCGGCGAAATCGATGCCCGGCACCAGCGGCCAGCGGCGGATCACCGGCGCCTTGCCGGTAATTGCAAGACCGTCCTTGTAGTTCACCGTCGTCGCCTCGACCGCGACGGTGACGTCGCCCTCCATCAGGTCTGCCTCGGTAAGCTCGGTCACCGCGACCGACTGGTTTTTCTCGGCGTCACGCGAAACGAGGATGGCTTTGAAGGTTTCGGGCATTTTTCTCCTCGGGCTTGCAGATCAGAATGTGCGGCGCCAGGCGAGTGAGGTCAATCGCTCGACGCTCCGCGCCGCCAGCCAATGAGTTCGTCGAAGACGACCAGCACCGCACCAACCGAAATGAAGGCGTCGGCGAGGTTGAAGATCGCGAAGGACCAGACCGGCGTATGGAACAGGACATAGTCGATGACATGACCGTAGATTGCGCGATCAATCAGGTTGCCGAGCGCGCCGCCGACGATCAGTGCGAAGCCGATGCGGGCAAGCAGGTGGCCGGGCGGCGTGCGGGCCGCAAGATAGAGCACGAAAGCGACCACCAGAACCGCGACGACCACCAGGCCGGTGTCGCCGAAGGACGAAAACAGCGAGAACGCGATGCCGGTGTTGTAGGTGCGGTACAGCGCCAGGAACGGAAGCAGGTCGAGCCGTTCCTGAAAGGCAAGACCGGTTTCGACTAGGTATTTCACCCACTGGTCGAGCGCTATCGCGGCGACGACCAGAAGAGCATACGGCCTCCAGGACTTCATGGTTTGCAGTTTCACGGTTTGAGATGTCACGATCTGGCGTCCTCCGGGCCGAGCTTCAGCGCGCCGCGCCGGATCTCGAACAGCATGACGCCGGTGGCCACTGCAAGGTTGAGCGAATCGGCGCGGCCGGCCTGCGGTATCCGCAGCAGTTTGTCGCAGCTTGCGGCAAGCTCGTCAGGCAGGCCTTGCTGCTCGTTACCCATCATCAAAAGCACCGGGCCCTTTGAAAAATCGACCGAGCGGTAGTCGACCGCACCCTTCAGGTGGGTGCCGGCGACGAGGCCGGGGAAGCTCGTTCGCCAGGCGAGAAAAGCTTCGGGCGACGCCTTGGCGACCGGCACGGCGAAAATCGAGCCCATGGTGGCGCGCACCGTTTCGACCGAAAAGGGATCGGTGGTCTCGCCGACCAAGATGACGCCCCTGGCCCCGACAGCGTCGACCGTGCGGATGACGGTGCCGAGATTGCCGGGGTCGCGGACGCGGTCGAGCGCCACCCAGACGTCGCCGTCACGGGCGCGGATGTCCTTCAACGGCAGGTATTTCTGCGAGAACACGCCGACGACCATTTGCGGATTGTCGCGGCGGGTGATGGCGACCAGCACTTTTTCCGAAACTTCAAGGACGGTGCCGCCGGCGGCGACCGTGCGCGCCGCGACCTTTTCAACCGCCGTATTGCCACGTCCGGCCTTGGCGAAGACCAGTGTCCTGATCGACCAGCCGAGATCGAGCGCGTCGATGACCAGCTTCAGGCCTTCGGCCATGAAGGAATTCTGCTGGTCACGGAATTTCTTCAGCGCGAGCGCCTTGATGTCCTTGACCAGCGGGTTGGCGAGGCTGGTGACTTCCTTCACCTGCCCTGGCGCGCCCGCGTGCCGTTCGTACGCACTCATTCAGGCCACCCAGCGCGAGAACAGCGAGGTCGAAAGCGCCCGACCGGCAGATTTCTCGCGGATGATCAATTCACCCGACTCGACCGTGCCGCTCATGCCGGCGAAGGTGTCGCGCATCAGGGCATGGATGGCGAAAAAAGAGGCGCGGATCGAATAGGCGGTCAGTACCACGGCGAGCGGCTTCGGCGTCAGGATCGTGCGGCAGATATCGGTCAGCGCCGGCAGGTCCTCGAACAGCTGCCAGACCTCGCCTTTCGGTCCGCGGCCATAGGCGGGCGGGTCGAACAGGATGATGTCGTAGCGGCTGCCGCGGCGCTCCTCGCGTTCGGCGAATTTCACGGCATCGTCGACGATCCAGCGGATCGGCTTTTGCGACAAGCCCGCCATTTCCTGGTTTTCGCGCGCCCAGCCGATCGCCTTCTTGGAAGCATCCACGTGGGTGACCTCGGCGCCGGCACGCGCCGCCACCAAGGAGGCAAGGCCGGTGTAACCGAACAGGTTCAACACCTTCACCGGCCGTTTTGCCGCCGCGATCAGTCCGGCCATGTGGTCCCAGTGCGAGGCCTGCTCGGGAAAGACGCCGACATGGCGAAACGAAGTGAAGCGGCCGAGATAATCTATGCCGTCATGCTTCATCGGCCAGGTCTCGCCGAGCGGCGTCTTGGGGAAGCGCCAGCGGCCGATGCCTTCCTCGTCGGTATCGCCGGTGAAAATGGCGTCGGCGCGCTCCCAGTCCCTGGCCGGCAAAGCCTTTTGCCAGATCGCCTGGCCCTCCGGCCGAACGATGCGGTAGGGGCCGTATTGCTCGAGTTTTTCTCCGGCGCCGCTGTCGAGCAACGCGTAGTCCTGATTGGGGCCGACCTCGAGGATCAGCGGCAGATGTTCGGCAGGCAGCGCGCCATCGCGACGGGATAGAGGGCGCGGCGCGGCTTTCGGCTCGGACCGGTCCTGCAGTTTAGGCTCCGAACCGGCGGTCAGGCCGGCGTCGCGCCGCCGCGGCTGCTCCGCCCCGCCCTTCGGGGGCGGGCGGCTGTCGCGGCGTTTGTCGCGAAAAGGTTTCAAGAAGGCGCATCTCCGGACGGCGGCTCGCCGCTTCTGCCACAGCACATTGACCGGCGCAACAAAAGGGCTGCCGACGTGTGCAACCGGATCAGCCGCGCCTGATCGACAGCAGGCCGACTGCGAGCGCTATGAAACCAACGGCCTTGAAGCCGGTGACGACCATATGGCCGGTTTCCCAACTGCTCCGGATACTTTCGAAATTGTCCGGGATCGGTCCAGGCACCCAGGTGGCCAGGACATCGTTTGCCGGTTTGACCAGGGTAAACCACGCCACGAGGGCCATCAGATAAAGCACGGTGGCGGCCAAAATCCACCAGAATGCCGGGCGGTCACTGCGCAGCATCCAGGCGAGAAGCCCCGGACAGGCGATCGCGGCCACGTCCAGCGGTGCGCCGACAATCGCGAAGAATTGGAACTGAGCGTTGAAGACAGTGGTTTCACGCCAGAGCGAAGGCGGCCAACTGGTCAGCCGCGGCACCGATTCCAGCACATGGGCGAAGGATGGTCCGAGGCTGAGCGCAGCGACGATGGCGGTCAAAACCGACCAGAACAACAGGAACCCGCGCATATCCATAGTGGCCAGACAACGGCGTCAGGACGCAGACGTTCCCGTCCGCCACCCATGTCGCTTGCCGCCGAAAGCGCTGGGGCTCTATCGTGATTGAAACCAGGTCATGATTCATGTCCCGTGCTGAACGCCTGCTCGACCTGATCCAGATCCTGCGCCGGCATCGCCGGCCAGTCAGCGGCCGCAGCCTTGCGGGCGAAATGGGTGTGTCGATCCGCACGCTCTATCGCGATATCGCCACGCTGCAGGGGCAGGGCGCGCCGATCGAGGGTGAGGCGGGGTTGGGTTACGTGCTCAGGCCCGGTTTCATGCTGCCGCCCTTGATGTTCACCGATGAGGAGATCGAGGCGATCGTGCTCGGTTCGCGCTGGGTGGCCAAGCAGCCGGACTGGCGGCTTGCGAACGCCGCCACCGACGCGCTGGCCAAGATCGCGGCGGTGCTGCCGAACGATTTGCGCGAAGAGCTCGACGCCTCGACGCTGCTGGTCGGGTCGCGCACCGAGGTCACCGAAGGCATCGATCTCGGCGTGGTGCGGCAGGCCATCCGCGAGGAGCGTAAGCTGAGCTTTGTCTATCGCGACGCCGGCGGCGCTGCCTCCGAGCGCACCGTCTGGCCGTTCGCACTCGGCTTCTTCGACAAGGTGCGCGTCGTCGCGGCCTGGTGCGAGATGCGCCAGGATTTCAGGCACTTTCGCGCCGACCGGATATCCGGCCTCAATGCCACCGAGATGCGCTATCCGCGCCGCCGTCAGGTGCTGCTCAAAGAATGGCGGGCGACGCTCGACACGCCAAGCTAAGGCTGCTGCTCAGTTGAGACTGCTGCCAGAATCTGGCAGTGGCGTACGGTATGCTCCTCCAGTCGAAACGATCTGGAGAGCAATTCATGACACCGCCCAATTTCGTCATCCTCTATGTCGACAAGCCTGAGCAAAGCGGCGCCTTCTATAGCGCGCTGCTTGGGCGGCAGCCGGTCGAGACCTCGCCGACCTTCGTGCTGTTCGTGCTCGACAACGGCTTCAAGCTCGGCCTCTGGTCGCGTCACACCGTGGAACCGGCCGCCGCGGCAGCAGGCGGTGGCGCCGAGATCGTCTTTGCGCTGGACACGCCGGAGGCGGTCGATGCCACCTACACCGATTGGGCCGGACGGGGTCTGAAAATCCTGCAGAGCCCGACCGACATGGATTTCGGCCGGACCTTCGTCGCGCTCGATCCCGACAATCATCGGCTGCGGGTTTATTGGCAAAGGGAGTAAGGCAGTAGGGCAGTAGGGGAGTACGTGACAGGAAATATAGCTGGCGCGGCGCCGCACGATCAGTGCGGTTTCCTACTGCCCTACTGCCCTACTGCCCTACTGCCCTACTGCCCTACTGCCCTACTGCCCTACGCTTGCGCGATACACGCCAATGCCGGCGGCGAGGTCCTCGAGGGCTGCGCCGACCGACTTGAACAGCGTGATCTCGTCGTCGTTCTGCCGGCCTTTTTTCTGGCCGCGCGTGAGTTCATAAAGGTCGGCGACGATGGCTTCCGGCTTCAACACGCCGGAGGCCAGCGGCTGGACGATGTCACCGGCTTCCTTGGTGGCGCCGGCGCGGGTATCGACATAGACGCGGGCGCGTACGATCGCGTGGTCGTCGCTTTCGCGCATCGCCGGCGTGAAGCCGCCGACCAGATCGACATGGGTTCCGGGCTTCAACAGTGCCCCCTTGATCAGTGGCATGGTGGTGATGGTCGCCGACGATACGATATCGGCCTTTCCGAGTTCGGCGTCGAGATCGCCTGCTGCTTCGGCCGAAAAACCCTCGGCACGCAATTTTGCCGCGACCTTTTCGGCATTCGCCGACGTGCGGTTCCAGATGCGGATGTTCTTGATCGGACGCACCGCCGAATGCGCCTTTGCAAGGAATGGCGACAGCGCGCCGGCGCCGACCACCAGCAGCCGCGATGCGTCCTCGCGGGCCAGATAGGAGGCGGCCAGCGCCGAGGCACAGGCAGTGCGCCACTGCGTCAGCCGCTGGCCATCGATCAATGCCTGCGGTTCGCCGGTGGTGCCGTCGAGCAAGAGGTAAAGCCCCATCACCGCGGGCTTGCCGACGGCATTGTTGTCGGGCGACACGGTGACGATCTTGACGCCGATATGGCCATCGGCCGAGGTGCCGGCGGCGTTGAAGTCGGTCCAGGCCGGCATCAAAAGCAGGGTCGAGGCGGCGCCATCGGGCCGCTCGACCGTGTGATGGTGCCTGACCGGCTGCACGGCGCCATCGCGAAAGGCGGCGCGCAACGTCTCGACCAGCCCGGAAAAGGTCAGCGCGCGGTCGACCTCGGCGGCGGAAATGGTCAGCATGAAAGGCTCCGTGGAGAACTAGGCCGGTTGTGCTTCAGGCCCGAGCCGCGGCTCAGTTCGTCGGCTTCGGCAAGGCTGGGCTCTGCGACGCGGCAGGCGCGCGGCTGACCGCCTGGCGCAGATTCTCGGCCTCGGCGCCGCGCTGGCGCGCCAGCTTGCGATAGCGCCCCTGCTTGATCCAGGTCGCCAGGCTGCCGACGATCATGCCGATGGCAAGGGCAAGGAACAGGAATATGAACAGCGGCAAGGTCAGTGTCAGCGCCGGGTTGCCCGGATTGAACGGGTCGAGCGTGAAGGCGACCGGTTCGCGGTTGGCAACGGCCAGCGCGATCAGGATGATGGCCAGCGGCACGAAGACCACGATGAGGATTAAGCGATTGAACATGTTTTTCCGTAGGGACTGCTATCGGAGCGGGACGGCGGGCGCGGCGCCTACTTGCCTCCGTTCAGCCTTTCACGCAATTCCTTGCCGGTCTTGAAGAACGGTACCCATTTCTCCTCGACCTCTACGGATTCGCCGGTGCGCGGGTTGCGGCCGGTGCGGGCAGGGCGATTTTTCACCGAAAACGCGCCGAAGCCGCGCAACTCGACCCGGTTGCCCTCGGCAAGCGCGTCGGTGATTTCATCGAAGATGGCGCTGACAATGTTTTCGACGTCGCGCAGGAAAAGATGCGGATTACGCGTGGCGATGATCTGCACAAGTTCGGATTTGATCATGAAAAGGCTCCCCGTAAAAGCAGTGCCGCCGAAATTATCAGAATGATTTTATTTGGTTTTTCACTCGTCCCAAGCGGTTCCTCAAGGGTGCCAGACGGAAACGAGACCGTCAAGAAACAAGCGGTCCGCTCCAATTTCGTGAAGGACGTCGCCGTCATGGCCGGCCAGGCCAAGCGCAGCACCGACGGTCTGCGCCATCGCTTTGGAGAACAGGAAACCGCCGCGTTTTTCCGTGTCCTTCCATTCCACCACCTTGAGCTTGGCATCGACGCCCTTGCCTGCAAGCCAGTCGATCGCTTCGGCCTCGCCGCCGACCGCGTCGATCAATCTGTTGGTGACCGCCTGCCGGCCGGTGAAGATCGACCCGTCTGCGAGCGCCAGCACCTCCGGCTTGGTCATGTTGCGGCGCTCGGCGACGATGCCGACGAACCAGTCGTAGCTGTCGAGGATGAGCTTGCGGACCATGGCGCGCTCATCGTCATTGGTCGGCTTGAAGGGAGAAGGCGAGGCCTTCAAGGGCGAGGATTTCACCTCCTCCAGCTTGACGCCGAGCTTGTCCATGAGGCCGCTGACGTCCGGGTACTGAATCAGCACGCCGATCGAGCCGACGATCGAGGATTTGCGTGCGACAATATGGTCGGCCGCGGTGGCGATCATATAGCCCGCCGAAGCCGCGAGCGTGCCGACCTCGGCCACCACCGGCTTTTCGGCGGCAAGCTTGCGCACTGCCTCATAGATCGATTCGCCACCGACGGTGGTGCCGCCGGGTGAATCGATCGACAGGATCACAGCCTTGACGCGCGGCGACTGACGGATTGCCTCCAGCCGCTTGATCAGTTCTTCGTCTTCGGTGATGGTACCTTCGATCTTGACCTTGGCGATGTGGTCGACAGCCGCGCCGGTGAAGTCGTCACCATAGATCCATGCCGAGAAGGCGATCAGTCCGGCTGCCGCGACGATAATCGCCGCAACACGCCAGAATGTCAGCTTGCGGCGCAAGCGGCGGCGGTCGATCAGGTCGTCGGCTCTCAATACCATGGTCAGCCTCGTAGTCGGTGGGAGCAGATGCTTTTAAAGCAACCATTCGCGCCCGGCTACCGTTTCCTGACGGCCTTGCGCCAAAGGCCGTTAGGCATTCGCGGCAAGCCTCAACCTGTCTCGTTCCACAGGCCCTAACACTGTGCGCCCATATCTGGTATGAGGTACAGGCTGCGCTGGGGCCATTTTCATTGTACAGGGGCGGCTGTCACATTTTTGCGGTTTTCCTCGGCTTGTGCTTGCTTGAGGGCGCCGGCACCCCACCTATAGGGCGGCCTGGCGGGCAGGGGTTTAGAAGAAGCAGTCATGTTAGCGGGACCAATCGAACCGACCAACACCGAGACGGAGTTGGCTCCCAAGGCCGCAGGCCGGGCGCGGGTCGACGCGTTTGACGTTGCGCAGCGTCATTCGCGCCGGGTCCGTGTCCTCAAGCTGGCCGTGCCGCTGGTCGCTGCCGTGATTGCGGTCGCGTTTCCCGTCTATTCCTATCTCATGGCTCCCGCCGCAATCGAGGTGCAGGCCGACGGCGGCGCCTTTGCCGATGGCAAGCTGGTGATGGCGAACCCCAAGCTCAACGGCTTCACCAAACAGAACCTGCCCTATTCGATGACAGCCCTGCGCGCCATACAGGATGTCAGCAAACAAGGCATCATCGATCTGGAGGGCATCAAGGCCAAGCTGCCGATTGCGGCCGACAACACGGCCGCCATCGATGCCACGCACGGCACCTATGATCGCGACGGCAACACGCTCAGCCTGACCAGCGATGTGACCGTGTCGACCACGGATGGTGTGGTGGCAAAATTCAAATCAGTCTATCTCGACATGGGCGAAGGCACTATGAAGACAAGCGAGCCCGTCGATGTCAGCCGCGGCGGGTCGCGGATCAGGGCGGATTCGATGTCGGTCCAGGACAATGGCAAGGTCCTGGTTTTCGAGAACAAGGTGCGCGTCGACATCGATCCCGCCAGTTTGAAGGCGGCAGAGGCAAAGAGCGGAGAGACCAATGCGGTTCAGTAGTTCGGCACGGCGCCTCGCCGCGATTTCGGCGTTGACGCTCGGGTTGCCCTTGGGGCTGACCTTCGGGACGGCGCCGTCGCTGGCGCAATCCAGTGCCACCAGCCAAATGTCCGGCCTCAGGCTGTCGGGCGACAAGCCTATCCAGATCGAAAGCGACAAGCTCGAGGTGCGCCAGGCGGAAAGCGTCGCCGTCTTCACCGGCAACGTCAACGTCGTCCAGGGTCCAACCGTGCTCAAGGCCGGCAAAATGACGGTCTATTACGTCAGGGATGCAGGCGCCGCTAAAGGCGCCCAGCCCGCGGGTGCCGCGGCAATGACCGGATCCGCCAACATCGACCATCTCGAGGTCGACGATAAGGTCTACATCAAATCGGACAATCAGGTTGCCACCGGCGACCGCGGCACCTTCGACATGAAGACCGAAGTGCTGGTGCTTTCGGGCAGCAAGGTCGTGCTCTCGCAAGGCGATAACGTGCTTGTCGGCTGCAAGCTTACCGTGCAGATGAAGAGCGGCCTTGCCCAGGTCGACGCTTGCGGCGGCCGCGTCATGATGTCGATCACGCCGCCGGCGAAGTCTGGAGCAGCGAAACCCTGATGACCGGCATATCGTCGCTGCTGGCGCGTCTTCCAGGGCGCGCCGCCAGCAAACTTGCGGCACCGGCCAGGGTCACCGTCGAAGCGGCAAAGTTCAAGGGAACCTTGATCGCCAAGGGGCTGACCAAAAGCTACAAGGGCCGCAAAGTCGTCAGCGGCGTGACGCTGGGCGTGCGCGCCGGCGAGGCGGTTGGGCTGCTCGGCCCCAACGGCGCCGGCAAGACGACCTGTTTCTACATGGTAACCGGCCTGGTGCCGGTCGATGAAGGCACGATCGAAATCGACGGTTTCGACGTCACGTCGATGCCGATGTATCGCCGCGCCCGTCTCGGCATCGGCTATCTGCCGCAGGAAGCGTCGATTTTTCGCGGCCTGAATGTCGAGCAAAACATCCGGGCCGTGCTCGAGGTCGTCGAAAAGAGCCGCAAGGAGCGTGAGCGCCTGCTCGACGAATTGCTCGAGGAATTTCACATCAGCCATCTGCGCAAGGCTCCGTCGCTGTCGCTCTCCGGCGGTGAGCGGCGACGCCTCGAAATTGCCCGCGCCTTGGCAACCCGCCCCGCCTATATGCTGCTCGACGAACCTTTCGCCGGCATCGATCCGATCGCCGTCGCCGACATCCAGCAACTCGTGCGCCACTTGACGGCACGTGGCATCGGCGTTCTGATCACCGACCACAATGTCCGCGAGACACTTGGCCTGATCGACCGCGCCTACATCATCCATGCCGGCCAGGTGCTGACCCATGGTCGAGCCGACGAAGTGGTCGCAAATGCCGATGTGCGGCGGCTTTATCTCGGCGAGGGATTTACGCTCTAAGTGCGAAATTCCGGCTCGAGCGGGATTTCCAGCGTAGTCCAGCAGCTTTTTCTTCAATTTTCTGCCTGAAAACGTGCCGGCAGGCGAGTTTTACCGCTCCTCGCCTTGACAAGCAAAAGCCGGGCCAGTTTCTATGCTGGCCTGGAAAATTCCTTCCAGCAGTGCGGGTGCGTAGACGGAGCGTTTGAAACCGAACCATGGCGTTGGCGGCAAAACTACAGCTACGACAGTCGCAGTCGCTGGTGATGACGCCGCAGCTGATGCAGTCGATCCGCCTGCTGCAGTTCACCCATCTTGAGCTGGAACGCTTCATCGACGACGAGATCGAACGCAATCCCCTGCTGGAACGCGCCGAACCGCAAGAGGACGCCGCCAGCGACCAGGCGCAGAAGGGCGACGCTGCATCGGAACCGGCTGCCGACGGCGACTGGTTCGAGGCGGAAACGGCGTGGAGCGCCGAGGCGATCTCGGAAAAGCTCGATACATCGCTGGAAAACCTGTTTCCCGATGATCCTGGTACGAGCGAGCGGCTCGGGCCCGACCTGACGGCACAATGGAAATCGGCGTCCGGCAACGGTTCCACCTCTTCCTCCGACGGCTTCGACGTCGCGGATATGGCGGCGGCGGCCATCACGCTGCGCGACCATGTCGGCGAGCAGGTGGCGCTCGCCTTTGCCGATCCGGCGGCGCGCCTGATCGCCGGCGAGCTTGCCGACGGCCTCGACGAGGCCGGCTACATGCGTGCCGACATGGCCGAGATCGCCGCCCGCCTCGGCACGGACGCCACGGCGGTGGCAAGGGTCCTGGCGGTCTGCCAGACATTCGAGCCCGCCGGCATATTCGCCCGCGACCTCGCCGAATGCCTGTTGCTGCAGCTGGCCGTGCGCGACCGGCTCGATCCGGCGATGAAGGCGCTGATCGCCAATCTCGAACTCCTGGCACGGCGCGATTTCCAGACGCTGAAGCGGATTTGCGGCGTCGACGAGGAGGATCTGCTCGACATGCTGGCCGAGATCCGGGCGCTCGACCCGCGGCCGGGAATGGCGTTTTCGCGCGGTGCCAGCGATGCGATCGTGGCCGACGTCGAGGTGCGCGCAGCCAATGACGGCAGCTGGACGGTCGAGCTCAATGCCGAGACGCTGCCGCGCGTGCTGGTCGATCACATCTATTTCGCCCAGGTCACGCCACATGCGAAAAACCAGGCGGAAAAGGATTTCCTCGCCGAATGCCTGCAGAACGCCAACTGGCTCACGCGCAGCCTCGACCAGCGGGCGAAGACCATTCTCAAGGTGGCCTCCGAGATCGTGCGCCAGCAGGACGCTTTTCTCGTCCACGGCGTGCGGCACCTGAAGCCGCTCAACCTGCGCACGGTGGCGGACGCCATCGGCATGCACGAATCAACGGTCAGCCGGGTCACGGCAAACAAATACATGCTGACGCCGCGCGGTGTGTTCGAGCTGCGCTATTTCTTCACCGCCTCGATCGCTTCGTCAGGTGGCGGCGATGCGCATTCGTCGGAAGCGGTGCGCGACCGCATAAAGCAGCTGATCGACGAGGAGAAAGCCATCGATGTGCTTTCCGACGATGCCATCGTGGACATGCTGCGGGAAAGCGGCGTCGACATCGCCAGGCGCACGGTGGCCAAATACCGGGAAGGCATGAACATACCCTCTTCGGTGCAGCGGCGGCGTGAAAAACGCGCTTTGGCCAGCGCCGGCCGTTGATCTCCGGCGGAATTTCCACAGCTTTCGCCCTTCATTGACAAGCGGCGACGAAGTGGCTAGAAGCCCGCCCGCATGGGACGGGCTGGCGAGTGGATTTGAGTTCGCCGATGCCCGCACGAGAGATGGTCCGTCACGATGTAGGCCACGGGACGGCCAAGAAGGCGGCTTGTGATCAACCGGAAAGTTCGGATCTAAAATCGGCGCAAGTGACGCCGCAAAAGCTTGTGCGCGCGGACCACGAGTATAAACTCGGGACAGTTTGAAGCCTGAGCAAGGAAGGTCAGTTTTCAGATGACACTGCGCATATCGGGAAAACACATGGATATCGGCGATGCGTTCCGTACGCGCATCAACGACCGTGTCGGGGAAGTGATCGGGAAATATTTCGATCGGGGCTTTTCAGGGCAAATCGTAGTCGTCAAATCGGGGTCGCGCTACACGGCCGATTGCATGATCCGGCTGGACTCCGGTGCTTCGCTGCAGGCGACCGGCGATGCCCAGGATCCAACGCTTGCCTTCGATACCGCGGCGGACCGTCTGGAAACACGCCTCAGGCGCTACAAGCGCCGGCTGAAGTCGCACAATTCAGGCAATAGCAACGGCGAGCTCACCGACGTCGCCTATACGGTGATGGCGCCGCTTGCCGACGACGAGGAGGACATACCGGAGAATTTCGCGCCGGCCATCGTCGCCGAATCGACCATGACGCTGCGGACCATGTCGGTGGCGTCAGCGGTGATCGAACTCGACACCAAGGACAGCCCGGTCCTGGTCTTCCGCAATGCCGGAAACGACCATCTCAACATCGTCTATCGCCGGCCGGACGGGAATATTGGCTGGATCGACCCGTCCACGGCCAAGGTCGCGCAGGGGTAAAAACCAGCCGCACGCGAGCGTGGGGACTGGCGACGGCAGGCGAACAAGGGATTTCAAGCATGGATCTGAGCGATCTCGTCAGCGTTCCGGCAATCATGCCGGCGTTGAAGGCGAACTCCAAAAAGCAGCTGCTGCAATTGCTGTCCGAAAGGGCGGCGGCGATTTCCGGCATTCCGGAGCGAGAGGTGTTCGACACAATCCTGCAGCGCGAGCGGCTCGGCTCCACCGGCGTCGGCAACGGCATCGCCATTCCGCACGGCAAGCTGGCCGGGGTGAAGCGGATCGCCGGCGTTTTTGCCCGGCTGGAGACACCGGTGGACTTCGAGGCCCTCGATGATCAGCCGGTCGACCTGGTGTTTCTGCTTTTGGCTCCCGAAGGCGCCGGCGCCGACCACCTCAAGGCGCTGTCGCGCATTGCGCGGGTGCTGCGCGACGCCGACACGGTTGCCAAGATCAGGGGCACGCGCGACGCCGTAGCCATCCACGCGCTGCTGTCGGACACACAGGCCTCGCACGCCGCCTGAGGTTTTGATTAAATCCGTTGAAGGGCCGCCGTGAGCGGCCCTGTCCGTTTCCAACCAGATCGCTGTGCCGTATTTGTCAGTGGATAACGACGTTAGTGGATAGCGACCGGGGTCAGATCGTTTTCCAGCGCGCCAGCCAGTGCCCGGTCGCGAGCGTCCGAAAGCAGGATCGGCTGGCCATTGGCGGCAAACAGGGCCCACAGTTCCAGCCCGGGCGCGATTTCGCCGAGGCCCGGGAAACGGCCGCGCAGATCGTCGCTCGACACTTTCCTGAGATAGGCGACAGAACCTTCGCCGAGATGGGCGAATTCGCCGCTGGTCATGATGATATTTTCGTTAGTTCTGGTCATTTCAAGCCTCCTTGCCGCGAGATGCCGCTCAAGGCCATCCCGCATGAGAGCTATCGGCAAAAATCAGTCTTTCACCGATATGTTTATTTTTCGTACCAGCCGTTCGGATTCCGGCCGATCGAGATCGATCGACAGAAGGCCGTTCTTCAATTCCGCCGCAATCACCCGCATGCCGTCGGCCAGCACGAAACAGCGCTGAAACTGGCGCGCGGCGATGCCGCGGTGGAGGAATTCGCGCTCGGTGTCGTCGTTCTGACGGCCGCGCACGACCAACTGGTTCTCCTCCGTTGTGACATCGAGATCGCTTTCCGCGAAACCGGCGACGGCGAGCGTGATACGCAGCCTTTCGGTTTTGCCGTCGGCACCGCTGAGGCGCTCGATGTTGTAGGGAGGATAGCTGTCACCGGACTTTGCCAACCGCTCCAGCGTCTTTTCCATGGAATCGAAACCGAGGAGAAGCGGGCTGGAAAAAGGCGTCATTCGGCTCATGTTACAGTGTCCTCTCAAGAGCGACATAAAGTGGAAAAACCCGGATGGCATTTTTCCCGATGGTCTTGATATGGTCCGCCGCCCGGCAGACTTCAAGCCGTCACACGTCCCGCCCAAAAAGACTTGCCAAAACAAGGAATTGAAATGCCCCAATCCCGCAGGATCATCATCGACACTGACCCCGGCCAGGACGATGCCGTCGCCATATTGCTGGCGCTGGGCAGCGCCGAGCTGGAGATCGTCGGCATCACCGCGGTGGCCGGCAACGTGCCGCTGAAACTTACCGAAAAAAACGCCCGCAAGATCTGCGAGCTGGCCGGCCGGCCGGACGTCAAGGTCTATGCAGGCGCCATCCGGCCGCTGGCGCGCGAACTCGTCACCGCCGAGGAAGTGCATGGCAAGACCGGCCTCAACGGGCCGCAACTGCCCGAACCAAAGATGAAACTGCAGGACGAGTATGCGGTTGATTTCATCGTTGAGACGCTGATGAACGAGGAGAGCGGCACGATCACGCTGTGCGCGCTCGGGCCGCTCACCAACGTTGCGCTGGCGCTGATCCGCGAGCCGAAAATCGCGCCGCGCATCAAGGAAATCGTGCTGATGGGCGGCGGCTTCTTCGAGGGCGGCAACGTCACGCCGACCGCCGAGTTCAACATCTATGTCGATCCGCATGCTGCCGATGTCGTGTTCAAATCCGGCATTCCGATCGTGATGATGCCGCTCGACGTCACCCACAAGGCGCTGACCACCGCCAAGCGTACGAAGGCCTTCCGCAAGCTCGGCACCAGGGTCGGCACGGCCACCGCGGACATGCTGGAATTCTTCGAACGTTTCGACGAGGAGAAATACGGTACCGACGGCGGCCCGCTGCACGATCCTTGCGTGATCGCGTATCTGCTGAAGCCGAAGCTGTTCAAGGGGCGCAACTGCAATGTCAGCGTGGAAACCGCCTCGGAGCTCACCATGGGCATGACGGTGATCGACTGGTGGGGGGTGACCAAGCGGCCGAAGAACGCCATGGTGATGCGCGACATCGACCATGATGCGTTTTTCGCGCTGTTGCTGGAACGGCTGGGGCGGCTTTAGGGCTGCTCAGTAGTTGAGCAGGCGGTAGGTGGTGGTACCGTCCTGGCGTTGTTGTTCTTCGATCGAGACTTCCGATCCAATCATGTGGGGTGTTTCCACCTCACCATCGACAAATATCCGAGCGTTGCCCTCATAGAGGCGGACTTCATATCTATAATAAAGTCCATGTCCGACGGAACCCCTCGGATTTAGAGGCATCGTCGCAACATCTTCGACGGTGCCTCCTACGAGTTGTGTGCCAGTGATCGGACTGTTCTGCCTGGTTACAATCGGCACAGCGATCGCGAGAGCGAGCGCACACAAGATTGTGATGCCAACAACTCTGTCGCGAAACTCTTCCCGAAGCAAAAGAATGCGGGTTCTAAGAGAAAGATTTGCCGGCCCCATACCTTAGAGTTGAGTAGCATAGGGGCTTTGTTCAAGAGCGATTCCCCGAAAAAGCCATGTCACTCGCGTCACCTTTGAAAACAGCTTATCGATCGATCGTCGTTCAATTTGCAAACCGGTAAAAGACGAAGCCATTGTCGCGCGTGACGCGCTCGATGCCTACGCGCGAGCCGATCAGATGCGGGAGGTCGTCGTAAACGAGGACCGTCGAACCGTTCTCAAGGACCAGCAGATATTGGATATTGCGCCCTTTACCCTGTCCACTTTTGATCGTCGCATCGACCGGGTCGACCGATCGGATCGGACTTGCGTCATTCGCCCATTTGTTCAGAGCCGACGGAACCATCGCCGCGAACAAAGCGATGAACAGGATCACGCCAAACGCGTTCCTTTTCAAATCCGCGTAACTCCACGGCATAGACATGAATCCCCAACTGTTGATCCATGTGGTGGCCTGAAGGCCGACTTTCAATCGGCTTTCCTATTCCAGGATGTTGCTGTTGGCGTCGTCGGGCTCGCGGCCGTTACTTCGCCTTGGAAAAGGCCAGCCACAGGCCGCCGCCGACCAGGAAGCTGCCGCTGATCCTCGACAAGAGCTTGAGGCGGCCGGCCGACAGCAGGCGTCCGGCGCGGCCGGCGGCCAGCGCGTAGGTCGAATCCGAGACTGCGGCGAAGATCATCGCGGTGAGACCCATGACGCCGATCTGTAGTGCGTAATTGCCTTCGGGAGCGATGAACTGCGGAAAGAAGGCGCCGAAGAACACTAGCGTCTTTGGATTGCTGATCGCCACCAGCAGGCCCTGCAGGAAGAAGCCGCCACGTGGCCTTTTTGCCGTTCCGTCGGCGTTCAGCTTGCCTTTCGAGCGGAACATCTGCACGCCCATCCAGATCAGGTAGGCGGCGCCGATCAGCCGGACCCACTCGAACCAGTGGCCCATGCCCGCGATCAGCGAAGTCAATCCGATGCCGACGATGGCGATCATGATGGCTAGCCCGGCCTGGGTGCCGGCGACATTGGCGAGCCCTGCGCGCGAGCCATGGCGGATGCTGTTGGCAATGATCAGCGTCACCGTCGGCCCCGGCACCAGGATGATGACGATGCAGGCGACGACATAGGTGGCGTAGAGTTCCAACGACATTTTTTCCCTCCACAGATGCCGCTCGTGCGGCGCGCTGTCGCGATCAATGCATGGCGATGAGTTGCGTGCAAGCCGGCGAGGCGCCGACAATGCGGAGTTGATTTCAGCAGGCGCCGGCCTGCCATGGCAGCGTTGTCTCATAGGCGGCAGCCGCCCTCAGCACGGAGAGGTCACCGCGCGGCCGCCCGATCAATTGCATGCCCATTGGCCTGCCCCTGGCGTCGAAGCCCGCCGGCACATTGATCGCCGGGCAGCCGCCCAGCGTGGCGAACGCTGAAACCTGCATCCAGCGATGATAGCTGTCCATGGCACGCCCGGCCACTTGCCTTGGCCAGTGGGTGACGACATCGAAGGGAAAGACCTGTGCGGCTGGCAGCGCAATCAGGTCGAAACGCTCGAAGAGCGATAGCAGCATTCGGTGCCAGGACGAGCGCCTCACCGTGGCGGCGTGGATCTGCGGCGCGGTGAGGCGCAGTGCATGTTCCACCTCCCACACGGCCTCCGGCTTCAGCAGGCTGCGTTTCGAGGGATCGTCGTAATGCGCCTTCAGCGCACAACCGCTGCTCGCCTGGCGAAGCGTTACAAAGGCTTGCCACAGCGCTTCGAAGTCGAATTTCGGCATCAGCGGCTCGGCCTCGAAGGATACATCCGCGAACCGGCCGAGTGCTGCCTCGCAAAGCTGTAGAATGCCTGCTTCAACCGGCAGATGGCCGTCGAGATCGCCGAGCCAGGCGATGCGCCCGCCGGCCGCCGGTGCGTCCAGCCCTTCGAGGAACGAGCCTGGCTTATCATGCGACAGCGGCGCGCGAGGATGATAGCCGGCCTGAACGTCGAGCAGCAACGCCATGTCACGCACGTTACGCCCCATCGGCCCTTCGACGCCCATTTGCGCAAGAAACACATCAAGGTCTGGGCCGGCCGGCACCAATCCCTGCGATGGACGGAAGCCATAGACATTGTTGTAGGCAGCGGGATTGCGCAGGGAACCGCCAAAATCGCTGCCATCGGCAACGGGAACCATGTCGAGCGCCAGCGCGACCGCCGCACCGCCGCTCGAGCCGCCGGCGGTCAGCGCCGGGTCAAATGCGTTGAGCGTCTGTCCGAACACGGTGTTGTAGGTGTTGGAGCCGAGCCCGAATTCGGGAACATTGGTCTTGCCGATGATGATCGCGCCGGCCTTGCGGACGCGCTCGACGAAGAAGTCGTCCTCCTCAGGCACAAAATCGGCGAAGATCGGCGAGCCGAAGGCGGTTCTCAGGCCTTTTGTCAGCGCAAGATCCTTGATCGCGATCGGCAGGCCGAACAGCGATCCGGTATCTCCACCTCGCGCCAGATGAGCGTCAGCGCTGTCGGCCTCGCGCAGGATGTCGGCACGCTCACGCAATGAAACGATAGCGTTGACCAGCGGGTTCACCGCCTCGATCCTGTCGAGGAATGCCGCGACCACTTCGCGCACCGAAAGCTGCCGGCGCCTGATCTTCCCGGCAAGCGCCACGGCAGACAGGCGGCAGATGTCGCCGGCGGGCGGCACCGCGTGCTTCGTCGTCGGGCGCATGGCTGTCATCCCGCTTTAGCCTGCAGATTTCTGCAGGGCGGCATCGACGTCCCTGGCCAGCGGGATGGCCGGCTGTGCACCGGCTTTCAGGCAGGCCAGCGAACCGGCTGCGGCAGCGCGGGCTAGCGCCTGGTCGAGCGGCAGGCCGGCTGCCAGCCCGGCTGCAAAATAGCCGCAGAACGTGTCGCCGGCACCGACCGTGTCGAGCGGGGTGATCTTCAGCGCCGGAACCATCAGGAGATCGTCCGGCGTTGCCGCCAGAACGCCGTCCGAGCCAAGCGTGACGACGATGGTGCGGCCGGTTCTCGCGGCATAGTCGCGCATCCGTGCCGGGCGGTCGCGGCCATTCAACGACAGCGCCTCGCCATAGAGGTCGAACTCGGTTTCGTTGGCGACGAGATAGTCGGCCTTGCCGAGGAAGCCGGCCGCGTCGCCATGGAAAGGTGCGGTGTTGAGCACGGTGATCGCGGCGGCCGTGCTTGCCGCGTCGAGTGCTGCCTCGACGGTCTGCAGCGGGATCTCCAGTTGCAGCAGCACGACGTCGCCGTTTTTTACGAAAGCCTTGGAAAGGTCACCCGGCACGACCGAATCATTGGCGCCCGGCACAACGGCGATCACGTTCTCGCCGTCGGCGCCGACCATGATCAACGCGGTACCGGTCGAGGCAAAGGTCTCGCCGACGCCGGACAGGTCGATCTTGCCGTCGCGCAGCAGCGCCAGAGCGTCGCTGGCGAAGCTGTCCTTGCCGACCGCGCCGACCATGCGCACCTTGGCGCCGGCGCGGGCGGCGGCCAGCGCCTGGTTGGCGCCCTTGCCGCCGGGGGCAGTAGCGAAACCGGAGCCGCGCACGGTCTCGCCGGGACCGGGCAAGCGGTCGACACTGGCGATGAGATCGAGATTGATGGAGCCGATGACGACGATCAAGTAGTGCCTCCCGCTAGCGCATACCACTCTAATTGCCCGGGAAGCTACTCCGTAAGATCGCTGCTTGTCACCCTAGCGGTCCTTGCATCGCTCCAATCGTTCCATTCGTTGGCTATTCAAGAAGAGACCTGTCCCGCCTCCCAGCCGAGGATGGCGCGTTTGCGGGTCAGACCCCAATGGTAGCCGGTGAGTGCGCCGGACTTGCCGAGAGCCCGGTGGCACGGCACGACGAAGGACATCGGATTGGCACCGACCGCGGCACCGACAGCCCGGCTGGCACTCGGTGCGCCGATGCGCGCGGCGATCGAGGAATAGGTGCAGGCCTGGCCCATCGGAATGCGCAGCAAGGCCTCCCAGACACGGACCTGGAAGTCTGTGCCGATCATGACAACGCGCAGCGGCTGGTCGGCGCGCCACAGCGACGGATCGAAGATGCGCGCGGCATAGGGTGCCGTCGCCGCCATGTCCTCGACATAGGTCGCATTCGGCCAGCGGCTGGACATGTCGGCAAAGGCCGCACGCTCGCCGCCGGGGTCGTTGAAGGCGAGGCCGGCAAGGCCGCGGTCCGTCACCATGATCAGCGCGATGCCGAAAGGCGAGATATGATAGCCGTAGCGGATGGTGAGCCCTGCGCCGCGGGTCTTGTAATCGCCCGGCGACATCGCTTCGTGGGTGACGAACAGATCGTGCAGCCGGCCTGGGCCGGACATGCCGAGTTCGAACGAGGTTTCAAGCAGCGGCATGCCGGCATCGAGCAGCTTGCGCGCATGATCGAGGGTGACGGCCTGCAGAAAAGCCTTGGGCGACAGGCCGGCCCAGCGGGTGAACAGCTTCTGCAGCCCGGTCGGCGTCTCGCCGACCTCCTCGGCCAGCACTTCCAACGAAGGCTGGTCGCGATAGTCGAGGCTGATCTTTTCGATGGCACGACGGACGATTTCGTAGTCTCCACCTTCAGGCGTGATGTCTTTCTGAAGGATTGCTGTCGTTTTGAGAGGCATTTGGGCGTTCATGGCAGTATCTCCTTGAGTGCGAATATCGTCCTTCGCGGCGCCGATCACCACCCGAAACTTGCTTTCCCGCGGCATGTACCCAGATAGAGCTGGGCTTTGAATGGGGAGGACGGTCGTGGCTGGTGAAAAAGTAAACCTGACCGGGGCAAAGGAGACTTTGCTTTTGACACTTTACGGCAAGGCGCTGGAGAGCCGGCTGCCCAATTCGCTGCTCAGGGACTACTTTGCCGACGAGGCGGTGCGCAACATCGACTATGATTTCTCACAGCTCAAGGTCGACAACAATCTCGGCGTCGGTCTAGCAATCAGGGCAAAGACGCTGGACGTCTGCGTTCAGGACTTTCTCGCCCGAAATCCTGACGCCATCGTACTGCATCTCGGGTGTGGGCTCGATACGCGCGTATTCCGTATCGATCCGCCAGCCGGCGTGGACTGGTTCGACGTCGACTATCCCGAAGTCATCGACCTCAGGCGCAAGCTCTATCCCGTGCGGGATCACTACCACCTGATCGCTTCGTCGGTCACCGAACCGGGATGGCTGAACGAAGTACCTCGGGATCGCCCGGCCATAGTCGTGGCGGAAGGCCTGACTCCCTACCTGGGCGCCGAAGAGGGGCAGCAACTGTTTTCTCGTTTGGTGGGACATCTTTCGAGCGGCGAACTGGTTTTCGATGCCTATAGTCGCCTGGGCCTGAAGATCATTCGCCTCAATTCCTCCTTCCGCGCCACCGGTGCCGAGGTCCATTGGAGCATCGAGAACCCGCATGAGTTGGAGCGAGCCGTTCCGAAGCTGCGGTTCGTCGAGGACATCCCTGCCTATAAGCCGGAACATGCCGCTCGCATGCGCTGGTTCGCGAAACTGTTTGTTCGCCTTTGGAAATACATTCCAGCATTGCGCAAGATCGGCAGGCTGTTGCGCTATCGGTTCTGAAACGCTGGCTCAGCGCGCCTTAGCGGCTGCCAGAGCGCGCGAAAATGCGGTGGCAAAACTCTCGCGGTCGGCGGGGTTGAGAAAGCCGCCGATCGAGACGGTTTTTCCTTGCGCCTCGACCGCCATTCTGGTGATGCCGATCTCGGCGTGGCGGGCGATCGAAAAGCGCGCCCAGAACGGATTGAAGCGGTGTGCTTCCGATTTGCCTGACGGGGCAGTCTTGCGGATGTCGAGGCTGGTGCGCGACACCGATACCTCCTCGCGAGCCCGGGCGGCACGATAATTGGCGCGGAAGGCGATGTAGACGGCGATCACGTCGAGGCCGAAGAAGCCGAACACCGGCCAGGCGCCGCGCGACAGAAAAAAAGCTCCGGTCACCAGCCAGCCGAACAGCAGGGCGCCCATCAGTATGGCAAAGCCGGTCTTGCCCAGCGACCGGTGCGGTGTCAGCAGCGCCTGGAAAAATGGCTCGTCGGCCTGAAATGAGGCGTTTGTGTCGCTCATTGGGGAATATTATAGGAAGGCAATGACAAGCCCCAAGCCCAAAAACTCTTCTGCGCTAAAAAAAGACCTGTTGCCCGGCCGCCGCGACGGCTCGAACGCCAAGCGGCGTCCGCGGCCCGCAAGATCGCGGGCGCTTTACAGCGCGGCCGAGGTGCATGAGATTTTCCGGCGCTTTTCCGTTCAGCGGCCGGAACCGAGGGGCGAGCTCGAACATATCAACGCCTTCACGCTGTTGGTGGCGGTGGTGCTTTCGGCTCAGGCGACGGACGCCGGCGTCAACAAGGCGACGCGGGCGCTGTTCAAAATTGCCGACACGCCGCAAAAGATGCTGGCGCTGGGCGAGGCCAAGCTCGGCGACCATATCCGCACCATCGGGCTATGGCGCAACAAGGCCAAGAACGTCATCGCGCTGTCGGAGGCGCTGATCCGCGACCATGGCGGCGAGGTGCCTGAGGATCGCGATCAACTGGTCGAGCTGCCGGGTGTCGGCCGCAAGACCGCCAACGTCGTGCTCAATGTGGCATTCGGCCAGCATACGATGGCGGTCGACACGCACATCTTCCGCATCGGTAACAGGCTCGGCCTGGCGCCGGGCAAGACGCCGGAACAGGTCGAGCAAGGTTTCCTGAAGATCATTCCGGATGAATATATGCGGCACGCGCATCATTGGCTGATCCTGCACGGCCGCTATGTCTGCAAGGCGCGCAAGCCGGATTGCCCGGCCTGCGTCATCGCCGATATCTGCAAGGCCAAGGAAAAGACGACCAGCGTGCCTGCACCGCTGGTGGAGATCGCGCCGCTCGGGCCAGGAGAAGCGGCTACTGAGTCAGTGCCCGGCAAGCGACTGTGAAGTTCCTCGCATGTGGCGCCGTCCACGTTCAGGAACTCTCTTCGACAAACACCTCCTCGCGCTTCTTCTTGACCGCGGGGAGAAACACGATGACGAGCACGGCAAGCGCGATGAGGAGCAGGCTGGCGCTGATCGGCCGCGTCACGAAGGTGCTCGGATCGCCGCGCGAGAGGATCATGGCGCGGCGCAGGTTTTCCTCGAGCAGCGGGCCGAGCACGAAGCCGAGCAGCAGCGGCGCAGGTTCGCAGCGCAGCTTGGTCAGGAGGTAGCCAAGCAAGCCGAAGAAGGCGACGGCATAGAGGTCGTAGACGTTGGTGTTGACGCTGTAAACGCCGATCGAGCAGAACGCCATGATGATCGGGAAGAGCACGTAGTAGGGGATGGTAAGAAGTTTCACCCAAAGCCCGATCAGCGGCAGGTTCAAGATGATCAGCATCAGATTGCCGATCCACATCGAGGTGATGATACCCCAAAACAGCGCAGGCTGTTCGATGGCGACATTGGGGCCGGGCACGATGCCCTGGATGATCATAGCGCCGATCATCAGCGCCATTACCGGGTTGGCCGGAATGCCGAGCGTCAGCATCGGGATGAAGGAGGTTTGGGCGCCGGCATTGTTGGCCGATTCCGGTCCGGCGACGCCTTCGATGGCGCCCTTGCCGAATTCCCCGGGATTTTTCGAGACACGTTTTTCGACGGTGTAGGAGGCAAAGGCGGCAAGGATCGCGCCGCCTCCCGGCAGGATGCCGAGCGCCGAACCGATGATCGTTCCGCGCACGATGGGAGCCGCCATGCGCCGAAAATCTTCGCGGGTCGGCATAAGGCCGGAGATCTTTCGGATCAGCACGGAACGCTCATGCTCGTTTTCGAGGTTGCGCAGTATCTCGGCGACGCCGAAGACACCGACCGCCACTGCGACGAAATTCAGCCCGTCGGCATATTCGCGGATGCCGAGCGTGAAACGGGGTGTACCGGTGTAGATATCGGTGCCGACAAGGCCGAGCAGCAGGCCGAGCACGACCATGGCCAGCGCCTTGACGATCGAGCCGTGGGCGAGCGCGACGGACGAGACCAGACCGACAATCATCAGCGAAAAATACTCGGCAGCACCGAATTTCAACGCTATCGCCGTCAGCGGCGGGGCAAAGATGGCGACGAGGAAGGTCGACACCGTGCCGGCAAAGAACGAGCCTATCGCCGCGGTCGCCAGTGCCGCCCCGGCGCGGCCTTTCCTGGCCATCTGGTAGCCGTCGATGGCGGTGACGGCCGACGAGGATTCGCCGGGCATGTTGATGAGAATAGCGGTAGTCGAGCCGCCATACTGCGCGCCGTAATAGATGCCGGCGAGCATGATCAGGGAGGAAACCGGATCGCCGATCTGGAAGGTGATCGGCAACAGCATGGCAATGGTTGCGGTGGCGCCGATACCGGGCAGGACACCAATCAGCGTGCCGAGAAGGACACCGATCAGGCAGAAACCGAGGTTTGCCAAAGATGTGGCCGTCGAAAAGCCGAGTGCGAGATTGTTGAGGAGTTCCATTTCATCTCCTCACAACGACAGTGGCAACCACGGGCCGAAACGCCGGAACGGCAGGCCGAGTGCGTAGCTGAAGATGGCGAACGCGAACAGCGTCAGGCCGGCCGACAGCACGAGCGCGGTCAGCGGCTTCATGCGGCCGCTGGCAAACGATGCGATCAGCGCCGCCAGGAAGATCGATGGGATGAAGCCGAGGCCGCGCACCGTCAGGCCGAAGAAGATCGGAGCAGGCAGGATGAACAGCATGCCGCGCCACGCAATGTAACCGATCGGCTCGCTCTCGAAGCGCACTGCCTCGACTAGGATGACGGCGCCGAGCAGAATGAGCACGATCGCCAGAACCAGGGGGAAATAGCCCGGCCCCATGCGAAAGGCGGTGCCGATTTCGAGGCCCAGCGACTGCAGCGCGAAAAAGACGCCAATAAAGATCAACAGCGCGGCGCATATGCCGTTGGCTCTGTCGATTGCGAAAGGTTTCATGACGTCCTCCCGGCCCGCCTCACGGGCGTGCCGATGCCGGTGTAAAAACGGGGCGCCGGCGGCGCCCCGTTAAAAACCTTTAGTCGGCGTACTGGCCGGCCGCTTCGATGATCGGCTTCCAGCGCGCAATCTCACTTTCCAGCTTGGCCTTGAGCGCGGCCGGCGTGGCATCGGCCTCGGGCGACGGCTTGGTGCCGAGTTCGGCAAATCGGGCGACGACGTTCTGGTCCTTCAGCGCCACCTGCAGAGATTTCGACAGGCGTTCGGTGATCTCGGCCGGCGTGCCCTTGGGTGCATAGATGCCGTGCCAGATGCCGACCTGCACCTGGGGAAGACCGGCCTCTATCGTCGTCGGCACGTCCGGCAGCACGTCTAGCCGTTGCGGCGAGGTTACGGCATAAGCCTTGATCGTGCCGCCCTGGATCTGCTTGGTGGTATTGGTCGTCTGGTCGCACATGATGTCGACCTGGCCGCCGAGAAGATCGGTCATGGCCGGGCCGGTGCCCTTATATGGTACGGTGACCAGCGGCGTGCCGATGGCGCTCATAAACAGCATGCCGCACAGATGCGAGGCGGCACCGATCCCGGCATTGGCAACGGTGATGCTGTCCTTGTTAGCCTTGGCGTAGTCGACCAGCCCCTTCAGATCGGTCGGCTCGAGGTCCTTGCGGCCGACGATGGTCATCGGCACCTCGGTGACGAGGCCGACATATTCGAATGCGTTCAGCGTGTCGTAGGCGAGCTTTCTGTAGAGCGTAGCACTTGTCGCCATGCCGATGTGATGGAGGAGCAGCGTGTAGCCGTCAGGCTCGGCATTTGCGACGCGGCCCGCGCCCAGTGTGCCGCCGGCGCCGCCGACATTCTCGACGATGACCTGCTGGCCGAGGTCCTTCGACATGGCTTCCGCGACAAGACGCGTGACGGTGTCAGTCGGGCCGCCGGCCGAAAACGGCACGACAATGCTGATCGTGCGTTCGGGGTAGGTCTGCGCGCCAGCGGCCGGTGGGTAAAGCATGGCGGCCGCAACGGCAGCCAGCGCGGCGACGAATTTTCTCATCGTGATTCCTCCCAGGATACGAATTACCAACCGCTGCGCGGAGTTCCTCTCAAAACCGAATGTAGATGGAGCAATAACTAGCGCAACCCGACAAATGACAATCAGCCTCGAACGGCAAACTGCACGTTTGTCCGCGCAAATGAGTGGAAAGGTTGGGCCGCGCGATGCCCTTCCTCCGACCTATCTTAATAACCGTAGCCGCGCGCCATCGCCGCCGCGAACACCGGGATCAAGAGGAAGATGAAGGCCTCGGTGCGGACATAGCTGCGAACGGACGCTAGCTCCGCCGCAGGCACCTGGAAGCCGGGACTGGCGCTCGCCTGCCTATTCCAGGACAGGAATCGGACGGTCGGGATAATCGACAACAGGCCGACAATTGCGAAGGCGGCCATCTTTGCCCAGAACATCCAGTTGTAGACGTAGAATTCCCAGCCCTTGAGACCATAGATGACGCGGCCGATGCCGGCGACGATGATCAGCATGGCGATGATGCCGTAGTGGCGATCGATGCCGACAAGCCGCTTCAGCGTCGCGGCGGACAAGTCGCTGCGGATCAGGACGAACTCGGCGCCGATGATGCCTGCCAGCGAAAACACCAGCAGATGATGGAAGATGGCAAGCACAAGGTCGGTCGTGTCCATGCTGTTTTCCCTCTGTCGGACGGCAGCGCCGAAACCCAACGCGCCTGAACCAGTACTGGAGAAAAACTAACACCGCCTGGCAGGATTCACATCAGCCTGGAAGATGATCTACACAGCCTTGGCTCTTGTTTTTCGCAACGGATTTGGATTTCCCGTCTCGGGCGTGTCGCTGTCCCCACTTTTGGAAGACCTGCACGGGCAACAACCGAGACATGACCATGGCCAGTCCGCATACAATTGTCGCCCCAGTAATTGAGACCTCGCGCACGGTCCTGCGGCCGCACCGGCTTGACGATTTCGACGCCTATGTCGCGATGTGGGCCGATCCCGCCGTCACCCGCTTTATCGGCGGCAAGCCGCGCACGCGGGAGGAAAGCTGGATGCGCTTCCTGCGCCACGCCGGCCTGTGGTCGCTTCTGGGCTACGGCTTCTGGGCGATCGAGGAAAAAGCGACCGGCCGCTTCATCGGCGAGGCCGGCTTTCACGATCTGAAACGCGACATGACGCCGTCGATCGAGGGCATTCCGGAGGCCGGCTGGGCTCTGGTTTTGCGCGCGCATGGCCACGGGTTGGCCAGCGAAGTCGTCGCACGGGTGCTTGCCTGGGGCGACGAGACGTTCGGCGCCGCGAAGACCGTCTGCATCATCGATCCGGAAAACACCGGATCGCTGAACGTCGCGGCAAAATGTGGTTATGGCGAAGTGCTGCGAACCGTCTACCAAGGCAAGCCGACCATCCTGCTGGAGCGGCAACCCTGACGGATGTTGTTTGGCACTGCCTGCCACGTCGTCTTCGGACGTCCGGTTCGCCAGCCTGAAAATCGCGCAGGCCGATTGTGCCGCATGCGGCGTGTTCTGTCTTTGACAGGAAGACGCAAACTCTGCATGAATTTTATCGAGCGGGTCTGAAGTCAGGCCACGTTTCTGGCAGGCACCGGAGGAGGTGTCGCGATTTGGAGGAATCCCATGCTGAACAGACGCCGATTCTTGATGAGCACCGCGGCAGCAGGTGCTGCCGGACTCGCGGCATCGCATTTTATTCCCGCCTTCGCGCAGGACGCGCCGCAGCTGCAGATTTTCGTGCCAGCGGCGCCGGGCGGCGGCTGGGACCAGACGGCGCGCGCCATGGACCAGGTGCTGCGCAGCGAAAAACTGATCTCCGGCTCGCAGATCACCAATGTCGGCGGCGCCGGCGGTACTGTCGGCCTGCCGCAATTCGTCAACCAGTGGAAGGGCAAGGGCAATGCGCTGATGGTGGCTGGCATGGTCATGGTCGGCGCGATCATCGCCAACAAGGCGGCTAACAACCTTACCGAAGTCACGCCAATCGCCCGCCTTACTGGCGAGTTCGAGGCGCTTGTGGTGCCGGCCGCCTCGCCATTCAAGACTGCGGCCGACTTTGTTGCCGCCCTCAAAGCCGACCCGACGCAGGTTCCGGTCGCCGGCGGTTCGGCTGGCGGCTCGGACCACATCTTGTTCGGCCTCATCGCCAAGACCGTCGGTGTTCCGGCCACCAATCTCTCCTATGTGCCGTTTGCCGGCGGCGGCGAGGCGCTGTCGGCGCTGCTCGGCAACCAGGTCGCGGCCGGCATCTCCGGCTATGGCGAGTTCGCCGAACAGGTCAAGGCGGGTGCGCTGCGGCTGCTGGCCATCTCCGCGGATAAACGCCAGGAGGGAATTGATGCGCCGACGATGAAGGAAGCCGGCATCGATGTCGAGCTGTTCAACTGGCGCGGCGTCTTCGCACCGCCCGGCGTCTCGGACGCCGACAAGGCAGCAATGATCAAGCTGATCGAGACCATGGCCAAGAGCGACGCCTGGGCCACCGAATGCAAGAACCGTAACTGGACGCAGATCCTGCTCACCGGTGACGATTATGCGAAATTCGTCGCCGAAGACACGGCCCGCATCGGGACGATCCTCAAGGACCTCGGCCTGGCGTGATGCTCTCGGCAAGGGGCGGCCTGCGCCCAACCCTTGCCGATTTCGCCAGCCGCATGGACATACGCGGCGCCGGAGGTGAAACTAGGCCGAGATCGGCCGAGTGAGACCGGTCCAGGGAGAACCGGCCCTCGGGGCTGGCATTGGGAGGACGATGATGAGCACCAGCGACCAGCAGGCGCCGCCGCGCCTTGCAGTGCCCGAACTGCTGATCGGCGTTGGGCTCCTCGCCTGTGCGGGTGCGGTTGCCTGGCAGACGCTGGCAATCCCGGTCTCGCCGCTCTATTCCAAGGTCGGTCCGACCGTCTTTCCCTACATCACCATGACCGGGATGATGATCCTGTCGCTGCTGCTCATCATTGCCGCCTTGCGGGGCGGATGGCAGCCGGAGGACGAAAAGGAGACGCCGACCGACTGGAAGGCGATGGGCATCGTCGCCCTCGGACTGATCGCCAATCTGGTGCTGATCCAGCCGCTCGGCTTTACCGCGGCATCTGTCATCATGTTCGTTCTCATCTGCCACGGTTTCGGCAGCCGGCGTCCGCTGCGTGACGTGCTGCTCGGGCTGATCCTGGCGCTGGCCGCCTATTTCGGCTTTGCCAGGGCGCTTGGCGTCAATATCGGTGCCGGCTTCATCGAAAACCAGCTGAATGCGACCGTCGATTCGATCGTTGCCATGCTGAGGGGCTGACGCCATGGAAACGCTTGGCCATCTCGCGCACGGATTTTCGGTCGCCTTCTCGCCGATCAATCTCATATGGTGCCTGGTCGGCACCACGCTGGGGACTGCCATCGGCGTGCTGCCCGGCCTCGGGCCGGCACTGACCATCGCGCTGCTGTTGCCGATCACCTATCAGGTGGCGCCGGAGGCATCCTTCATCCTGTTTGCCGGCATCTACTACGGCGCCATGTATGGCGGCTCGACGACATCGATCCTGCTCAACACGCCTGGCGAAAGCGCCACCATCGTCACCGCGCTGGAAGGCAACCGGATGGCCCGCTCCGGCCGTGGCGGTGCGGCCCTGGCGACCTCGGCGATCGGCTCCTTCGTCGCCGGCACGCTGGGCACGATCGGCGTTGCCTTCCTGGCGCCGATCGTCGTCAAATTCGCGCTGGCCTTCGGCCCGGCCGAATATTTCTCGCTGATGGTGCTGGCCTTCATCACGGTTTCGGCGGTGCTCGGCTCGTCTTCGGTGCGCGGCCTGACCAGTCTGTTCGTCGGCTTCGTCGTCGGCATGATTGGCGTCGACCTGCAGACGGGGCAGCCGCGCTTCACCTTCGGCATGAGCGAATTGTTGGACGGCGTCGACGTCATCGTCGTCGCCGTTGGCCTGTTCGCCGTTGGCGAGACGCTTTACATGGCCTCGCGCCGCTATGCCGGCAAGGACGATATCGTGCCGTTGAAGGGCTCGCTCTACATGACCGCGGCCGAATGGGCGCGCTCGTGGAAGCCATGGCTGCGCGGTGCCCTGATCGGCTTCCCGATCGGTGCCATGCCGGCCGGCGGCGCCGAAATCCCGACCTTCCTCTCCTATGCGATCGAGAAGAAACTCTCCAGACACAAGGAGGAGTTCGGCACCGTCGGCGCCATCGAGGGCGTTGCCGGGCCGGAGGCCGCCAACAATGCATCCGCGGCCGGCGTGCTGGTGCCGATGCTGACGCTCGGCCTGCCGACCTCGGCGACGGCCGCGATCATGCTGTCGGCGTTCCAGAGCTACGGTATCAATCCGGGGCCGCTGCTGCTGACGACGCAGGCCGACCTGGTGTGGGGGCTGATCGCCAGCCTGTTCATCGCCAATGTCATCCTCGTCGTCCTCAACCTGCCGCTGATCGGGCTCTGGGTGCGATTGCTGAAGATCCCGGCGCCGCAGCTCTATGCCGGCATCGTCGTGTTCGCCACGGTCGGCACCTACGGTATCTCGCAATCGCCGATCGACCTCGTCATCCTCTATCTGCTCGGTGCCGCCGGCTTCCTGATGCGGCGTTTCGATTTCCCGACCGCGCCGGTCATCATCGGCATGATTCTCGGGCCGCTTGCGGAAACGCAGTTCCGCCGCGCGATGACCATCTCGAACGGCGATTGGACGGTGTTCTACAAGCATCCGCTGTCGCTGACGCTGCTGACGCTGGCCTTCATCGGCCTGGTTGGACCGCATATCTGGGCCTACATCGAGCACAGGCGCTTGCGCGGGCCGGAGCACGTGCCGGGCGATGCCTGAGCTGTTCGTGACGTCATGACCGACCTGCTTTCCGGCATCCGCGTTCTCGACCTGACCAATGTGCTGGCCGGCCCCTATTGCACCTATCAGCTGGCGTTGCTCGGGGCCGACGTCATCAAGGTCGAGACGCCGCAAGGTGGTGATCTGGCGCGCCAGCTCGGCGCCTCGCCGGAGCTCAACCGGGCGGGCATGGGCGCTTCGTTCCTGGCGCAGAATGCCGGCAAACGCTCGGTGGCGCTCGATCTCAAGCAGGAGGCCGACCGCGAACGCTTCCTCGATCTGGTCGCTTCGGCCGACGCGCTGGTCGAGAATTTCCGCCCCGGCGTAATGGACCGGCTGGGGCTTGGCCATGCCAGGCTGAAGGAGGTCCGGCCAAGCCTTGTCTACTGTGCGATATCGGGCTTCGGCCAGACCGGGCCGATGCGCGACAATCCAGCCTACGACCAGATTATCCAGGGTCTTTCCGGCATCATGAGCATCACCGGTACACCGGAAACGGCGCCGCTGCGTGTCGGCTATCCCGTCGCCGATACGCTTGGCGGGCTGGTCGGAGCCTTCGCCATTACCGCCGCACTGGTCAAGCAGAAGACGACTGGCGAGGGCGCGTTCCTCGACGTGTCGATGCTCGAATGCACGCTTTCTGCGCTCGGCTGGCCGGTGTCGAACTATCTGACGGCGGACGTCGAGCCGCAGCCGATGGGCAATGAAAACATGACGGCCGCACCGTCTGGCGCGTTTCGCACCGGCGACGGCTTGCTCAACATCGCCGCCAACAAGCAAGAGCAGTTCGTCACGCTGTGCCGGTTGATCGGTCGGCCGGAGTTGGCGTCGGATGTCCGCTTTGCCGAGCGCGAAACGCGCAAGCAGAACCGCATTGCATTGAAAGCGCTGATCGAGGATGCCTTGGCGAGCGGCTCGGCCGCCGCCTGGGAGGAGACGTTCAATCGCGCCGGCGTGCCGGCAGGCCGGGTGCTGACAATCCCGCAGGTACTGCAAGAGAGACAAGTGATCGAGCGCGGCATGACGGTACGCTTCCAGGCCGTGTCCGGGATGGCTAGGCCGCTGACCGTGGTGCGCGGCGGCTTCATGGTCGATGGCGAGGCACCTTTGCCGAGCAGGCCGCCGCCGGGGCTGGGCGAGCATATGGACGAAGTTTTTGCCAACCTGCCGCCACGCGCCAAGAAAAGAGCGAAGGCATGAGCGGCACGGAAAAGAAGCCATGAGCGACACGGAAAACAAGGCTGGCCGCGCGCGCGGCGAGGAATGGTGGCAGACCGGCATCATCGAGATGCGCCCCGGCGTCATCCGGCTGCGCGGCTATGAAATCCAGGATCTGATCGGTCGCGTCAGCTTTCCGGCAATGATCTGGCTCATGCTGCGCGGCGAACTGCCGAGCGAGGAGCAGGCGGCGCTGCTCGGCATCGCGCTGGGTGCTGCCGTCGACCATGGGCCGCAGGCGCCGTCGATCGCCATCGCCCGCATGGCGATCACGTGCGGCGTCGGCATCAACAGCGCCATGGCATCTGCCATCAACGTGCTTGGCGATGTGCATGGCGGCGCCGGCGAACAGGCGCTTTCCTTCTACGGCGACATCGCCGCTGAAGTGGACGCCGGCGTGCCCCTCGCGGGCGCCGTGTCGCTGCGGGTTGATCATTTCCTTGCTGGGGAGGACGGTTATGTGCCCGGGCTCGGCCATCGCTTCCACCCGGTCGACCCGCGGGCGCCCCGCCTCATCGAGCTGACCCGTGACTTTGCCGCGCGCGGCGTCGTCAGCGGGCGCTTCGCCGATATCGCCGAGATGGTCGAGGCCGAGGTTTCGCGGCGCAAGGGCAAAAAAATCCCGCTCAATATCGACGGCGCCACGGCCGTCATCTACGGCGAGCTCGGCTTCCCGCCGCCGCTGACGCGGGGCCTTTTCGTGCTGTCGCGCTCCGTCGGCATCCTCGCACATGCATGGGAACAGTCGCAGGAGAGCGAACGCAACAAAGGGCCACTGCCGCGCGAATGGCTGTGGGCCTATACCGGCACGCCGGCGCGGCCTCTGCCCGAGGAAGACGATGGCAGTCAGTGAGGCATCGGTTCAAGAGACGGGGGCGGCGGGCGCTGGAAACCAATTCCATCCCGACACAGTTGGGGCATGCCTCCATCTTCTATTGAGCGGGATCTTTTCCGAACGCCGGACTCTGCTTTTTGGGATTATGCTCCAGTTCGGCAATCCTGATGTTCCTCACCAGCGTCGAAAGATCCGGCTCGTCGATCAGCAACGCCGCGTCGGTCGGCGTCAGCCATGCCCGCTGCCGTCTCTTGGCTTCTTGCCACTTGGCAAGTTCCTCGGTTACCTCAAGCAAATAGACGACGACATCGACGCGAACGAAGCGGTTCGCCAGCCGCTTCCAGTAGTGGTAGGTGCCGGCAGGCTGTTTCAGTGTCTTGCCGAGAACACCGGCTTCTTCCTGTGCTTCGATGGTGGCTGCCTTGCGGCCGCTCTTGCCCTTCATCGGCCAGCCCTTCGGTACGATGAAGCGCCTCGTCGTTCGCGATGTGACCAGCATCACCTCGACATCGGCATGCTCGTTCAGCCGAAAGGGAATCGCCGCGACCTGGCGAACCCCGTCGCCCTTCCTTGCCTTGCGTACAACCTTCTTCTTGCTGGCTGCCATTCGATAATCCAGTCGAATCGGTGCCCAGACGGCAAGGGCAGCGTTGCAAACTCGCCCGCTTTCAATGGGGCGCAGGCGGAGCGGTTTCCCCAGTATATAAGTCGGCTAAATAAATGAAAGGGACCGGTCGTCAGCGGCAGGTGCTGACAAAGCCGCTCCCTGACGGCAGCAACTGGCAAGTTGGCCTCATCTGCGGCACCTCCTGCCGTTGCGGTATTGGGATTTGGCGATCCAGGGCACGGTACTGCTGTTGCTGCTGCTGGTATTGCTGCCGCCGCAGCCTGTTCTCCAACATCTGCAACTGGTCTTGCTGGATCAACACGTTGCGATCGGCGGGACTGCCGACCTGTGCCGATGCAGCAGGATTTACGCCCGACAGCATCGACGCAGTCAGCATTGCCGACCCTAAAAACGTCAATAGACGAAGCCGTGGCATTCGTTCATTCCCGCACAAAACCAATCTTCTTTTAATATAGGGCTTTTGTCCGGCGACGCCATGGCCGCCGCTGATTTGAAGCAGATTGGAAGAGGCATTTCGGCTTCGGATGCTCGTCGCGTCAATCGACTTCGCGCAGCCGGTATCCGACGCCGGTCTCGGTCGTGATATAGCGGGGCTGGTCGGGCGTCTTTTCAATCTTTAGCCTGAGTTGCCGGACATAGACTCTGAGATATTGAACGTCGGTGGAATCGCCCCAGACCTGCTTCAGCAGGAACTGGTGGGTGAGAACCTTGCCGGCGTGCTGCACCAAGGTGCGAAGAATGTCGTATTCTTTCGGCGAGAGCTTTATCTCCTTGTCCTCGACCTTGACGACGCGCTTCACCAGATCGACGGAGAGGTCGCCGGTTTGGAACACCGGTCTCTCACCCTGCTGCTGAAATTTGTGGCGAAGCGCTACGCGGATGCGTGCGACAAGCTCGTTCATACCGAACGGCTTGGTGACATAGTCGTCGGCGCCGAGTTCAAGGGCGGACACGATGCCGGCCTCATCAGTGCGGCTGGAAAGAATAACCACGGGAATGTCCAGGCCATCATCCCGCCATTTGCGCAGCAAATCATGGCCGCTCATGCCGGGGAGGCCGAGATCGAGCAGGACAAGGTCCGGCTTTTCCGTCGCGATGAGTTCAATCGCCGCCCTGGCGTTCGGCGCCTCGCTGATCGCATAGCCTTGGCTGCCAAGCCCGACGCGAAGCAGTTTCCGGATCGGCGGTTCGTCGTCGACCACCAATATCCTGACATCTAGGCTCGTCATGCCAGATCGTCCATATTTTGATGGCCCGTCTCGGGTTCGCCGAGGTTGGGCAGCTCTGTCGGCACCACCTGCATCCTGATGGTGAAAACCGCCCCCGAGCGGTCGGACCTGTTTGCCGCCGAGAGCGTCCCGCCCATCGCTTCGATGAAGCCGCGGCAAATCGACAGGCCGAGCCCGGTGCCGGCACGCACCTGGTCGCCCTTGCGCACACGGTAGAAAGTGTCGAAAACGCGGTCTAGATCCGCTGACGGGATGCCTGGTCCCTCATCCATGATCTGCAGGATGACGAAGCCATTGTCGGCCCAGGCCTGCAGGCGGATCGTCGAACCTGGCGGCGCGTATTTTGCACCATTGTCGAGGAGGTTGAACAGCACCTGTTCGAACAGAACGGGGTCGACCCGCAACATCGGCAGATTCGATGGAATATCGATCTCGGTCTTGTGCTCGCCGACGATTTTGCGGGCCCGACGCAGGGCTGAGCCGACAATGTCGCCGAGATAGTGAAACGCATAGTTCGGCTCCATAGTGCCGGATTCGATCTTGGTCATATCGAGTAGGTTGGCGATGAAGCGGTTAAGCCTCTCCGCTTCATCGAGCACGGTCGACAGCAGTTCCGCCCGGTCCTGCTCGGGAAGTGCGGCCTCGAAGTCCCTGAGTGTTCCGGCTGCGCCCATGATGGCGGCAAGCGGCGTTTTCAAATCGTGGGAAATGGAGGTGAGCAAGGCCGAGCGCAGACGGTCTGCCTCGGCCGCGAGCTTGGCCCGGTCAACATCGGCGACGAGCTGGATGCGTTCGATGGCGACCGCCGCCTGGTCGGCGAGCGCATCGAGCAGACGCTGCTGCTCGGGTGTCAGCAGCGGACCTTGCTTGTCGTTGTCGAGGCCAACGACGCCCACCGCCGTGCGTCCGGTCCGCAGGGGCAGATAGAGGCGCTTTGCTCCGGGCAGCGTGTCGGCGCCGCGCCCGGCGGCGCGGTTATGCTCCCACGCCCAACGGGCTGCTGCGATGTCGGCCTCGGCCAGCGTGTCGTCGGGTGGGTAGCCGGCCTTGACCGCAATCGTGCCGTTCTCCGGCAGAAGCAGCACCACGCGCAGCTTCAGCATCGAGGCGATCTGGAAGGCAGTCGCCCAGAGAACGTCATCAAGCGTCCCAGCGCCGGCGAGCTTCTTTGAGAAGAGATAAATATCTTCTGTGGCGCGTGCCCGCGAGCGCGCGGCGACCGCCTGACGCTGCACGCGCGCTGTTAGATTGCTGCCAATGACCGCAACAACCAGGAAGACAGCCAGCGCAACGATGCTCTCCGGATCCTCGATCGTCAGCGTGTAGCGTGGTTCCAGGAAGAAATAGTTGAAGGCAATGGCGCTGATGAGGCAGGCATACAAAGCCGGCCAGAGACCGCCGGTCACCGCCGACGTCAGGACCCCAATGAGAAAGATGATCGCCAGATTGCGGACGTCGAGAAACTGGTCGAGAAGGACGGCGAAGGCGAGCGAGCCAACAACATAGGCCGTGGCCCTGAGATAGGGCCAGATCTCGAACTGCCACTGCTCGTCCGCCGCCTTGACGGTCCTCGAAGTCGCCTCGGCGTTGCGTTCGTTTCCCGAAATGACATGGACGCTGATGTCGCCGGCATTGCGGATGAGATCATAAGTGAGCGAGCCTTCGATCAATTCCCGCCAACGCGATCGGGTCGGCCTGCCGATCACGATATGGGTGAAGTTGTTCGCCGTCGCATGCCGAACGATGTCTTGCGCGACGTTCTGACCCGGAATGGTCGTCACCTCGGCACCGAGCTGCTCGGCAAGGCGCAGCTGCGTCGCCAGCCGATCCTTGTCCTCCTCGGGCATGGCCGCTGAATGAGGGGTATCGACATGAAGCGCCGTCCAAGGGGCGCGGAGCCGGTCGGCCAACCTCCGCGCATAGCGTACACGGGCCGCCCCGCCCGGACGCGCATCGACGCAGACGAGAACCCTTTCCCCCGCCGCCCAAGGCCCGGGTATCGCGTGGGCCCGCATGTGGGTCAGCAACTGCTCGTCGACCCGCTGGGCAGTGCGGCGGAGCGCCAATTCCCGGAGCGCCGTCAGATTGCCCGGCGAGAAATAGTTCTCGATGGCGCGCTGGGCGGTGCTGGGGATGTAGACCTTGCCTTCCTCAAGCCGTTTGATCAGATCGTCGGGGGTGAGGTCGATGATCTCGATGTCGTCGGCCTGGTCGATTATGGAGTCGGGGACAGTTTCCCGCACCCTGACGCGGGTGATCTGCGCCACGACATCGTTCAGGCTCTCGACGTGCTGGATATTCAGCGTCGTGTAGACATCGATGCCGTGCGTCAGGATTTCCTGGACGTCGAGATAGCGCTTGGGGTGACGGCTGCCGGCGACGTTGGTGTGGGCGAGTTCGTCTACCAGAACTAGCGCCGGGTGCCGGGCGAGGATGGCGTCGAGATTCATCTCCTCAAGGATCCGCCCCTTGTAATCGATCTCAAGGCGAGGAATGACCTCGTAGCCTTCGACCAGCGTCTGGGTTTCCTTGCGGCCGTGCGTCTCGACGATGCCGATCACCACGTCGACCCCGTCGGCCAGCCTGGCGCGGCCCGACATCAGCATCTCGTAGGTCTTGCCGACACCGGGGGCGGCGCCGAGAAATATCCTCAGGCGGCCGCGCTCCTCCCGCTCGGCATGCTCGAGCAGCGCGTCGGGAGAGGGCCTGGTTTCGGCGGTGCGTCTGTCGTCTGGCATACGGGTCAATCATGAACGGCGCCGGCTTCGGTGTCGATCCCGGCGCCGGTCCTTCACTGTTTCATGGCATCGTCCAGCGCAAGGTTGAGGGCCAGCACATTGACTACCGGCTCGCCGATGAATCCCAATTCGCGATCTTCGACATGGCTGTCGACAAGCGATTTGATCCTGGATTCATCGACGCCCCTGGCCTTGGCCACCCTGGCAACCTGAAAATAGGCCGCATCGGGGCTCATATGCGGATCGAGGCCGCTGCCGGACGTGGTGACCAGATTCATCGGTACCGGCTGGCTCGGGTTTTCGGCTCTCAGCTTTTCGGCGTCGCTCTTGATCCTGTCGATGAGCTTCGGGTTGGTCGGGCCGAGATTCGAGCCGCCCGAGGCGGCGGCATTGTAGCCGTCGCCGGCAGCCGAAGGGCGGCCATGGAAGTAGCGGTCGCTTTCGAAAGCCTGGCCGATCAGCTCGGAACCGACGAGCTTGCCGTCCTTCTCGATCAGGCTGCCATTGGCCTGGCGCGAAAACAGCGCCTGGGCAATGCCGGTCATGCCGATCGGATAGACCAAACCCGTCAGAATGGTGAAGAAGACGATCATGACGATCGCGGGCCTGATTTGATTGAGCATCGACGTGGTTCCTTAGGCGAGACCGAGAGCGGTGATGGCCATGTCGATCATCTTGATGCCAACGAAGGGCACTACGACGCCGCCAAGGCCATAGACAATGAGATTGCGGCTGAGCAGCGCACCGGCGCCGACCGCGCGGTATTTGACGCCCCTCAGCGACAGCGGGATCAGCGCAATGATGATCAGCGCGTTGAAGATGATGGCCGAGAGGATAGCGCTCTGCGGCGTCGCCAGATGCATGACATTGAGCGCTTGCAGCGGCCCGGCGGTCTGGCCCGGGGCGATGTAGAAGACGGCGAATATTGCCGGGATGATGGCAAAATACTTGGCCACGTCGTTGGCGATGGAGAAGGTGGTCAGCGAGCCACGCGTCATCAGCAGCGCCTTGCCGATTTCGACGATCTCGATCAGCTTGGTCGGATCGCTGTCGAGATCGACCATGTTGCCGGCCTCGCGCGCCGCGACCGTGCCGGTGTTCATGGCAACGCCGACATCGGCCTGCGCAAGGGCCGGCGCATCGTTGGTGCCATCGCCGCACATCGCGACCAGTTTGCCTTTGGCCTGCTCGTCGCGGATCAGCTTCAACTTGTCCTCGGGCGTCGCCTGGGCAAGGAAGTCGTCGACGCCGGCTTCCGCCGCGATCGCCGCCGCGGTCATCGGATTATCGCCGGTGATCATCACCGTGCGGATGCCCATGCGGCGCAATTCGGCAAAGCGTTCTGCGATGCCGCCCTTGACGATGTCCTTCAGATGGACGACGCCGAGCAGGCGCCCGTCGCGCTCGACCGCGAGTGGAGTGCCACCCGATTTGGCGATCTCGTCGGCGATCGCCTGAAGGTCGCGGACGGTGTCGCTGCCGGGGCGCGTACTGCCTGTGGCAACGGTCGAGAGGTTGACGTGGGCAAGTACCGCATCGACTGCGCCCTTGCGGACTGAGGAGCCTTCCAGATCGACACCGCTCATGCGGGTTTGCGCGGTGAAGGGCACGAAAGTCGCGTGCAGGCTTGCCATGTCGCGGGCGCGGATAGCGTATTTTTCCTTCGCCAGGACGACGATCGAGCGGCCTTCCGGCGTTTCGTCGGCAAGCGAGGCAAGCTGAGCCGCGTCGGCCAGTTCCTGTTCGGTGACGCCCTTGACCGGACGAAATGCCGTCGCCTGACGGTTGCCCAGCGTGATGGTTCCGGTCTTGTCGAGCAGCAGCGTGTCGACATCGCCGGCCGCCTCGACGGCGCGGCCCGACATGGCGAGCACGTTGAAGCGCACCAGGCGGTCCATGCCGGCAATGCCGATAGCCGACAGCAGGGCGCCAATTGTGGTCGGGATCAGGGTAACGAACAGGGCGACCAGCACGGTCACCGAGATATAGCCGCCCGAATACGAGGCGAAGCTCGGGATCGTCGCCGTCGCCAGCACGAAGATCAGCGTCATGCCGACGAGCAGGATGTTGAGCGCGATCTCGTTGGGTGTCTTCTGGCGCTCGGCGCCCTCGACCAGCGAGATCATGCGGTCGAGGAACGTATGACCGGCAGCCGCAGTGATGCGCACGCGGATCCAGTCGGACAAGACCTGCGTGCCGCCGGTCACCGCCGAACGATCGCCTCCGGATTCGCGGATGACCGGTGCGGATTCGCCGGTGATGGCCGCCTCGTTGACCGACGCCACGCCTTCGACCACCTCGCCGTCCGAGGGGATGATGTCGCCGGCTTCGACAAGCACGATGTCGCCGACCTTCAGGCTGGTGCCGGGCACCAGTTTGAACTTGCTGCGGTCGCCACCGTTCAACAGCTTGGCCTGCGTCTCGGTTCGCGCCCGACGCAGCGAGTCAGCTTGCGCCTTGCCGCGGCCTTCGGCCACCGCTTCGGCGAAATTGGCGAAGAGCACGGTGAACCACAGCCAGATGATGATCTGCAGCGTGAAGCCAAGATCGCCGCCGCTGGTAACGAGATCCTTGACGAACAGCACGGTGGTGAGCGCCGAGACGACGGCGACGACGAACATCACCGGGTTTCGCATCAAGATGCGCGGGTTCAGTTTTCTGAAGGAACCGCCGATAGCGGGCCACAGAATGCGGGTATCCATGATGCTCACGGATTTCGACGGGCTCATTTGGTAGCTCCAGTGTCGATGTTGTTGACCGGTCGATCGTGTGCCGAACGAAGGTGCGGCGGCCCATAAGCCAGCAGCCAGATCATGATCAAGGCTGCCGCAATAGCGAGGAATGTGGACAGCGTCGGGAAAGGAGGGGGCGTTTTCTCCCCCTCCGGCTCGGGGCGATGCCCGACCTTTCGAGGTATGATCTTGAACCAGGGCATGGCCGTTTCAGAATGTCTGACCATGAATCATCGCCAGGTGCTCGACGATCGGTCCGACCGCCAGAGCCGGGAAGAAGGTCAGGCCGCCGACGATCAGGATGACACCGGCCAGCAGTCCGACGAACAGCGGACCATCGGTCGGGAAGGTGCCGGCGGAGGCAGGGACGGTCTTCTTCGCAACCAGCGAGCCAGCAATCGCCAACGCCGGAATAATGACCAGGAACCGGCCCATCAGCATGCCGATGCCGAGCGTTACGTTGTACCAGGGCGTGTTGCCGCTGAGGCCGCCAAAGGCGGAGCCATTGTTCGCCGCGGCCGAGGTGTAGGCATAGAGAACCTCGGAGAAGCCATGCGGGCCGGCATTGGCGATGGAAGCAACGCCGGTCGGCAGCACCACCGCGATAGCAGTGAAGATCAGCATTGCAAGCGGCAGGCAGAGCACGGCCAGCATAGCCATCTTGACCTCCTTGGCCTCGATCTTCTTGCCGAGATATTCGGGCGTGCGTCCGACCATCAGCCCGGCGACGAAAACGGCAATGACGATGAACATCAGGATACCGTAGAAGCCGGCGCCGACGCCGCCGACAATGACCTCGCCGAGCTGCATGTTGATGATGGGGATCATGCCGCCGAGTGCGGTGAAGCTGTCATGCATGGCGTTGACGGCGCCGCAGGATGCGGCCGTGGTGATGACGGCAAACAGTGCCGACAGGGCGATGCCGAAGCGGCTCTCCTTGCCCTCCATGTTGCCGCCGTCGACACCCAGCGCATGAACAAGCGGATTGCCGGCGGCTTCCGCCCAGTAGCAGACGGCAACGCCAGCGATGAACAGCACGCCCATCGCCGACAGAATTGCCCAGCCCTGGCGCTGGTTGCCTACCATGCGGCCGAAGACATTGGTCAGCGCCGCGCCGAGGGCAAAGATCGTCACCATCTGGATCAGGTTCGAGATCGCGTCGGGATTTTCGAACGGGTGCGCGGCATTGGCGTTGAAGAAACCGCCGCCGTTGGTGCCGAGCATCTTGATGGCAACCTGGGAAGCGACCGGCCCGACCGCGATAGTCTGTTGCGCGCCTTCGAGCGTCGTCGCGTTGACGTAGGCAGCGAACGTTTGCGGCATGCCGAGATAGACATAGACAAGAGTCAACACGATGCAAAAGGGCAAAAGCAGGTAGAGCGTGCCGCGGGTCATATCGACCCAGAAATTGCCGATCGATTTGCCTGAGGCTCTAGCAAAGCCGCGGATCAATGCGACCGCAATGGCGACGCCAGTCGCCGCCGACAGAAAATTCTGTACGGTCAAGCCGGCCATCTGCACGAGATAGGACATCGTGCTTTCGCCGCCGTAGTTCTGCCAGTTGGTGTTGGTCATGAAGCTGGCGGCGGTGTTGAAGGCCAGCCCAGGTTCGACGGCGGTCATGCCGGCCGGATTGTAGGGCAGGCCGCCTTGCAGCCGTTGCAGCAAATAGAGCACCAGGAAGCCGGCCAGGTTAAAGAACAGCAGGGCCGCCGCATAGGAGGTCCAGTGCTGCTCCTCGCGCTCGCTGGTCCCTGATATGCGGTAGAGCCCGCGCTCGAGCGGGGCCAGAATTGACGACAGGAATGTGCGCTCGCCGCTGAAAACGCGATGCATGTAGCCGCCGAGCGGCTTGGCCAGCAGAACGACGATCCCGCAATAGACGAGGATCTGCAGCCATCCGTTGATTGTCATGGGTTTGGCGCCTTGCCAGTGGAGATCAGAAGCGTTCCGGGCGAACGAGGGCGTATGTCAGGTAGGCGAGAAGAAACAAGGTCACGGCGCCGCCGAGGATATAGTCGAAAAGCATGTTATGATCACCTAAACTTACAGCTTGTCGCAAGCGTTGATATAGCCGAAGCATAGAGCAAAGAACGCGATTCCAATCGCGACAACAAATATGTCCATAATGCATTTTCCTATATCGTGTTTGTTCTTTTAATTTGGACAAAACTGCCCAACCCGTCGCCGCATCATATCGGCGGCTGGATACATCGCTCCGGCGAATATGGATCAAAGTGCCATAAAGGTTCGAGACGGAACGCGGAGCAAAGAAATCAAAATCCCATAAGGATTTCGCCGCCTCGGCGCTGGCCGAAGCTTCAGGAGGGAGGTGCGCACCGGCGCGCGAAGCTGCCGGGGCTCAGTCCGCGCGGGTGTAGATCACCGCGTAATCGTCCGCATAGGCCCGCTTCCAGCCCAGTTCGTCGAAGAACGGAATGCGGCTGTCGTCGGCGGTCAACAACGCCCAGCCTATCGTATATTTGTCGAGTTGGGCTTTCAGGATCGGCTTGCCCCGGCTGTGCCCCGTCTGCTCGTCCGTTTCCGTAAAGCCATTCAGGAAGAGCTGATCCGCGCGGCCGTCGATAAACGTCCTGATGCCATGGAAAATCAGCGTGCCGCCGAAATCGTAGGAGTTCAGCAGATTGCCCGACAGATTATGGGTTTGGGCAAAGGCCAGTGCGTCCCTCGCCGAGGTCTTCTGGCTCGGCGCGACCGGATAGCTCGTCAAGGCGGCAGCCGCCAAAACCAGCAAAACGGCAAGTCCAGCACAAATCCTGGAAAATTGCCGTGCGAAAAATTGTTCAAGTCCGTCACGCTTTTCCGCCGCCCATTTCTCGGCTGAAAGCGCTGGATATTGTTGCGCGACCTCGACGGCAAGGACCACCGGCACGAGAAGAAAGAACAGGTACATGAACCGTATGTGGGTGAGATAGACGTGCAACGTGAAGACAAGGAACAGCGCCTTGGCCCAGCCAATGCGCAATCTCGACACGAGCAGCCCGAAAAGCGCCACCAGCAGGGCCACCTCCTGGAGGGTGTGCCGCGCGGCGTCGAAGGGCTGCCACTCCGCAATGTAAGGCACCGCCTCATTGCCATAGGCCACGGTGAATGTGGCGAGTATGGCTTTGACGCCATAGGGATTGAGCAGGCTGACCAGCGGGCAAAGCAGCCCGAAAGCGATCCACTTGGCCAGCAGCCGGGGGTTCGACAAGCGTGTGCGCATGACGAGATCGAGGCCGGCGAAGGCGGCGATGACGAAACCGAAGGTGAAGGTGGCATGGAGATTGGCCCACAGGCAAAGCAGCGCCAGCAGCCATAAGGGCGGTGCTTTCTCGTTGCGTGCGGCCTGGAAAAGACCGGCGGTCCAGACGACGATGATGGGCAAGGTAAAGATGTGCGGCCGGGCGACATAGATTGGCCCGATCAAGAGCGCGAGAACCAGCGTCAGTCCTATCGCCAGCGTCGGCTTCAACCACGCGCTGAGATACCACGACGTCAAGAAGGCCGTAAGCGCGATTACTGCAGTCGCCAGCAGCACCACGCCGTTCCAGCCGCCGGCTTGAAAGGCAATTGCAAGGAGGACCTGGCTAAGCCATTCCTTGGCGATCCATGGCTGGCCGGCAAAAGTATAGGAATAGATGTCGACGGTGGGGAATGTGCGGCGTGCCAGCATATCCATGCCGACCTTGATGTGCCACCAGCTATCGGGATCCTGCAGGAGGGAGTGGGCAAAGGCGAGGAGCGCCGCCGCCATCACGACCGCCGCCACCAGGCAAAACATCAGCCTCACATGCCGTATGTCGTCTATCGACGGCCTCGCCCCACCAGATATCCCGCGCATATGGCATCCCTGAGCCGCGATAGCGGAAGGGATAGGCCGAATTTGTTAGAAAACCGATAAGCCGCAGGATCGCGGCCCCATGCCGCGCGTCCAACCGGCTGGGCGGCTCAGCCCTCGGCCTTGAAGTTCTTGGCTTCCTTCTCGACCTTCGGGCTGTCCTTGCCGTGCTTGCGCATCAGATCCTTCGCCTGCTTCGGCGAAACGTCGGTGGTTTCGGCCAGGCGCAGAGCCTCCTTTTCGTCCAGATCGCGCGTCTTGCGGTCGGCCATTGCGGTTTTCTTGTCAGCCATTACGACGCTCTTATGCTCTCGGCGATTTCGTTCAGCACCTTGCGGTCGGTGCCGTGGCGCTTGATCAGCGTGCGCGCCTGCTCAGGGGTAATGCCCGCTTCCTCGGCGAAGTGACGTACCTCGTAGTCTTCGCCGCCCGCCACTCGTGAGCGGTCGCGACTGTCGGTCTTGGTTTTGTCGTCGGCCATGGCAGCTCTCCTCATCTCAACGAGAGCATAACGGGCAAGATTTCAGCGAGTTCCTTCGAGCGTGTCGCCCAACTACCGGCTTCGGGCATGACCCGGCATGAGCAGCGGTTTTGCTCAAAGCAATGGCTTGGTGCCAGGCCGACCTTCACGCACAAACAGGCCGGCCTCTTTGGCGGCGCTGCCACCGCCCGCCACTGCTCCTGGGCGCAGCCTGATGTTCGTTCCAGATTGTTTTAATGGGAGCGATGGTCGAACACGACGCCCATGGTCCTACCAACCGCCGTCATGACGATAAGCTCGACCAGATCGTCGTCACTGTTGCCGCAGGCCGGAGCCGTCCTGCGAACGATGTCCAGCATCGCCCTCGTCGATATGGTGTCGCCGGCACCGAACCGTGAAAGCGCAGATGAAACAAGCTCTTGGGCTGTCAAGTCGGCGACCGTCACCCGCTTCACCACGTTCATTGGCTTCCTCCCACCATGAACCCTCTCCCGAGAGAATGATACGCCGAACGTCGCGTTTCGCCAGCAAAATGGTGGTCCTACCAGCGCGTGGGCAGCGACCGAAATCGTCGGTTTTGCGGGAGGCAATCCGGGCGCGAGGGCAGCGCTTTTGTGCCATGCGACTTCGCCATGGACCCAATCCCGGCGGCCGGGATCGGTCTCAGTTTTATTTACGGGCAGTCTGATGCTTGGCAGTGTGGTCTGCTCGGTTGCGGCCGAAGCCGGCGCAGCAAGAACCACGGTGCGGGCAGAACCGGTCTGTCTTTTTTGTTTGACGCAATTCCGGACGGAAAACCGTTCACACGTTTTCCTGGAATTGCTTGTCTTGTGACTCTAGGCGGCCAGGTCGCTCGGAAGCTTGCCGCCGTTCTCGGCCAGCTTTTTCATCAGTGCGTCGTGCAGCCACAGATTCATCGTTACAGTGTCGTTCATATCGCCGGTGTAGTTCAGCTCGTGGGCAAGCTCCTTGCGGGCGCCGAGGCTGCTGTCGATATTCAGAGCCTTCATCAGGTCGACGATCGAATTCTTCCAGTTGAGTTTCTGCCCCCTCGCGGCCACCGCCTTGTCGAGAATGGCAGCGATGTCAGGGGCAGAGGACGGCGCGGCCGGCGCGGCCGGAGCCGGGGTTGCAGCCGGGGCGGATCGGGTAGGCGCCGTCGGCTGGGTGGCCGTGCTCGAAGCAGGCGCGGGAGACGGTTGCGCCGGCGGCGCTTCGCCCGCAACCGCGTTTCCGAAAATCGCACCTTTGATACTGTCGAAAATGCCCATTGCTATCTCCTGTATTGGCTCGACGGTGTGTTGCCCTGACGGTCGGTGAGGCGACCGTTGCCGAATGCCGCATTGAGCGCCCTGGTTGTACCGGACCACGAACGCAACGCAGGGGCAACTCAAAACTGACTAAAAGGTAAAGGCTTGGTTGCATTGGGGTATCGGCTCACTGATCCGGCCCGAGAGTAGAATAGGTCGGATCGCGGCCCGACAAATCGTCACGCGCAATGCACGAGGGAACGGTCAGCAGCCAGTTTTGCTGACGCAGACCAGAAAAATCATCTAGATTCGTGTTCGCAATTCGCTGAGAGGAACGAAGCCATGACAGCAGTCGTCGCATCCGACAGGCTCGAACGTTCGCTGGTTTGGGCAGAGGACGATCCGTCGGTCAAATGGGCCGGCGCTTTCGCGGTTTACGGCGGGCACGGCACCACCCAGTCCTCGGTCATTGTCTACGAGATCGAGCCCGGCAAGCGGCTCGGCTGGCACAGCGACGCCACCGAAGAGACGCAATACATCATCGCCGGCACCGGCGAGCTACACATTGAGGGCGGCACCACCCACCCGGTCGGGCCGGGCAGCGTCCTGGTACTTCCGACGCCGGTCAGGCACGACCTCGTCAACACCGGCACCGAAACCCTGCGCGCCGTCGCTTTCTTTGCGGCGGCGATGTTCACGCAGACATTCGACAACGTCATGCTGCCGCCGAAATCCCATGTCCTCGGAACGCCCAATCGTGCGGGCTGAATGCGTGCCGGCGAGAATCACCAGGCCTGCGGATTGCGAACTCGGAGCTGAGGTGAGCGCGCGCGCGGCCGGCAAGCGGTTTGGCGTCGTTACGCGCTCGCGTCATGGGCGGACCGGCTGATGGCGCCCGTCAAGGTCGACCCCGCCAAGGTGCGCGAGTTCAGGGATGCCGAAAGCTTCCATGCCTGGCTTGGCGAGCATCACGACAGCGAGGACGAAGTCTGGATCAAGATCCATAAGCTCGATTCGGGACTGCCGTCGATCACGCCGAAGCAAGCCATCGACGCGGCGTTGTGCTGGGGCTGGATCGATGCAGTGCGCAAGGCCTTGGACGGCAAAAGCTACCTGCAGCGCTACACCCCGCGCGGCAGGAAGAGCACCTGGAGCCAGATCAATGTCGACAATGTCGCCCGGCTGATCGAGGAGGGCCGGATGACCGAGCACGGGCTGAGGCAGGTCGATGCGGCCAAGGCCGACGGCCGCTGGGCGCGCGCCTACAAGAGCGGCAAGGAGATGAAGATCCCCGACGACCTCCAGGCGGCAATAGACGCCGAGCCCACGGCGAAAGAGATGCTGGCAAAGCTCAGCGGGCAAAACCGCTTCGCACTCGCCTTCCGCATCCACAACATGAAAACCGAAGCCGGACGCAAGAAGAAGATCGCGGCGTTCGTGGAGATGCTGAAGCGCGGCGAGACGATCTATCCGCAGGGCAGAAAGTAACATTTGACGAGGCGTGCCGGCGCGCTGCGTCTTGTGCTTGTCCCTGTCGGCGAGCCTCGAATGCGGCCGGATCGCTGCTCAGGCCCACCTTCGATCCAGGCGATGTCGCCGACGATTTGTTTTCGACGAGCGTCGCCCGGCACTTCGACACCAGCTCTCATTCGTTTAGTTGATGCAGGAAAAAGTCTCGTTCTCACAGTCGGCATGGTATATTAGCAGGCGCTGTTATGAGGTTTTTGCCCGTTCAGGAGCCGACTGGCACGTGGGCCGTGTTTGATGCGACCGTGGATGTGCCTGCGGATTTTGCTGGCAGTTGCCTTATCGGCTTGCCGCGGGAGCGGGCGGAGTGGCTCGCAGCAAGAGCCAATCAAGATGCTGCAAAAGGCACTTCGATTTGCCGGTTGTCAGCTGCCGGATCGGCACAAGCCGCGGTTCTTAGACTTAGACCGATAGGAGAGATTTCGATGATGCAAGAAAGGGTAATGGCGGCTGCGTTGGCAGCCAGGAATCAGGAAGCGGATATTCGTGGTGTCTTCGATATCACCAACAAAACCGATGCGCCAATTGGCCCCCGCCGATTGGGCGAGGCTATCCACTTTGTCGCCAATGCACCTATCGTTGGCTATGATGTTCACGCCGCCGTCATCAGATATGGCCCAGTCGGAACCCCCAGCCTCAGAGCAACAGATTGCGCACAGCTGTGGGAGAAGTTCGGCGAGGCCTTGCTGCAACACTGACGGGCAGATCTTTGGCGCGTATGGCACCACCATCGTGCAGGACACTTCCCTGGCGAGAACGACATGCAAGCCTGGCCGGTAATGTTGCAATTAAATTAGCGTGAGTGCATATTTTTTGCTGGCTGGACTCGCAACCGGCCAGGCCCGGCGGCCGGCCGCCAACGGGCTGTCAGGCCGGCGACAAATGGCTCCGCAGGCCCGACGGTCCCTTGGCAAGATCGCCGGAACCACAGCATGATGCGGCGGCAAAACGGGTTTGGGAGAATGATATGCCTAAGGTTTCGGAACTCTTTTTCAAGACAGCCATCATCTTTCTTATTCTGGGAATTGCAGCTGGCCTGCAGATGGCAATTTCAGGCGATCACGGCGCGTTTCCGGCTCACGCGCACATCAACCTGCTGGGGTGGGTCACCAGTGCAATATTCGGCGGCTATTATGCGCTGAACCCGGCGAAGGCTGCCCGCAGGAGCGCGATGATCCACTATGGCGTCTACAATCTCGGCCTGGTCGTGATGCTGCCGGCGCTTTACCTGATGCTGCAGGGAAATCCGGCGCTCGAGCCGATCGTCGCCACCGGCTCAATGATTGTCGCTGCCGCCGTGCTGATCTTTGCCTTCGTGGTTTTTTCCGCCGAAACAGAGCGCTCGGTCTCGGGAATACAAGCGGTCCCGCGCTAGACGGGGCGGCGACGGTGCCGAGTCGACCAAGCCCGTGCTTCTGGTGAAGCGCGGGCCGATCGGTTGTAGGCTGATCTGAGGTAAGAGTGCGGCGAAGATGAAAGCCGCTCGCGCCCCCCTCTGCCTGCCTCAAGATACTGCATCGCAGCTGCAGTCGCCGTCCAGTGTCCCTTCAGACTCGGCGAGCCGGTGAGTGCGCGGCCTGAGACATAGGTGACGTTTTGTACCGGACACATGGGTAACACTTTTGGCTTTTGGCCGGAGGTGTTGATGCCGTGGAGA
>NZ_JAMYPW010000030.1:0-71242 GCF_040320565.1 Mesorhizobium sp. M0664
AAGCCCCACGCGCGTAGCGCCTCCGGCAGCGGCCGGGGCCGGCGCGCCGGCCTACGGCCGGCCGGGCTCTCGTCGCGGCCTCCCGCCGCTCCCCGAGCCGGCTTCGCCGTCTCGGCCTTCGGGTGACGATCCCTCGCGAAGGGCCGGAGGGAAAGGGCGGCCAGAGCGAGGCGGGGGCGCTGGAGAGAAAGGAAAGTCACGATGGCGATGATATTCATAGGTGGATCGCGCGAGATATTCGAGCTGCCGGAACCTGCCATCGCTCGGATCGGCGCAATCGTCGCTGCCGAGCACGGCGTGCTGATTGGCGACGAGTCTGGAGCCGATGCCGAGGCGCAGGGCCTGCTCGCGGGCTACGGCTACGAGCATGTCGGGGTCTTCCATACCGGCAAGGAACCCCGCAACAATCTGGGCGACTGGGCCGCCTACCATGTTCCTTCTCCTGAGGGCGCCGAAGGATACTGGTTCCACGCCGCCAAAGACCGGGAGATGGCGCGGCGCGCCGACTTTGGCATGATGGTCTGGGATGGCGGATCACCTGGCACGGCCGTCAACGTGCTTCGGCTCGCCATCGCGAACAAGCCGTGCGTCATTTACGATCTGGCAAGGGGCAGCGTGGCGACGACGTACAATTTGCAAGACTGGTGCGCCATACTCCGCCATGCCGGTATGGACATTCGCCGCCAGGCCGAAGCCCGCATGATGCCGGACGAGCGTCTGGCGTTGCCGGGATGATGTACGCGCGGTCCCGCCGACAGCCCGGCGGTCCGATCCGATAGGCTTGATCCGGCCCCGCGCCGCCTACTCCACTTTTATGAACGGCCGGAGCCGACCCCTTTCGAAACCGGCCCGCGCAGAGCCGCGGGGCGTTGTGCAGGATGATCATCTTGACGCTTCTCGCCTCTGAGGCGGGGGCAAGCGTGCCGAACATCCTGGCGTGCCGGGTCATCCAACCTGGCTGCGAGGCTCGTCCCCGAGGGGCGTGAACTTCGCTGCCAGTCGGCTCCGATCTCGAAACCGCTGTGCCGCCATACCGAACACGCCAGGCGGTCACGCGCCGGGCTGCTGTTCGATGTGTTGGCGATGCCGACGACATGACCCGAGAGGCTGCTGCATGTTCCTGCGATCCGGCAGCGTTGCGTCGGCGGTCTAGCGATGGCGGCCTGAGTTCTTTTCCTTCGGTCGCATCCGGGGCCATTCCCGTTTCATGTCGCCTTTGTAGACGACCGCCTGCTTTGTGCGGTCAACCCCCGTTGGGGTACACTCGGCGAATATTCAGGAAAATTCGATTTCTGTTTTTTGTCTGCAGACAGGCGAAGGGCCTGTCCGCTATTTTTCGGCAAATAGAATTTTCCAGAATTTTCGCCGAGATGACCGCAGCAGGACGGCCCTCTCCTTTGGCGCCATCGGGAATGGTCCCGATGCAACCGAAGGAGAACTACCATGGCCACCACGATCGCAAACCTCACCACCAAGTCCGACGGCTCGATGGAAGGCGTCTTTGCCACGCTCCGGGTCAACGCCCCGATCACCCTCATCCCGAACACCAACAAGTCGCGCGAGGACGCGCCCGACTACCGGATCGTCAACAAGCGCACAGGCTTCGAGATCGGAGCCGGCTGGCACCGCATCTCCCAGCGTTCGGGCGAGGAGTACCTCTCGGTCAAGCTGGAAGCCCCCGAGATCGGCGTGATCTTCGGCAATCTTGCACCCGCCCCGGGCGGCGAGGAGAACAAGAAGGTCATCCTCTGGAACAACCCCCAGTGAGGCATCGGTGGCCGGCCCCGCAAGGGGTCGGCTCGCCACCGGCAAAAGGAGGTTGCAATGAGCCGCTACACCATCACCGTCACTGGCACCGCCACCAGACAGGGCCGCTCGGATCCAGACGCTGTCATCGGTTACGACCCGCCGCTTCGGACCTATTTCCTGCAGGCGTTCCCCCACGACGTGACCGACGACCCGGCGCTCTGGCTCGGCACCCACGATCACGCGTTCGAGACGCTGCAAGATCTTCACGACGCAGCCGTCGCTCACGGCTATGGCTTCATGCCACTGCCGGCGGTTGTCGCGGCGAAACTCATCAAAGACAAGGTGGCTGTTGCTAGCCCGGGCGCCCCGCGAAGGAGATCTGGCTGAATTCCTGAAACGCCTCAATGAGCCCGGCTAGGCGAACGCGCCCAAAAGGCCGGCGACGGACCGCGCCGTCGCCGGCCTTTTCTTATGCAAAGCGTGGCTGAAGACCAATGCCTATCGGCCGGTGCGGACGGTCGACAGGCAGACGGGCGGGAGCGCTTAACCGCGATTTCCGCGATCGCGGAATTGCGAGAACGCCCGTCGACAGACCCAACATGGCGGCAAGCTGTTCGCGGGCGAGCCCGCGCATCTCGCCGCTTTTGGGCGTTTGCTTGCTGAGCTTCTTTTCCATTTCAACGAAAGACACAACCCGTTGAAGCCAGGCCTGCGGAACATCGGCTTTCAAAACCTCGTTCATCCGTTTCGACGGACCCTGATTGACGGCGGCTGTGGTGCTTTTTGGTTCTCGCCATGACCTTTTGCTACCCCTGGTGCAGCAATTCGCCGCTGTCGATCATGCGCAGGTTCATGTCGGCGGGGGTCTTGATGAGCAGTTGGGCATTGAGAACATGCAGGTCACGCGGCTCGGTGCAGGCCAGCCAGGCGCGAAGCTTGTAAAGACCGGGGTGAAGATCGGCGCCAAAGATGAAGGAGACGGTTTTTTGCTCTCTGGCCGGCATCGGAATTTCACCATGCTGGGAGCCGATCGAGCGATCTTCGAGCCACAGCGAGGCTATGCAGCCGGCATTGACAAAAACGTTGGATCCGGTGGTGGCGCGGTATTCGACGGCGAGTTGCGTGCGGCCGGGTTCTGCGACCTTCAGCCAGCCCTGGAGTTCGACTGAGGTGAGGCCGGTGTAGAGCACACCTTTGCGTGACAGTTCATTGAGGGGAATGGCGCCGCCGATATAGACAAAGCTGCCGACGCTGTCGGCAGGGATCTCTGGAAGATCGTCTTTTTTGGCCGGCGCAACCCGGGCGATGGCGAGCGCGCCCCGCTGGTAACCTTGGCTGGCACCGGCTTCGGAGGAAGCCTGCTTCTTCGCGCCATCGTTTCCGGTGGCGGGCAGGCTGCCGTTGCTCTTTGCCGACGCACCGTCCTGTCCGGGGATGCCGAGATGCTCGATAATTCGATCGAGTTTTTGCTCGATGCGGTCCAATTGCTGCTGGTTTGCCTGCTGGTCTTGCGCCAAGGCAAAGCCGGAGCCCTCAACGAAACTCAACGCTGCGATTGCAATGCCGAGCGCCAGCCTGCCCACGCTTTTCCTTTGCATCATGGGGATGATCCTTCTTTCGGTACGGTTCCAAAATCGTCGTGCGGCGCGGGCGCCACCTTTATTCCTTGCAGCGGCCGGCCAGGAGCGACAGCAGGCGTATGGTCTTGAGCCGGCTCCGAGGTTGATCCAGGCGCGGGCGGTTCGGTCCGCGACCCTGCGGCTGTAGATGCATTGCCCTGTTCGAATTTTTCCGAAGTTGACGTCGGCGTGCCGGCGTTCTTTCCAGCGCCGGCAACGGGGCCGTCGCGATTGCCGGCGACATCCCGAACAATACTAATAGCCAGAAAGATCAAAGCCAGAACGGCGGCGATCGTGGCATAGCGGAACAGCGGATCGCGCCGGAACAGGGCGGGAACAAGTTGGAGCCAGCGCACCAGCGTGGCTCGCACAGATGAGAGGAGGGTTTGAGCCGTCATGTAGTTGATCCCTGCCGCTCGTGTGATGCTATCGCCGCCGCAATGTCACCTGGCTCGATGGTCATGATGGCGTCGCGGCCAGCACTGCCGATGCCGTGGGTAGCAAGACGCATGGCTTGCGCCTCGCGCGTGCTTTCCCAAAGCGTGCGGATTGCGCGGGCATTGCCGAAATCGTCTCCACGCTCCGGTTGGATGCGGACGCAGGCAAGGTTAGCCGAGTTCTCGGCCGCGGCGTCGAGCACAAAACCTTCACGGTTGGCGAGGTTGCGAAAAATCCCCGCCAGCTCTTCAGCCGAATAGTCCTCGAACATTATTGTCCTGGTGAAGCGGGAGCGCAGGCCGGGATTTGCTTCGAGGAAGCGGCGCATTTCACCGGTATAGCCGGCGGCGATGACACACAATCGATCCCGATGATCCTCCATCAGCTTCAGCAGCGTGTCGATCGCCTCGCGGCCAAAATCGTTATTTTGGCCCTCGGGGGCCAATGCATATGCTTCGTCAACGAACAGCACGCCGTCGAGCGACGCCTCGACCGCCTCCCGTGTCTTGATTGCGGTCTGTCCGATATAGCCGGCGACAAGCTGGCTGCGGTCGACCTCGACGACATGGCCGGATCTGAGCAGGCCGAGTGCGAAAAGAATCTCGCCCATAAGACGCGCCGCCGTTGTTTTTCCGGTCCCTGGATTGCCGAGGAAGATCAGGTGCAGGCTTGGGGGTGCGGCGTTGATGCCGTAGCGCCGACGTTCCTGCTCGGCCTGCAGCACCGCGACCAGCTTCTTGACCTCATCCTTGACGGAGCGCCACCCGGTCATGGCGTCGAGTTCGGCCAGCACGTCATCGAGCGGCCGATGTCTTGCTGCACGGATCGGCAGAGCCGGTTTCCGTTCAACGCCTGCTTGCGCGTCCCATTCACCCTTCGAGAATTTCGGCGATACCGGCACGCCATGCTTTGCAGCATGCGCCAGCCGCCAGCCCATGACGATAACCGCGACGATAAGAATGACGCCGGAATAGGTTTCCAGCAGGGCGAGCACGACGATCAGGACGGCAAGGCCAGGGATAATCGGGGCCAGAATGCGCTGCATCTCTTGCCGCCTCAACCCGACGCGGCTTGGGGCGCGAAACGGTTCCGCTCGACCTTGGCGACCATTTCCGGCCTGCGGAAATAAATCGCTCTGCCGCAGCGCAACGGCTTTCGGCCCTGGACGAAGACGAACTGCTCGTCGGCTCTGGCATCGGCAAGAATTTCGGAGACGGTCGCCAACCGTCTGCCACGCTCGGAGCGCTGTTCCGAGGCGCCGGTCGAGGCGGTGCCGATCTCGAGCGGCTTTGCGCTTTTTCCCCGGTTTTTTGTCTCGGAGTTCAGCACGACGCCATGTTCGCCCAGCGCTTCGGAGACAGCGCGGGCCTGTTCGAGCGAGCCGATCGCGGCGTAGGATCGCCAGGAAGCGCTTTCGAACCAGGCGCTCTTGCCGCCATCGCCCCATTGTTCGCGCAGCTGGCCTTCGGACTGATAGAGCATGACCAGCGTAATGCCGTATTTGCGGCCGGCATCGCGGGCGCGGGCCAGTGAGGTCATGTAACCGAGGCGGGCGACCTCATCGAGTAGGAAGACGATACGCCCGCCCGGCAAGACGCCGTCGGCCTCATAGACGGCATTGAGCAGGGATCCGACAACGACACGGGCGAGCGCCGGCGTCGATTCCAGCACCTTCATCGGGATGTTGATAAAGAGGTCGAGCTTGCCGGCGATCAGATCAGCAGTGCGAAAACTGTTACCCGACACCAGTTTTGCGTAGGCGGGATTGGCGAGCCATTCGGTTTGCTCGCTCATGTTGCCGTAGACGCCGGAGAACGTCTCGGCGACCAGCCCCATCAACTGGCCTGCGAGATGGCGGGCGCGATGCGAGGAGGAGTGTTCAAAAATGCGTGCTAGCTCGTTCCGCATTTTTGCCTCCGGCAAGGCGAGCCGTTGCGCCAGAGTGACGAGATTGCGTTTGTCGTCGGACAGATTTTTGTCGAAGACGATGTCGGAAAGCAGGGTCTCGACGATGGCCTTGCCACGGCCCTCGAAGAAGGCCTTGCCCGAGGCGCCGTGCGGCGCATCACGGGTGGCGGTGTGTTTCTCGCCGCAGATCCAGTCGACGACCGAGCGGATGTCGCCATCGATGAGCGGCGAACTTTTTGTCAGCCAGTCGAGCGCGTTGAAGGCTCCGCTGCCCGTCATCGGATCAATTGAGATGACACGCCGGCCCATCGCCGTGCGTGCGCCCGTCAGCATCGGCGCCAGCTCGGAGGAGGGATCGAGGGTGACAATTGAGGCGCGCCAGGTGAGCAGCGTCGGCACGCAGACGGAGACGGTTTTGTAGGCGCCCGAACCGGCGAAGACGAGGCCGTGGGTGCCGCCCCAGGAGAGATCAAAGGTGAGTAAAGGCGACTTGCCACCCTTGCCCCATGTTTTTGGATCGCGCGGATCAAACTTTTGTCCGCGCCGGGCCGGCGCATCCTGATCGACGCGGTAGGCTTCGCCGATGACGACGCCGCCGCGCGGATTGGTTGTCGACTTGGCCGAACCACCGAACAGGTTTTGTGACTCGCGAATGTCCATCCAGTCCGCGTGGCCAAAGATGTCAGAGGAGGCACGCTCAACCGGCTTGACGCTTTGGGCGTGCAGCGATTTTCCCATCAGCATCCTGACGCCGGCCGTGGTCGCGAGAAAGCCGACAACCCCGGCATAAAAGATGGCCATGTCGGCTGCGTTCAAAATGGCGGACCAGGCATAGTCTGATCGGTAGCCGAGCAGTCGTGTCGCTTCCGGCCAGACGGTGAAAACCGTTGCCGCGGCCATGCCCAACACGCCGGCGATGGCAGTGAGGGGCAGCACCATGCCGGATCGACGCAGCAGCAGAGCCGCCGCCATTGTGATGGCCGGCCCGAGCAGCGCGATCGATGGCCATGCCGCGTAACCAAGTCTGTAAATCACCGATGCCGGCGAGAGACCCGTGCGATACCAGTCGAGCAAGGCGCCGCCCCACAGAGCATGCGCGTAGCGCCAGGCCGGGTACCAGATGACGAGCGGCAGGATGGCGAAGGTTGCCTTGAACAGTGTCTTGACGAGATCATAGGACAGCCGCCCGAACATTTTTTTGGCTCCTCGGCGTCGGCGCTATGAGCGTTCAGACTTCCTGCCGCGATCCGGCTCCCGATTGGACGGCGCGGTGGAATGAACGCGGTGTAGGGTGCCGTTCTGCTCGGCGGCCAGTGCTGCGACGGCGTCGTGTTCCGCCAGTCCTTCCCAGTGCTGCATGACTTTGTTCCAGCGCAGGCCGGCGCCGCGCAGGCGGGTCGCGAATGGGGTCGGCAGCGGAGCGGGGAAGGTGAGGGTCAACGGTTCGTTTGTTGCGCCATTGCCGATTGTTTCTCCAGCGAGCGCGGTTTTGCCAGCCTTGATCCACTCGGTAATGTTTGCGCTGTTGCCCGCGTCATTGGCAAGCGACAACAAGCCACCATAAAGGGCCGCTTCCTCTAGGTCCAATAATCCGGCCCGTTCGAGGAGGGTTCCGGCTTCAACGAGGCGGCGGGTGCGCTGCTTGCGTTCGTCCGCCTTGAGTTTTGCTTCCTGCTCGGCGAGTTTCGCCCGCTGCTGTTCCAAGCGGCTCATGCGTTCGGCAAGCGAGGTGCGGGCCATGACGAGAATCTCCGTCTTTTCTCCGTCCGCCAAGCCCAAGGGGACTTTGCCAGCCGTGGCGCGTCTCTTCAACCCCCTTTTGTATATGCCGGCGGATGCAACCAGGACCTTCGGCGTGTTCCGCCGCTATGGATTCTGCCATATCGCCAATTGATTGTCGATGCGCGGTCGGTGGATTATTGCAGACGCAATATGCATTCTTCGAATGCTTGCTTGCGGCGGCGCGCTGATGATGGCATTCTGCGGCAATGGCCATCGCTTTCGCACGTGCCCGATACATCTCACGCTCCGACGGCGGCAGCGCGGTGCGCTCGGCCGCCTATAACGGCCGCGAGGCAATCAAGGCGCAGCGCACCGGCGAGGTGTTCTACTTCAAGCACCGCGAGGCGCCGGAGCATCATGAGGTGCTGTTGCCGGAAGGCGCGCCGTCAGAGCTGGCGTCGAGCGATGCGCTATGGAACGCGGCCGAGGCCATGGAAAAGCGCAAGGACGCGCAACTGGCGCGGGAACTCGTCTTGGCGTTGCCGGCCAATCAAGAGCTTGATCACGACGACCGGGTGGAGCTGGCGCGGTCGTTTGCGCAGGAACATTTTGTCTCGAAGGGGCTGGCGGTGCAGCTTGACGTCCATGCGCCGCATGGGGCGGAGAGCGAGGGCGAGCGGGCCAATTATCATGCGCATTTGTTGATCACGACGCGGCGGCTGGGCGAGGACGGGTTTGCGGCGAAGAAGGCGCGCGATCTCGATCCGGTGATCAAGCGGGGCGGGGGACGGGCGATCGTGGCGGAGGGCGAAGCGTGGGGCGCGCTGTGGCGCGATCATCAGAACCGCTATTTTGCCGAACAGGGGCTTTCGATCCGGGTGGATGCGACGAGCGCGGTGCCACAGGAACACATCGGACCGATCCGCATGCGCACGCCGGGCGCCGAGGTCAATGTGCGGGCCGAGCATATCAGGCGGGCGAACGAAGAAGCGGCGCGCGATCCTGAACATGTGCTCACAGTGCTCACGCGCAACCAGGCGAGTTTTTCCGAGTACGATCTCGACCGGCATCTGAAAAAGCACATTCGCGATGAGGGCGAACGGGCGGAGGTTAAGGGCAAAGTGCTCGGGCGTGACGATGTGCTCGCGCTGCATGACCGGGAGACAGGCGAGAGTGCAGGACGCTGGACAACGCGGGCGGTGCGCGACCAGGAGGTTTTGGCGCTTGCCGATGCACGGCGCGTGGCCGGAGGGTCCCGTCGCGATGTCGGGGCAAGGGCGCGCGAGCGGCTCGTGTCCGTGCAGGAATTGCGGCCGGATCAGTTGTCTGCGTTCGATCATGCGACGGGGTCCGGGGGGCTAAAAATAATTGAGGGGCGTGCCGGGACGGGAAAGAGTTTTGCGCTTGGTTCGATCCGCGATGCGCATGAAGCGGCCGGCTATCGCGTGATAGGCCTCGCGCCGACCAACGCGGTGGCGCAGACGATGAAGGAGGACGGGTTTGCTCGATCATCGACCGTTCATGCCGAACTGTTCCGATTGAAGAACGGCCGCGCGCAGTGGGACCATCGTACGCTGGTTGTTGTCGACGAGGCAGCGATGATGGACGCCAAGGTGACCGGCGAGGTGTTGCGGGAAGCGCGGCTTTCGGGCGCCAAGGTTGTGCTGGCCGGCGACGACCGGCAGCTCGGCTCGATCGAGCGCGGCGGGCTGTTCACAGAGCTGAAGAAGGAGCACGGATCGTCCGAGATCACCCAGGTCACGCGTCAGAAGGTCGACTGGCAGAGAGAGGCGGCGCGCGATCTTTCGGACGGTCGCTTCGAAGACGCGCTGCGAGCCTTCGCGCGAAACAAGGCGGTGGTGTGGACGTCGAAGCAGGATGAATTGCGAGAAAAACTGGTCGAGCGGTGGGCCAGGGATGCTGCTTCGAATCCGTCGGCATCGCGGTTCGTGTTCGCCTACACCAACAAGGATGTCGATGCGCTGAACAAGGATCTGCGCGCGGTGCGTCGCGAGCGTGGTGAGCTCGGTGAGGATTCTGTGTTTACGACCAAGCACGGCGAGGCCGCATTCGCTGTCGGCGACCGGGTGCAGTTCACGGATACGCTGAAGGGCGCCGGCATCTACAACGGCAATGCCGGCGTGATCACCAGCATTGACCGGAACTTTTGCCGCATCAGTGTCTCGCTCGATGCAGCTGCGGGCCGGGAGGGCAGGAAGGTCGAATGGTATGCTTCGGAGTTCAATGGCTTCCGGCACGGTTATGCCGGCACGATCTACAAGGGCCAGGGCAAGACGCTTGACCACACCTATCTCATGCACACGCATCACTGGCGCGCCGCCTCGAGCTATGTCGCGCTGACTAGGCAGCGTGAGAGCGCGACGATCTTCGTAGCGACGCAGACCGCCCGGGATTTGCGGCAGCTCGCCCGGCAGATCGGTCGCAACGAGATCAAGTCGGCGTCAGTGGCTTATGCAACACGCGACGAGCTCAGCGCGGAACAACGGGCGAAGCTGGACGAGGGACGGGCGGCGGAGAATGCCCGGCCAGCGTCGCATGTTGGGCAAGCTCAGGATGGCAGGGAACAAGAGGAGCAGCCGATGGCTTCAGTTGTCGAAGAGGCACGCGTGGACATGCGTCAGGCAGATCCGCGCACACCGGAGATGCAGTCCGGCGCCATTGCCAAGGACGCGGAGAGCCAGCGTCGGCCCGAGCGTCGAGGCGGGACGCCTGAGCCCGTCGTGGCGCAGAAGTCAAAAGAGGCAGGAGGCAGCGATCGTCCCGGGCCAGCCGATGATCGGGTCGTGGCAAGCAGAACCGAAGATCGGCAGGCTGTTCCAGATGGCAGAAATGAAGAGCGGTCGCGCAGCACCGCAGCCGACCGGCCAGCGGACGCCAGGGTACTGATAGTTGCATTCCAGGATGTGGCTGCTGGTGGCGTGCGCCGCGACAGCCTTGGGCGATCGATCGACGAAAAAAGCATTGCCGCTGCTGTCAGTCGCGATGCGGATGTACAGCGCGAGCGCGAGGCTCGCTCAATCTATCTGGAGGCCGCCTACCGTGATCCGAAATCGGCGGCGCAGCGTCTCGATGAGATCATTGCTCGAGACGGTCCGACAAGTGCTGCACAACGGATATCGGCGGACACCAGCTTGGTCGGCGAGCTGCGGGGCAGGGAAGGGTTCTTCGCCGGTGCCAGGGCGCGGGAAGAGCGGACCGCCGCTGAACAGGCTACCGCCGCGATTGGCCCGAACATTGTCCGGACCGCCGAGTTCGAGAACCGAGCCGAACGATCCTATCGCACTCAGGTCGAAAAGCAGCTCAAGGCTGACGCGGTTGAGGTGAGAGATGTTTCGGATCGGGCGAAAGCTGCCCTGCAAAAAATTGCAATGGCCAAGGATGATCGCGAGCGGGCCGAAGCCTTCAAGGCGGTGTCAGCCGATCAGGAGGTCAGACGGGAGATCGCCACCTTCAAGAAATCGATTGAAGTCCGTTTCGGTGAAGACGGCGCACGCGAAATCGCTCGTGCGACAGCCTCGGGCAAATCGTTTGAACATCCATCCGTGCGGAAATCCGATCAGGTCAGGTTGGGTGAGGCCGCGGCTCTCTATTCCGCAGCCCGATCGGGTGAAGTCGCGTCCAGACAAGAGGCCGAAACTGAACGTCTTGCAGCGCGCGAATCTCAGTCGACACGGCTGAAGCAGTAGGGAAGCGCCGTGGGGCCGGCTGCGTTATCCCGTCGGCGTCGCAGGCCGCGGCGAATGACTACTCTTTAAGCAAGGTGGTCGTTCATTGTCACAAATGGGCCCGGTACAGTTCAGAGCTGCAGATCAGCATTCGGGGAGTTGCCAAAGATGCTCTTGTACTCTCGGCCGAACTGAGAGGGCTGAGGTCGCGCCATGCACCTTCAGGAGCCGGGCGACCTCGGCCGGCTTGAAATCGTCGTTGACGAGCTGTCGCGCATGCGCGACCTGGTTGGGGGAGGGACCGAACCACATCCCGCGCGCCCTGGCCGCGATCCGGCGCGGAGCCATCAAATAGCTCAAACTTCGCTAAAGTCGTGGCGAAACCCGCGAACCTCCCAAAGCTCTGACAGGGTCGGGGTTTCTTTCAAAAAACGAAGAACCTTCCGAGCCGCGATCAAATTGAAGGGGAACATTCCAATAGATGAGTGCCCACAATTCAGCCGCACGACCTCAGGTGGAAGATTGCACTTCGCCAGCAACTCAATGAGACGCTCAGAGCCTCCTGGGCGCGCAACCGTATCGTCCTTACCGAGCAAGAACATCAAATCCAGACGAGGACGTGTAAGGCCGAAAAGATGCTTCTCTAAATCGATGAGACCCCAAGCGGTTCTTAGCCCTTCCAGTGACATGGACGATTCAATACGACCACGTAAGGCCGTCATGGTCTCCGCAGTCCAGACGAGATCAGCAGGGCTTCCCGGCGATACCATGAGAACCGCCTTATCAACCTTCTGCTCTTGGGCAGCAACGAGACCCGCAACAGTGCCACCCAAACACATCCCTACAACCGAGATTTTCTGATACCCCTGACTATAAAGCCAACGAACAATCTTACGACCATCTAGGACAGCCTGTCTCATCGACTGGATGGTGCGCCCTAAATTCGGGTTGAAAAGTTTTTCCTCCGAATAGTCATTCGAAGCTCGCCCAAAATGATACGGAAGTGTAGCTTCAATAACCGTTATGCCCTTTCTAGCGAAGTATTTGGAAAATCCCGGATACCGGCTCCGAGCATACCAATGATGAAACACAACAAGCGCATGTTGTTTAAATCCACTGTCGGTAACAACGCATTCGAACGTATTGTTCGCCTGATCTTCAGTTGAAATATCAGATTGGAAGATAACACTATCCGCTTCTTCCCTTAACGGAACAGCTGGAAATATCGGCGCGAAAAACATCTCGCCCTTGGAAATTTCATTGAAGACCAATGCGTCAGAGCCATAGCGAGAAAACGGAATCGCCTTATCATGAATACGCCTCTGGCGTTCTAATGATCTCAGGATGTGCTTACGATCATAACGGTGCGCTAGATAACGAAACATATTTCTCTCCTTTTTCTTTGCAGGTTGAAAACCTTTCATCATTAAACCAATGCCGAAATCCCGCCGTACTTCATTCAACCGACAAAGGCGCGGCTGGACATCCCTCCAAACTATTTAGCGCCCGATAAAGGGTTGCTCGATGCACCTTCAGGAGCCGTGCAACCTCAGTCACTGGCTTGTCCTGGGCGATGAGGTGACGGGCGTGCGTGATCTGGTCGGCCGATAGGGCAGGGGAGGGACCGAACCGCACTCCACGTGCCCTGGCCGCGATCCGGCCGGCGCTGGTGCGCTCCACGATCAAGGATCGCTCGAAATCCGCAACGCCGGCGAACATGGTCAACACCATGCGGCCCGCCGGCATCGTCGTGTCGGCCCATGGCTCGGCCAAAGATCGCAAGCCGGCCTCGGCCTCCCTGATCCGCTCTGCAATGTCGAGAAGGTCGCGCGTCGATCGGGCGAGGCGGTCTAGCCTGGTGACCGTCACCACGTCGCCGGGTTGCAAATGGTCGAGGAGCTTCACCAACTCGGGCCGATCGCGCCTTGCCCCGGAAACCTTTTCCTCAAAGAGGCGAATGCAGCCGGCCGCGCCAAGCGCTGCGCGCTGCTGGTCGAGGTCCTGGCCCTGGCCCTGGGTGGAGACCCGGGCATAGCCAATCATCATCGTGGCGGGTTTCCTGTCGCAAGTTATGTCGCAAGGGCAATTACCACTTGCGACAAAGACATGCGACACAAAAACCCCCTGATTTTCAGGGGACGGCCGATCTGTCGCAGGTTTTAGGAATTATGCGAGGTAGCAACGATCTGCCTAGGAAGCTGCGCGAAATGGTTGGAACCAAGACGTCCACCCCCCTTGTGCACATCTATAATTTGGGCAACGACCAAATTATAGATGGGCATCACTGCTAGCCCTTGTCCCCGATCCCAACGCGAAATAAGCATCCGCCCCGAACGGACCACCAGACGGTGCAATCCACCATAGATAGCCACTCTTTGATCCATGAGACTGGAACAACCTGCTTTTCGAGCCACTGGCCACCATTGAGGAACAACAAGCCGAAGCGCGCGAGATCGCAAGCAGACAGGCGAAATGTATGTGCCCGATGGTCTGACGATGAAACTTGGCGTGGATCCTCGGCCATTTTTTCGGCCTCGATGCTCGGCCGCTGCGCCTGGCGCTCGGCCCGAGTTTGCTCGTGCGTCGACTCCCTGTCCGGACGTAGCTCGATCTCGCTCCGGACGCCCATTTGCTCCGCAATCCCGCGCCGCTCAGAAGCGTTCAGAGTCTTCCGTCCAGTTTTATCGGGCGGTGAGGTGATGGTTAGTAATATCGATCCGTCGTATCGAGACTTAGAGTAAGAGTGACTGCCAGAACACTTGATCTAGTTCCTCTAGGTGATTGCTCGAAGACTCGAAACGCGAGCTATTCATACTTTGAATAGTGAGAAATATTATTTATAACTGGTGAAAGTCGCGTAATCTATCTTATGGAACTTCGATTTCGTTAAACTGAAGCACTACACAAATCTGAACGACGTGCCGTGATGTGGTGCGTGATGGCCCGCGGCCGGGCGCAATCCCGAAGCTGTACGCGAAAATCTCGTGGCGCCAACGATGCTGTCTATGGAATCGGGTCAAATCACCAGTACATACATCGGCTATTTGGGGTTCGCCTCAAGCTTTTCATCCCCAGAAGAATTGCCTCCCAGGTGCGGCTCGATAACCGAAGCTTGGCGATCCTATTCCACATCCGAGATACCTCCTCAGAACATGATCGATAATAGTGTTGCAGGCGCGCCACCGCAATTGCTTACCGCGATCACCTCCGAGAGCGCTCCGAGGATTGCTCATCCCGACGACGTACGTGGCGAGGATCGACCCGCCTGCGCCAATTCGGACGAGCGTGTATCCGGCGCAATCCTGAACCGATCGTGAGCTGAAGCTGCTGGAGGGAGCCCTTCCAACTCGTCACTGACCCCAGACCGATCCTGGCAGCGCGTTGAGCGGGAGGCCATTTTCCTCGACCTGAGGCAGCTCTCCTCCGCGAATATTGACCTGGAGGGCATGCAACATGAGCCTTGGCATCGGCAATGCTCTGTCTCGGGCCTCTCGAAGCCTGATGAACGCACTCCGAGATTGACCGGCGACGTGCTGGTTTGTCTCTTTCTGCTCCGCCACCGAACTCTCCCACAGAGCCTGGCGCCCTCCCTGCCCTTAGTCGTGACCGGTAAAGAGACGGGTCTCGCCGGGTAAGCTCAAAATGTCCTGGATGGACTGCCACAGATCAGCTGCGCTGCCGCCTGGAAAATCGGCGCGGGCGGAGCCGTTATCGGGCATGAAAAGCGTGTCGTGAATGAACGCCGCATCGCCGATGACATACGTGATCGACGCCAACGTGTGCCCTGGCGAGTGCATGACGCGGGCTTCTAGCTCGCCAATCTTGAACCTATCGTCGTCGCAAAACAGCCGATCCCACTGCGAGCCGTCATACGGGAGATCCGAGAAGTTATAGATCTTTTGCCAAATCCACTGCACTTCCTTCACGTGCTCGCCGATCGCTATAGGCACGCCGGTTTTTGCCTTGAGATAACCCGCGGCCGAAAAGTGATCGGCATGCGGATGGGTGTCCAGGATCCACTCGAGCTTCAAATTGTGGCTGTTGATGTAGTCGAGGATCGCGTCCGCATTTGTCGTTGCTGTCGAGCCAGACTTTTCGTCGAAATCGAGTACGCGGTCGATGATGGCGCATCTTCGCGAACTCGGGCATGCAACGACATATTGGATGCTGCCCGTCCGTGCATCGTAGAAGCCGAGGACTTCAGGCTGCTGCATGGGCGATGCCCTCGACTGCGGCTCGCGGGAAAAAGATCGCCCGGCCAGGATCGAGGTCGTAGTCACGCTCGAAGTCCGTTGCGTCGGACGCAATCTGCGCCACGGCATCGAGTATGAACTGCACCTTCTCGTCCGGCAACAGAACGCTGAAATTCAGCCGGGTGAAGCCCGGCTTTTTCATTTCGTCGCCGGAGAGAATGGCTTGCCTGATTTCCTCGGACTGTTCGTCGTCGATCGACAGCAGTCTGTGAACATACGGGCCGGCGCAGGCGCAGCCACCGCGCGCCTGGATCCCGAACCGGTCGCTTAGCATGCGCGTGATCAACTGCTGGTGGACGTAGCCGTCCTTTCCGTTTTTGACCCGGAAAGAAAAGATCGGAAGCCGCTCAGGATCCGATAGACCGAGGAGCTCCAGCCGCGGCAGGGCTTTCCATGCGCGAAAGGCACGACGCGCCAGCTCGCGATTGCGCGCTGTCATCGCGTCGAGTCCGATCGCATCTTTGACGATGAAGGCCAGCGCGGCTCGTATGTCGCCGATCACGTTCGGCGTGCCGGCTTCCTCGCGGGATTCCAGGCTGTCGCTGTAATCGTGTGTCTTCGGGGAGACAAACTTCACCGTCCCGCCACCTGGCCACGACGGCGTTTTCGTCGAAGGTCCGTCGCGTCGAACGATCAAGATGCCGGAGGCGCCGGGACCCCCGAGGAACTTGTGGGGCGAAACAACTATTGCGTCGATCTCGGCATCTGGGGCGGGCGACATGGAAATCGGCAGGTAAGGACCTGCGCCCGCATAGTCCCAGATCATCTTTGCGCCGGCGGCCTTCACGATCACGGTGATGGCCGCGACATCGCTGGTGATGCCCGTGACGTTCGAGGCCGCGGACATCGAGCATATCGTCAGCTCTGACGACCCCCCACCAACCGCGTCCTTGAGCTGAGACAGGTCCGGCCCGCCAGACGGATCCTCGGCGATTTCCACGATTTCTGCTCCGCTCTCGCGCCAGGGCAGAATGTTGGAGTGATGCTCATAGGGACCGATAATGATCCGAGCGCGCTTGCCCGCTGCCACGGCTTCAGCGACGCCGAATAGCTTGACGAGGCGGTTGAGCCCCGACGTAGCGCCGGAGCCGGTGAAGATCACAGCATGCCGTTCGGTGGCCCCGCAGAATTGACCGATCAGGGTGCGCGCTTCCCGACGCATGCGGGTCATGAAGCCTCCGCAATACGAGGCTTCCGTGTGGCTGTTGGCGTAGTACGGCAGGACCTCCTCAAGCACAAAGCGCTCGATCTGACGGAGTGCGCGGCCTGACGCGACATAGTCGGCGTACACCAGGTCTTTTTGCCCGTAGGGACCCACGATTTTAGCCGTCGATCCCACAAGCCCGTCCCGGAGGTTGGCGATCACGTCGGCGTTTCTCAGACCCTGGCGGAACTTCGACAGAGGGGTCTCGGTCTGCCTCGTCGTTGGGCGAGCTGCTTGCACGGTCATTCTCCCCGGCTCGGATATTGACTTAGATTGTAACCTGCTCCACGCTCGAAAAATTCACCTATTTCCTGCAATTTTTTGCTGGTGACGTGTCAAATGATCGAAGATCAAAGGAAAATTGATGCATTTGATATGAAGATTTTGACGGCCATGCAGATCGATGCAAGCCTTTCGCAGCGGGATTTGGCGGAGAGGGTCGGCTTGTCCCAGAATGCGTGCTGGCGGCGGATCCAGCGCCTGCAGTCGCTAGGTCTTATCCGCGGGTCGCACAGCAATATCGATCTGCGAGCGCTGGGGCTCGACCTGACGGTTTTCGTAATGGTTCGCACCCGCCACCATTCCAAGGAGTGGAGTGAGGCGTTCCGTGCCCATGTCGAACGGTTGCCGGAGGTGATCGATTTCTATCGGATCGGAGGGGACTGGGACTACCTGATCAAGGTCGTGACACAAGGCATGTCCGGCTACGATGCATTCTACCAGAAGCTGATCACGAACTTCGACCTGGCTACGGTGACAGGCTTCTTTTCCATGGAAGCGATCATCAACAATCGTCCAGTGGATCTGACCAATCTGCGATAATGCGGCGCCTGCTGTTGGACACTTCGCCTTCATCGTCACCAAGCCGTCGACCGTGGCACCCACCAGGGTGAGGTGTCGATTACATGAGCCCGCAGGTCTGGCTGCGAGTTCGCCCAATCAGCTGTTTGCAGGCCTCAACTGAGCCTTGAGTTCCTCCGCCTTTGCTGCGCGGGTCCTGACGACGCTTCGCTCAGGTCCGTACCCTAAGGGCTTGCTCCAGCCTGTCGGCAATCTGGGTGACGATATAGGCAATCACCATGTAGATCACGACGGCAATCACGAAGGCTTCGAGGTAGTAGTAGTTCAGCGCGGCGGTCAGCTGGGACTGGGCGAAGATATCGACAACCTCGATGGCGAATCCGAGAGAAAGCGCCTTCATGATGACCATCATCGAGGTTGTCAGGTCGGGAATTGCCGTGAGGGCCACCTGGGGAAATAGGATACGTCGGAACAGTTGGCCGCCCGTATAGCCCAGCGAATGGGCTGCGTCCGACTGACCGGTATCGAAGGCGTTGAGGGCTCCTTTGATGATCTCCGCTTGGAACGCCGCAACACAACCGGTGACTGCAATGACAAGGATTACCCAATTGGGCGTTTCGTGGGCGTTGAAGTTGATCCCGAGCAACGAGAGCAGGAACTGGAGTGCCGGGGGCAGACCGAAATAGGCGAGGAAAATCACGATCACCATCGGAACGCCCTTGAAGACGACCTTATAGGCCATGATGAGCTCTCGCAGCACGGGGATCCGCCTATATTCGACGAGCGCAAAAAGGCTGCCGACGATCGTGGACAGGATGAAAATCGTGAAAGCCATGCCGAGCGTCACGGGTACGGCGCCCAGAATTTCCTGCGAGTCCTGGAGCAGAATTTCGGTATCAAACATGGTCGGATTACCCTTTCGTCACACGCTCGCGACGGCCGCGTTCTTGATCTGAGCTGTTGTCGTCGCCTCTGGCGCTTGCATTGGTGAGCGGAGCTCGAAGAAGCGCACGACGAGCCACGCGACAAGGCACATCAGCGAATAGATGACCGCCAGCACCAGGTAGGTTTCGAACTGGTACTGGTTATAGTCGCGCTCCATGATCAAGTGCGCGGTCGCCATTACGTCCGCAGCCCCGATGTACATGACCAGCGCAACGTTATGGATCAGGTAGATGATGGAGTTTCCATAGCCCGGCAATGCGAAGTGCACCGCTTGCGGGCCGACTACGCGGGTGATCTTCTGTCGGAAGGTATATCCCAGACTGTCGGCCGCATCATGCTGGCCGCGATCGACGGCCAGGTATGCAGGTCGCATGACTTCCGACAGATACCCTCCATGATAGAGGCTCAGCCCCACCATCGCAGCGATCGTTGCAGAAATAAAATCCTCGGCGCCGAACAGGATCACCAACAAGGGCAGCCCGTAGAACGCGACGAACAACTGCAGGACGACGGGAACACTCCGGGCATAGGACACGTAGAGGTCAGTCAGATGACTGATCACCGGTATCCTCCGAACCCGGAGTGTTGTCGCGACGAGAGCCAAGCAAAAGCCCACGACCATAGCGGTAAAGGTGATGGCGAGCGTTAGCGGCAACGCCGAGAGCAGCTCGGGAATCATAGCAGAAACATCCACTTTGAAACGCTCCTTCTTTCAATTCAGCCTTACCGCTGGCTATCGCTACATCTTTGGGGAAATGTCCTGTTACTTCATGTATTTGACGATGTCCTCGCCGAACCATTTCTGCGAGAGTTTTTCGATCGTGCCATCGTCTTTTAATTCCTTGAGAACCTTGTTCACGTCGTCGGCTAAAACCTTGTTTTCGTCCGACCTGTGAATCAGCATGTAGGTGTTGTTGCTGAAGACCGGATCGGACGCCACAATATCGAGCTTCTTTTCCTCGATGACGGTCTGCTCACCGAGATTCGAAGGCAGAACAAGCGCGTCGAATTTGCCGTTCTGAACTTCGTCCAGTCGGTTCGGATAGGGAATACCGGCGCTAGATGCCGTTACATCAAGCTTGTATTGTGGATTTTCTTTTTGCCAGTTCATAATGAACTTGTATGTTCCACCGCCGGCCGTGGTCGGAACGATCCTCTTGCCGACCAGGTCCTTCATTTCCTTTATGCCGCTGCCTTTTTTGCTATAGATCTTCATCAGGCTGGCGCCCATGGGGTTTTCCGGAATGAAGAACTGCTTGGCGCGCTCAGGCGACTTGTAGTAGCCACCGACCGCGATGTCGTATTTGCCCGTGGCCAGGCCGGTTTCCTGCGCGATATCCGAAACACCTTCCATTTCAAACTTGTACTGCGGGAGCTTTGCGTTGATCGCTCTCAGAAGATCGGGCTCATAGCCTTGCGGCTCGACGCCGATCGCGCCCCATGCCAGCGGCTTGGATTCGGCAGACGTCGCGATCTTGATCGTGCGAACGGTCTGACCATAGCTGATCCCTGCGGTTGCAAGGGCAATTGCGATGCCGCCGGCAACAGCCAGGGCAGCGCGACGGGAGAAACTGGATGTGATTGCAGACATTTCTTTGGTTCCCTTCTTGTTGAGCTATTGAAAAGCGAGTTCTGACTGCAGGAATTGAGCAAGTCGTGGGCTGGATGGCGCATCGAAGATCTCAGTTGGACTGCCATCGGCGGCAATCACGCCACGATCCATGAAGACGATCCGGTTCGAGATGTTCTTTGCGAATTGCATCTCGTGGGTCACAAGCAGCGAAGTGATCCCTGACGACGTGACATCCTTGATCACCTTCAGAACTTCACCGACGAGTTCAGGATCCAGCGATGACGTGGGCTCATCGAAGAGCATCACGTCGGGACGAACCGCCAGCGCACGCGCGATGCCGGTGCGTTGGAGCTGGCCGCCCGACAGCTGGGACGGATAGCTGTCCCGCTTCGCTGAGAGGCCGACCCGGTCAAGCTCTCGCAGCGCGATTTCACGCGCCTCGTCCGCGGACTTGCGCTGCACGACGACAAGCGGATCCATCACGTTCTGGAGGACTGTCATGTTCTTGAAGACATTGAATTGCTGAAAGACCATCGCTGTTCGAAGCCGGATCGCCTGGACAGCGGTCTTGTCGGCGCGCTGGTAGTCCATCCGAATCTGGTCGAACGCGATGGTTCCGGACGACGGCTTGGCCAGGTAGTTGATGCATTTCAGCAGCGTGGTCTTGCCGGTGCCGCTGGGGCCGATGATCGACACCACGTCACCCCGCTTTACCGAGAGATTGACGCCGTTCAGGACCTGCGTGCTTCCGTAGGACAGCCTTATATCTTTGAGTTCAAGCATTTCTGGTTAGCCCTTCAGAGTGTGGGACGGACTGCCTTGACATGTGGGTCATCATCATCCGCTCTCCGCGTGGCCGAGAACGTGCATCAGCCGGTTTGCCCAGCCGAAGATCGCTATGGCGTGGATCAGGTCGATGATCTCAGCATCATTCATGCCGACGGCACGCAGCGAGGCGATGTCGTCCACCGTTGCTTCCGACGGCGCCGCCGACAGACGGCGGGCAAAGCTGTAGATTGCTGCATCGCGCAGCCCAAGCTTTTCGGGTTTGTCGAGGTAGAGCGCGGTGACCACTTCGTCGCTCTTGGTCAGCTCTGCATGGCGGCGGGCGTGAACCACGGCGCAGAATTTGCAGCCATTGACGATCGAGGCACCCAATGCGCCAAGTTCGCGGTCGGGACGGGCAAGCCCGCCTTCGACATACATGATCGCGTTGAACAAGACGGTGCGGGCAAGATAACTCTCGGGATCATGCACAAGGGTGCGCACATATTCCGAAACTTTCTTGGCCGACGGCGTTACCTTCATCGCTTCGAGTTGTTCCGGCGTGGCCTCGGATAGCTCGACCGGTGCGATGTAGGGACGCCAATTCAGCGGCTTCAGGCGAACCGAGGAAATCATGACGACCTCATCAATCGCAAGCCGGTCGCTACCCGCGTCTGGAAGTTGACGAAGGCAATCAGTTCGGAGAGCGCGACGATCTGAGGATTGTTCAATCCAGCCTTCTCCAGGAGAGCGATATGGCTCGCTTCCGCCTTTTTCGGCGTCAGGGTGATCAGGTCAACATGACGGACGATGGTCGCCAGGGGTTCAATCAAATCCGTTTCGCCCTGGGCCAAAGCCAGAAGCTGCTCGGTCGGACCTAGCTGAGCCAGCTGCACATCATATTCGGCCACCAGGACCGGATCGGCGTTCAGGGCGGCCATGCGACGGGCAAGAGCAACACGCAAATTCGGCGCCAGCCCCTGATCGGTTGCCGGCTGCAGCACCGAGAGGCGACATTCTTCTGCCCCTCGCACGAATTCGGGCCGAAACCGCCTTGCGGCGAAAAGGGTATTATCCGGTGAAAGGCCGGCAGCCTTGTCCATCGCGTCGATCACCACGCGGCCTCCTTCTGCAGCAAGGGAGTTGAATCGACCCATTCGTCGCCCAGAAGTTCGGGCGTGTCGTAAGCGATCAGATTGGCGAAGTGGGTTTCGACATCCTCGGCAAACAGCGATGCGGCAATGCCGCGGACGAGACGGTCGGCCCCGGCGCTGACGGCCGGGATGTCGCCGGAGACCTTGCCATGGGTCAGCATCGCGGCGTCGTTGAAGCAGTGGATATGCGCCAGCATCGGGCAGGAGCCGGAGACGCGTTCGCGAAACTCGAAGGCCGGACCAAGATCCGGCGCGTCCGACATGCCTGCACGAGCCGGCCCCATATCCGGCCTATATCGGCCATCCGACCAGGTGCGGATATGTGGGGCGATCGCCGCAAATTCCGGGCGGCCGCTGAAGTCATTTGAAAAGCCGGTTGCCGCGATCAGGAAGTCGTAGCGCATCGGCCCCTGCGTGGTTTCCACCAGCAGGGTCCCTGCCTCCTCCTTCACCGCAACTATGCCGCAGTCGAGAAGGAACCGAGCATTGGGGTGGCGAGACACGCGGAGTGTCGATGAACGCGGCGGCGGTGTCTGGGTCGAGGCGGTATAATCGAAGAATTTCCATTTCCAGGCGTCGGGCAAGTGATGCATGCCAAGTACAACACCCGGACTGCCAATACCGGTCAGCTTGTTGATGCGCGGCATTTCCTTGCGCCGGATCAACATGTCCACCGAGCCGGCTCCCGCCTCGAGTGCCGTTGCGGCATTGTCCATGGAAGAGGCACCGGCGCCGATCACCGCCACACGCTTGCCTTTCAGCGTGTCGAAGTCGATGTCATCGGCAGAATGGGCCCAATAGGCGCGATCGATGCCTCTAAGGAAATCGGGCACGGCAAAACCGCCCAAACCGGACCGACCAGTGGCCAGAACGAGACGACGGGTGAGAACCCGGCCGGTTTCCGCGCCTTCGATATCGATCGCAATCAGATCTCCAACAGGTGCCAGTCCGGTCATGCGCACGCTGTTGCGCACCGGCAGGCCAAGAACCTTGCGGTACCAGACCAGGTAGTCCATCCACTGGCCCTTGGGGATTTTGTCCAGCGACCGCCAGGCCTCAACGCCCCATTGCGCCGTGAACCAGGCGCGGAACGTCAATTGCGGCAGGCCAAGCGATGGACCGTGCAGGGTTTTCGGCGACCGGAGCGTTTGCATGCGGGCAAACGTTACCCATGGTCCTTCGAGCCCGGCCGGAGCCGCATCATAGGCCACGACATTGGTTATCCCGGTCAGCACCAACTTTGCCGTGGCAGCAAGTCCGCACATGCCGGCGCCAATGACGACGACGTCACGGACCGGGACGCCATTCTCCGTGCGCGTCGGAACCCAAGGTTTGGCCGGCAGCTCGAGAAACTCGAGATCCTGTGCAAGCTGTGCTTCGAGCGCAGCAAGACCTGTCGGCGTTGGCGCGGCGGGGGTATGCTTCATATTCCTATTCCGTGATTTGTGCCGGATGCAGGATCGCTCACCAATTGGCCAGCGAGGGTCGGATCTAGTTTCTTGAAGCCGACGATCGACCGTTCAGCCACCGCCTCGACCGCATCCATCAACGCCTGCGCGACTGGACGAAGGGGGCGTTTCTCGGCAGCCACAACGCCCCAATAGAAAAGAACGGTCACGTCGATCGGGCGAATGACGACCCCAGGCAGGGCCACGCCATAGGCGGTGAGGGGATCGATGACTGCCGCAGCGCCAGTCTGGCGCACGATCTGCAACGCGCCGTACGCGGTATTGGTCCGGATCACTGGCCCGGTATCGATGCCCCTGGCCGCCAATGCCTTGGAGACATGCAACTGGAAACGTAGGGGGTTGAGCAGTGTGGCGACGCGGCGACCGGCAAAGGCGGAAAGCGGTATCACGTCAAGTTCAGCCAGCGGATCGTCCTCCCGCACGGCCGCAACATCAGGCGCCGAATAGAGCCGCAGGACATCCAGACCGGGCGTATCGAGCGGCAGGCTCGAAAACCCGATTTCGGCACGTCCGCTGCGCACCTCCTGGGCGACGATCGAGGGGAGAAACTGCCCCAGATGCGTCTCGTCTGGAAGCTCGACACCTTTGAGTTCGGCCATGGCCGTCGGGATCAAGCCAGTACCGATCGCGGAGGTGGTAACAATCTGCAGGATTCGCCCTCGGCCGGCGGCAATCATCTTGGCCCGCGCGGCTAGCTCGGTGAAGGACATCAGCAAGCGCCGCGCCTCCTCCTCGAAGGCCACACCCTCCTCGGACAACTGCACCCGCCGACCAAGACGGTGCAGCAATTCGAAGCCGAGCTCTGCCTCGAGATCCTGAATGGTGCGTGTCACTGCAGGTTGGGAACGACCGAGCATGTCAGCCGCCTTGGTAATGCTGCCGCTGGCAGCAACCGCAAGGAAGCTCTGAAGGTCGCGGGTTTCCATGTTCTCTCTACATGCGCAATCCGTATGATTGACATCGTCTCATTCATTTTTGATATATGTCAAGCGGAAACGAATATTCGCTGAGACATGTTGCAATCGCGGGCTCAGGCCGGAATCCCATCGCCAGAAGCCGACGATGGCAGATGCGGCTCCGATTTGTGGAACCTCCTAGTGAGAAATGGAGGCTGCAATGCCCGCAACAGGAGGGAATTTATGCGCGTAAGCATTCTTGGCGCCGGAGCGATTGCTTACGGCCTTGCCGCCTATCTGGCCGAAGCGGGACATGACCCTATGCTTTGGTCGCCTTCCGGAGAACGCACCAAGGCGCTGGCCGCCGGTGGATTGCTGAAGGCTACCGGAGCTATCAAGGCAACGACTAAGGTGCGCATCGCCAAGGATTGCGAAGACGCCATTGCCGATGCCGACGTCGTCATAATCGCGTTGCCGGCTTACGGGCACAAGATGGTGATGGACGCTGCCACTCCTTATCTAAGGGACGGAACGCCGGTTATCATCAGCTCGCACAGTTCCTTTGGGGCACTGTATCTCTCCAAGCGGCTTGCGGACCGGAAGGTTAGCCTGCCGATCGTCGTCTGGGGTACCACGCTCGTGACCGGGCAACAGCGCGGGCCAGCCGAAATCGATGTTGCAACCGTTCGCCAGAAACTGGATGTCGCGACGCTGCCTTTCAGTGCTCAGGACCAAGGGTTCGAGCTTTGCACGAGCTTGTTCGGCGATCGTTTCGTCAAGCGCGACGGCATGCTTGCTATCGCGCTCAGCAACCTCAATCCGCAGAACCATCTCGGGATCGCTCTTCTTAATCTCACACGCATGGAGAAGGGAGAACAGTGGAGCCAGGCCGGAAACGTCACCCCGGCTGTCGGCCGCTTTATCGAGGCTCTGGACGCGGAACGATTGGCGATCGCCGCCCGTTTTGGAATTGCCGTGCGCACAGTTGAAGAGCATTTTTCATTGTCGTTTCACGTCCCCATGGCCACCGTTTCGGAAATGAACCAGGAGATGGATCGCCAAGGCCGCGGCGGCTTCGGCCCGTCAACCATCGAAAGCCGCTATATTCTCGAGGACGTTCCGTTCGGGCTGCTGCCGACCGTTTTGTTGGGGAAGATCAGCGGAAATTCAGCGATTCTCCATGAATCTGGAATTGCCATATTCTCGGCGGCTTACGGTCGCGATCTTAAGGGAGATAATGATATTCTTCCCGCGCTGGGCTTCGAGGGAATGGCAAAAGCGGACCTCGAAAACCTTTGCCGTAAGGGATTTTAACAAGTTTCCACAGTGGACTGGGACATAGGCCAAGTGCCCGAAAAACCACCGGGGCTGGTTGCCGGCGAGCACGACATGCAGGTTCCTCGGCGAGCGCCGGGAGATGTCTCCAGGAACTCAGCACGTGATCAAATGGTCCCGCCCGGCGGTGTGAGTGGGTCTGTAGCAGGGTCCGTCATCGAAACCCAGTGCGGCATGGTTCCATCAGTTGCCAGATGCTTGAACATTGCATCAACTGCGCAGGCGCTTCGCGCCTCCATCAAGATACCGGCCATGCAGGGGCCGACAGTCCGGAACAACGAGTGTCGTAGCCCGTTCAGGATAAGTGGTTCGTCCACAATCAGCTACGCGAGATAGACATGTTCCAATTTCTAACGTTGGCAGGGACCATCTTGGGTCTGACGATGTCGCCGGCGCAGGCCGCCAGTGATGCGGATCAGGCTGTCGAACAATTTCACCGTACCTGTCTGGCCGAGGGTCCCAATTTCGAGCGCATGATAGAGACCGCGCACGAACGCAGGTGGACACTTATTGCCGAAGCAGGCTTCGCCGAACTCGCGCCAATCGCTAATCCAACCTCAGTGGAGGCATGGCTGGTGGCCGAAGCGGAGGAAGGATTGCCAGCAGGAACCATCATCGGCACCACCAAGGCAACGATGAGCGGCAAACCGGTGCAGACGTGTACGCTGGCATTTCCCGATATCGATCAAGAGGCATTTCGGAAGAGTTTCTTCACCCGTACGGATGCCGAGAAGATTGCCGAAGATCGCGATACGGAGGAGTTCTCGCGTCTCTACATCCTCGTTGCCGGCGGACGTAAGCAATTTGTCCGGCTGGTGGTCCTGCCTTCAACGCCACCAGGAAACCCGCGCGTCGTTGCCAGTTCGATCATGGCCGACTGACATGTCATTCCTCCCGCCCCCGTGCTCCTCTGGAGGGCGAACACTGCGAAATGTCGCGAGCAGCAGAAGGTCGTAGATAATTTTCAGCCCACCGGCGATGATCAGGGGCCAGCCGAAGCTGGAGACGGCAAGGAGAGCCCCTGCGAGGACTGGACTGGCGGCCGCCGCGAGGCTGCGGGGGACGGCGGTGATGCTCGCCGCGGCAGCCCGCTCTTCGGGCGTCACCACGGCCATGACGTACGATGTGCGGGTCGGCACGTCCATCTGCGACAGCGCGCTTCTAATCAGCAGAAGAGCGATAGCCGGAGCGACGCTCGGCATGAACGGGATGAGCACCAGACAGAGGCTCGACGGAAGGTGCGTAAACACCATCGTGTTTATGAGTCCGATCTGCTGGGAAATTCGCACAGCGACCAAATAGGACGCAGCCGAAAGGACACCCGTCCAGAAGAAGATTGCGCCGGTCGCGGCGAGCGACAGGCCGAACCGTTGAAAGAGCCAGAGGGCCAACAACGATTGGACGACGAAGCCGCCTGCGAAAGCGTCGAGGCTGAAGAGCGCTGCGAGTGACAGAACGATGGAGCGAGACCTGCGCAATGGCTGTGCCGACACTTTGCCTGCATCAGGCGCGTCACTCGGCAGCCGCCGATAGAGGAGCACCGCCGCCAACCCAAGTGAGGCATAAAATAGAAAAGCTGCCTGGAGGGCCTGCTTCATTTCCAGGCCGATGGCGTCGCGGAGAAAGTCGGGCGCTCCTGCGGCCAGCGCTCCGACGGCGCCGGCGAGAGAGCCGATGAGGCTGTAGCGCGCAAAGAGCGCCGTGCGGTCGCGGTCGGTGACGCTCTGCGCAAGCTGCGCATGTTCGAGCGGTAGAAACACGCTGACGTCCCCTGAAGATGGGTTCAGCGTGCCGACGAACGCGATGAGAAGCAGCGGCCAGAAGTCGTGAACGACAGCGAAGACGACCCCCGTTGCTATCATCAGGACAGCCGCTGCGGTCAGCAGCGCTCGACGGGAGAAGCGATGCGCGACGATCCCAACAGCCAGGGTGAGGACGGCTGAGCCCGCGAGCGTCGCCGTCGACAGGGTTCCGATCTCGAAGGCGTCGAAGCCGAGCGTGGCCAGATAGGCGGGAAGCAGGATGCTGACCAGACCGTCACCGAACGCCCGCAGTCCCCTTGATATCAGCAGGTTCGCAGCAGTCGGCTCAGCACCGGCAGGAAGCAGCCTGAAGCGCCGCTTCGAAATAGCTTTGCGCAAACCGTGCGCGAGCCACTGTAACGTCAACGATGCCTCCTCACCACTGGTAAGCGGCGCTGGCTGCACGGGTTAGATCGCTCCCGTTGCCATCCCGTAGAGCAGCCCGAGGATCGAACAGCCGGCGAGCACCGGGAGCATACCGATCTTGAAACGGAACACCGCCAGCAGCGCACTCAATGTCAGGACGAGCGACGCGATGTTGACGGAGCTGGGCACGGGCACATCGACCGTCATGCCGAACCCTTTGACCTCGCGCAGTGCTCCAAACAGAACGTGAAGCGCGAACCACACCGCCAGGTTCAGGATCACGCCCACCACGGCTGCCGTTATGGTCGCCAGCGCGGCGGACAAGGCCTTGTTGCTGCGCAACGTTTCCACGAACGGCGCACCGACAAATATCCAGAGGAAGCAAGGTGTGAAGGTGACCCAGGTGGTGAGCAGGCCGCCCAACGTTCCAGCGAGCAGCGGATTAAGCGATCCCGGCGCTCGATACGCGCCCATGAACCCGACGAACTGGGTCACCATGATCAAGGGGCCAGGCGTCGTCTCCGCCATGCCGAGGCCGTCCAGCATCTCGCCTGGCTTCAGCCAGCCATAGGTATCGACAGCCTGCTGCGCCACGTAAGCGAGGACGGCGTAGGCGCCTCCGAAGGTCACGACCGCCATCTTCGAGAAAAATACCGCGATATCGGCGAAGACATTGCCGGACCCGAACAGCACGAAAAGGCCGAGGACAGGTGCCAGCCATAGCACCAGAAACACGCCTCCGATCTTCAACGACCAGCTGACCGGCGGGCGAGCATGGGCAGGAATGCCTTCGCCGAGCGCCGATTCCGCGTCGGCGACCCGCTTGCCGCCGACCTTGCCATGGCCGTTGCCCGCCATGAACGCTGCCAGCCCGGCCCGCCCGCCGACGTACCCGATCACTCCGGCCGTCAGGACAATGAGCGGGAATGGGACATGGAACAGGAAGAGCCCGATGAAGGCGGCGGCGGCGAGGCCTATCATGACTTTGTTCTTGAGCGCCCGCTTGCCGACCCGGATAACCGCCTCGAGCACGATGGCGAGGACGGCGGCCTTCAGACCGAAGAAAAGCGCCTGCACCGCGCCGACATTGCCAAAGATTGCATAGATCCAGCTCAGCGCCATGATGGCGATCACGCCCGGCAATACGAACAGCGTGCCGGCCACGAGCCCGCCTCGGGTTTTATGCAGGAGCCACCCGATGTAGACGGCGAGCTGCTGGGCCTCCGGTCCTGGCAACAGCATGCAGTAGTTCAGCGCATGCAGGAACCGCGTCTCGCCGATCCAGCGCTTCTCCTCAACGAGGATGCGATGCATTACCGCGATCTGGCCGGCCGGGCCACCAAAACTCAACGCCGCCACACGCGCCCAGACCCGCACTGCTTCGCCGAAGGGGATGCCATGCGAAGGGTCATCACCGAGCGCATTCGGATGGACGGCACGAACGCTGGTCATTGGTTCCCCTCACCCGCGCTTCTGGCGGAAATATCGATAGAGGTTGTCGAACACCGAAGCACCCTCGGCGATCCGTTGCTCGTCTTCCGCATTGGCCATGGCGATCCCAGCGATCAGGCTGGCGATGCCGGTGGTTTCCTCGCGACTGAACTTGCCGTCCTTGAGGTCGATGTCGTGAACAATCTCGGCGATGGCCTGCAGCGCCGGGTCGACTATGCCACTACGATTGAGCAGTACCTCGAAGCTGCAGCAGTCCCCTTCATGGGTGATTTCGCCTTCGAACATGTCGAAGCGCAATTCGCCCTCCTTTGGCACGTGTCCCTTGCCCGCCACGAAGCGGATCGTTGCATCGGCATCGATGAAGCGATGGATCAGCCAGCTGCAGGCGATGCGGTCGACATGCACGTCCCGCCGCGTGACCCAGGTCCGGCCCTTGACCTCACCCAGCTCGGCCGTCTTCTTCGGTTCCTTGGTCATGGCCTTGTCCTCTATAAGCTGAGCCTCGAGCTCGGCGATCAGTCCCTCGGCGGCGAGCCGCCCGCTGGCGCCGAAGAAGTCGATCGCCACGACTTCGGCAAGCCGCTTGCGCATTCGACCGAGTTGCGCGCGGGCATCCGCGCGCCGATCCTCGGTCTTGTCGGAGTCGATAGCCGCCGTTAGATCGCGCGCTGCCTTGGCGATCTCTGCATAGTCGATGTCCCGCGCGGCATCGAACAGCGCCCGAACCTGTGCGTCCGTCAGGCCGTCGATCAGACGCGCCTCACACACCATCGCCTCACCGCCACCGTCGATAATTTCCTTCAGGAGCCATTCGAAATCCTCCTGCGTTTCTGCATCGGCGGGCAGCGCATAGACTGTGCTTTTGACCGCAACTGCGCCGATACCCTGCAGCCGCCGCCAGATCTTCACCCGGAAATAGGCTGGTTTGGTCGGCAGCTGATGGATCAAGAGCAGCCAGCGCTGCTCGGTCCCAAGTTCCCCTTCGCTCATCAGCACACCGTATCACCGAGAAAGGCAAATGCAACACTTGTATCATATTATATTCAGGCGTAGCGTTGACGTCTCGCAGACTGTCTCGCTGATGCCTGACAGGAGGTGCCGAAATGACAGCCTCGGGTGGGGCTAGCCAGTCAGGATCATCTGCGACTCGGGCCGTCGGACGCACCGCAGCTACGCTCATGACTGCCGGCATGATCATCGGAACGGGTATTTTCGGTGCCCTTGGTGCGACCGCCGAGCGGGCCGGTCCCGCCCTTCTGCTGGCAATGATCCCAGGTGGGCTGGCTGCTTCGTACTGCTCTTTTTCATACCACCCCTGCACCTATAATTGGAATGGTGACGCTGGCGTTGGCGTTCGGCACTCGATTCATTGTGTGGCGCCAACGGAAATCGGGTTCGGTTAGTGCTCGATGAAACGAGGAGGTCTAAGATGCTCGATACCCAAGCTATTGAATCCCTTACCGGACTGAAGGGACAGACCACGGGTGACGTGCTCAAGTTATCGGTCCCGCGCAGTGAAGTGAGAATGACCCTGGACGGCTTTGAGATCATTCCGTTTATGGGCCTCACCTCCTGGGTTAGTTTTAAACAGGGGGCGCATCATGCCACGCTGATGGGTGACATCGTCGTGCTCGAAGATGAAATCGAGGACGCGATGGCCGCAGCGATCCAGGCGAACCTTTACGTAACAGCCCTACACAATCATTTCGTCCGCGAGCAGCCGCGCGTGATGTTTATGCATGTCGAGGGTACGGCTGATGAAACTGCGTTGGCGACAGGAGCGCATAGGATTTTTGAAGCGATAAAGATCGTGCGCCAGAAGCATCCTGTCGAACCCGCCATCAAGAAAGTGAATAGTAGCTTGGACGCGCCGCCGCTTGAGGCGATTGTCGAGCACAAGGGCGAGAGCAAGGATGGCGTGCTCAAGTTTGTCCTGGCGCGCCCATCCGTGCCCGTCGTCTGCACACGCTGTGGTGAGCTCAATATTGATGCCGCAATGGGCTACAACACATGGGCAGCCTTTCAGGGCACGGACGAGCGCGCCGCGGTCTGCGGCGACTTTGCGATGCTGGAAAATGAAGTCCGTTCGGTCATCCGTGAACTGCAAGCTGGAGCGATTGGAGTAATGGCGGTGCACAATCACATGTTCTTTGAAGACCCGCGGATCATCTTCTTGCACTACTGGGGCATCGGCAATGCTCAGGCGTTGGCGCAGAGCTTGAGGCGGGCGCTCAACACGCAGCAATAGTCTGTCGCTGTTGCCACAGGAGTCATGCGACCGCCGCGCGCTCGCGATATAATGGCAGCGGAAATGTATCGAAAGCCAAGAACTTCGGCGCAGCGCGCTCGGGTTGGCGGCGCGACGGCGGTGGGAAGGTCGGCCTGGGTGGCGGTTCCGTCGAAGTTGCCATATTCGTCGATGCTGGCAGGGCCGAACGGCACATCTCTTCGGGACAGCCGTTGGCATCGATCCAGGTCGATGTCACGGCGGACCCCAAACATGGATGTGCGGCGGGGTGGGCCAAGATCGAAAACCTATCTCCGGATCAGCGGCCAAACGCCGAGCAGGATAACCGCCAGCGCTGCGCCGATGTCCAGAACGTGTCCCGTCTTGGCCCGCAAGATTTCGGTGCGCGCCATCAGATCTTCACCCGGAGAGGCCGGCTTGCTCGGCAGCTGATGGATAAGGAGCAGCCAGGGCTGTTCCATTCACTCATAAGTGAACCGTATCACGGGTAAGATAAATGTAACACTTGTATCATTCTTTAACCAGGCGTAGCGTTGGCGGTCTCGCAGCAGTAGGCCGCGCTGAGTGGCGCCAACCAAAAGGGAGACAAGGCCATGAAATGGGTTACCCGCGAACGTCCGGTGATCGACCGTATTGCTTGTCCCTGGCTGATCGCCCGCTTCATCGACACGGAGCCAGAATTCCTGTTCGTGCCGCCGGATCGGGTGATCCCAGTTGCCCAGGAGACGGGCGCTACACCCTATGACGTGCCCGGTGTCGAGTTCACGCATGTGGGTGACGGCTGCAGCTTCGATACCTTCGTCTCGAAATACGGCCTCGAGCGCGATCCGGCGATCGTGACGATCGCCTCGATCGTGCGCGGCGCCGACACCGATCGGCACGATCTCATGCCACAGTCGGCGGGACTGCTTGCGATCTCCATGGGGCTCCGGGACGTCACGCCGGACGACCATGAGGTGCTGAGGCACGGCTTCGTCATCTACGATGCCCTTTATGCCTGGGCCTCGCGCCGCAAAGCGGAGACGCACAGCTGGCCGCCGGCCATGAAGCCTACGGCGGCGGCCTGAAAGATGATTACCCTCGAAAGAAACAGCCCGGGAAGTGCTACGGTTGGTCGGCGGCTGATGGCCGCCATCGCCTTTGGCTTCAGCCTGATTGCTGTGAATGCCGCGGACGCGGCGGACACGTTCCGGCACCTCAAGGGCAAGGAGATCAAGGCCAAGTTCGCCGGCATGGATTTCACGGACGACGTTCATTGGGCGGATGCGTTCGGCCGCGACGGACGGATCGTGCGCTACGACATGGGCAAGAAGAACGCCGGCAAGTGGCGCGTCGAGAAGGGGCAGCTCTGCATTTCCGTTGAAGGCGAAGAGACCTGCTATCAGGTATGGATCTCAGATACCGCAGTACAGCTTCGTGACCCGGATGGGACGTTCTTCCTGGAGGGCGTGCTGCAGAAGCCCTCTGCACGCGACTAGCGTCTCGGATTGAAAGTCATTGGGCATATTGGGGCAGACCACAAGGAGAAATCCATGCGTGCAAAACTCATCACCGGCGCAATGCTGATAGCGATGTCGGCGCTTCTCCAACCGGCGTCAGCGGCACCCGATTGGCAAACTGTCGCGCAGACACTTGGCAAATCCGGATCGGAAATGCCTGGCGGCGTTTATAGAGTTGGCTTGCCACGAACCGACCTGAAGGTATCGCTCGACGGCATATCCCTGAAGCCAGGCTTTGCGCTCGGAGGCTGGATCGCCTTCGATCCCATGGGAAATCAGGCAATGGTCATGGGCGACATCGTTCTGACGCAGGACGAGGTGAACCCGGTCATGAAGAAGCTTGAAGAAGGCGGCATCGAGATCACCGCGGTGCACAACCACCTGCTGCGCGCGCAGCCGATGACGCTCTACATGCACCTCTTCGGCCAAGGTGATCCGGTAGCACTCGCCACAGCGCTTCATGCCGGCTTGGCTCTGACGAAGACGCCGATGGCTGCATCCGCCGGTTCGCAGGCGGCGGCCGCTTCGAAGATCGAGTTCGACACGGCGGGTGTCGACCAAGCTATTGGCTACAAAGGCAAGGCCAACGGCGCGGTCTACCAGTTCACTATACCGCGCGCAGAACCGGTCGAAGAAAATGGCATGGATGTGCCGGCCGCCCTGGGCTCCGCCATAGCGATCAACTTCCAGTCGACTGGCGGCGGCAAAACGGCGATCACAGGTGACTTTGTGCTGACTGCCAAGGAGGTCAATCCGGTTATCAGGGCGTTGCAAGGCAACGGCATCGAGATCACGGCATTGCATAGCCACATGCTCGATGAGCAGCCGCGGCTCTTCTTCATGCATTTCTGGGCGAACGACGATGTGCAGAAGCTGGCGAAAGGCCTGCGCGCAGCCCTCGACAAGGTCGCCGTCAAAAAGAGCTAGATTGGGCGTCCGCGCGCGCGTCCAACGGCGGAGTTCGGCCGGGCAATGCCCAATCGCACGCCGGGAGGGAATCAGCCGATGTTGATGCGAAGCCGGATGCCTGACAAGGCGCAAATCGCGACACCGCCAGCGAGCGGAGTCGCCCTTCGGGTCGACGCCTTGACAAAGCGCTACGGCCCGCAAACAGCGTTGGCGGACGTTGCCTTCACGGTCGAAGCCGGCGAAGTTCTCGGTCTCATCGGACCGAACGGAGCCGGCAAAACCACGTTGCTCGAAGCAGTTGCCGGCGTTCTTCCCGCCGACTCGGGGACGATTTTCTGGCACGGCGCCCCTCTGCCACCCGCATTGCGCCGGAGATCGATCTTCTACCTCCCCGACTGCCTCCGGCCGTGGCGCGACCAGTATGTCGAACGGGTGCTCGCGTTCTTCGCCGGTGTTTACCGGACATCGGACCTCGACGTCGCGGACACAGTTAGGGCGGTCGGACTTGCACCGGTGCTGAACAAGCGGGTGCTTGCATTGTCCAAAGGGTATGCCCGTCGACTGATGTTGGCGCTTGCCCTGATTACGCCGCATCCACTGCTGCTGATGGACGAGCCCTTCGACGGCTTCGACTTGCGACAGACCCGCGAGATCATGGACGTGCTGCGCAAGGTTGCGGCGCAGGGGCGCAGCCTCGTCCTCGCCATACACCAGCTGCTCGATGCCGACCGCATATGCGACCGTTTCGTCTTGCTCGCAGAAGGCCACGTGCGCGGCGTCGGGACCTTGGGCGACTTGCGGGAGCGTGCGGGGATCCTCTCCGGTGGGTTGGAGGAGGTTTTCCTTGCGCTCACCTGAGGCAGCGGTACCGCTCGACGCTCCCTTCGGCCCCTTGCTGGCCAAGGAGCTGCGGGAAATGGCGAGCGGCCGGCCGCTCTGGACAATGCTGCTGATGCTCTGCCCTCTCGTCGGATTCAGCTTCTTTCAGGCCGTGTCGCTCTACGGCGAAACGAGCGCTACTGCCCTCACCTCGCCTGGGCTCGCGAGCGCACTATCCCCGCTGGACGGCGTACTGGTTCCGACGTTCGGCGGCTTCTACGTCGCCGTTACGCTGCTGTTTCCCTTTGTTGCCATACGCGTGCTCGGCCACGAAAAGGAGTCCGGCGCCTTGCGGCTCCTGATCCAGCTGCCCTATCGACCGCCGACTTTGATTGGCGCCAAGCTGGTCGCCGTCTTCGCAGCTTGGCTCATTGCCAGTATCCCTGCGCTCTCTGCGCTCGCGATTTGGGAGTTCATGGGCGGACATCTGTTCGTCGCCGAGACCCTGAATCTTGTTCTCGGACATCTCCTCTACGGCCTGTTGGTCGGCGCCATCGCGTTATTCGCAGCTGCGCTTACCGAGAGCGCGGCAACCGCGGCGATTGTCACACTCGGCTTCACACTCGGATCGTGGGTCATCGACTTCGCGGCGGCCAGCCAACCCGACCTCCTTGGCTGGTCGTCGCGGCTGTCGCTCACGCAAACGCTGCACACCTTTGAGCTCGGATTGTTGTCGCTCAGTCTGGTCGTCGGGGTGCTTGCGGCGATTCTTGGATTTGCCGCACTCGCTGCCATCTGGCTCCCCATGGGTGCTACCGTGCGCATCAAGCTTGTCCGTTCGCTCATCTGCCTCGTGGCGACCTGTCTTGTGATGGTCGCGGCTACCCAGATCAGATGGTCGGCCGATGCGACCGAGGACCGACGGAACTCTTTCTCGCTTGCCGACCAACAGGCCCTGGCGCAACTCAGCGATCAGTTGACCGTCACCGTTCACCTGGCGCCCGAAGACCCCCGGTACGCCGATTTGCGAACAAGCGTCCTAGCGAAGCTCGAGCGGGTCATTCCACGGATTGTCATCCGTTTTGCAGGCGACCAGCAGAGTGTTGTCGGCAGCGCAAGCGATGAGTCGTATGGCGAAGTCGAGTACAGCTATGGCGGCCGGTCGGCCGTCAGTCGATCGACCGGCACCGAGGAGGTACTGCCGCTCCTTTATGGGCTCGCAAATGTACCCCTGCCCGTGCCGGCGACCGGGGCCGGCGATTATCCCGGCTATCCGCTCGTCGCGGCTCCGTGGATCGCGCTTCCCTGGTTCGTCGGCGGCCTGCCGCTGCTCGTCTGGGTTGCTTGGTGGCGGAGCCGCCGCGCACCGGCCATCAAATACACTTCAAGCCAGAAGGAGATCAGCCGTGAACATCTTACATAGCCTCAAGACAATTGCCGCGGCAGGTGTCGGCTTGGTGGCCTTGCTGCTGCCCGCTTCGGCGGGCTCGCCGGACATCGTCAATTTTTCGGACGAGGAAGTTGGCACAGATTCGAAGGCGATGCCCGGCGTGGTAGGCATTTGGCGGATCGAAACGGAAGGCGACAACAAGGTGTTGGCCGTCGACGGGCGCCAATGGAAGGAGGGACAGACTTCCGCTGGTCTCGCAGACAAGGCGCGGGCCCTCTATGGGGAGCGGTACGCCGAGTTCCTCGACCGCGTCCAGGCCTATGCATACTTCCCCTATGCTGTTCTTGAGGGCGTGCCGGATTTCCGCGATGGAGAGATCGCCGTCCGTTTCGAGGGCATCAGCGGCCGCATCGACCAGGGTGCAGGGATATTGTTCAACCTTAAGCCCAATGGCGACTATCTCACGATTCGCGCCAACCCTCTGGAGAACAATCTTGTCTTGTGGAGGTTCGAAAAGGGGAAACGCTCGTCGGTGACCTGGGTCAAGAACACCCCAACCTCAACCCATGAATGGCACGACCTGAAGGTGCGCATCGCCGGCACCAAGGTCGAAGGCTATGTCGACGGCAAGCTCTACCTGCAGGACACGCTGCCTGAGCCGGTGACCGGGCGTGTTGGCTTGTGGTCGAAGGCCGACAGTCACGTGTATTTTGATGACTTCACCGTAACTCCGGCTGGTTAAGCGGTCCGCTTTCAACCAGCTTTCAAAGCTATCGGCGGTACGGTGCGCCGGAGTCCGGTCTTCCGGGCGCCCGCGTTTGGCCCGGTAACGGGTGATTATTTCCATCGCACACGAGACTCAAAAGGCGGGCCGGGCCTTTGCGAACCGATGCGTTCGGAACGATCGGAGGCCCGCTTCGTTCTGATCCGATGGACTGGATTAGACTAGGCCTCCTGGCGTTGGCGGGGTTCCTCACCTGGACGCTGAACACCCTCTCGGCCGGAGGCGGAGGTCTATTGCTGATCCCCGCCGTGACTTCCATCACAGGGAGTGCCGCGGTTGCGCCGGTCATCACCTTGACCGAGCTCATCGGCAATCCCGTCCGCGCCCTGGCCTTTCGGCGCGACATCGATTGGAGCCTGGTCCGTTGGTATCTGCCCGGCGCCATCGCCGGCGCCGCGGCGGGCTCCTGGCTGTTCGCTAACAGTCGGGCGGAATGGCTCCAGATACTCATAGGGATCTATCTGATCAGTGCAGTCTGGGAATTTCGCGGCGGGGCGCGCGAGCGGAGCTACCGAGCCCGCCGCTGGTGGTTCCTCCCGGCCGGCCTGATCGTCGCCCTGTTGTCGGCGCTGATGGGCACGGTGGGACCCGTTTTGAATTCGCTCTATCTGAACTACGGTTCGGAGAAGGAGACGTTGGTCGCCACGAAATCCGTGAACTCGTTTGTGACCGATGTCGTCAAGATCGCGGTATTCACCGGACTCGGCGCGCTCGGTGGTCAGGCGGCTATATACGGCTTAGCCGCGGGTTTGGGCGCCGCGCTTGCCAATCTGCTGGCCAAGCCCTGGCTCGAACGCCTGAGTGGAAGACAGTTCCGCGGCCTTGTGGTCGCGCTCATGGCTGTCAGTGGAGCGCTGATGATCTGGAACCAGCACAGCTTCGTTGTGCAGGCCTGGCGCGCGGCCACAGGAATGTCTTAACAATGTCCATGTTGGCTGGAGCCCTTCGCGCGCTGTACCGTAGCTTGGTTGGCCGGTCCCGCGACGCGCAGAGGCTGGCAAAAGGCCTGCGCGCAGCCCTCGACAAGGTCGTCGTCAAAAAGAGCTAGGCTTCCCGTCCGCGTGTATCAGACATGGCTCTTGGGCGGATTCCTTCGAACCAGCCGGCCCTAACCCGATCAATTTCGAGAAGCTTCGCCAAGTCAGATCACGCTCAGCGTTACGGCGGCAAGAACAAGATAACGGCCGACCTTGGCGGCAGTGACCAGCAAAAAAAGCTCGCGCAGGACACCGGCAATGACAGTCAGCCTCGCGAAACGCGTTGGGGGCAGAAACGCCATCTTTCAGATAACCGGGCGGCGGCCGCTATCGGCCAGATGACAGGCTGCCACGCCGCCATGCGGCACCGATCGCAGCATCGGTTCCTCGACCCGGCAGACATCGATCGCCACCGGACAGCGCGTGTTGAACCGGCACCCCGGAGGCGGCGCGCTGGGACTTGGCGGATCGCCGGCGAGAATGATCCGGCGGCGCCCGGCTTCGATGCGAGGATCGGGAGAAGGAACAGCCGACAGCAGCGCTTGGCTGTAGGGATGGGCCGGCTCGCGAAACAGCGGGCGGGTCAGGCCGGCTTCCGAGATGCGGCCGAGATACATCACCGTCACGTTCGAGCAGACCTCGCGCACGATCGCCAGATCATGCGCGACAATGACAATGGTCAGGCCAAGCTGTTTCTGCAACGACGTGAACAGGTTGACGATCTGCGCCCGGATCGAAACGTCGAGCGCGCTAAGTGGCTCATCGCAGACCAGTATGGACGGCTTCAGCGCGAGCGCGCGCGCAATCGAAACGCGCTGGCGCTGGCCGCCGGAAAGCGAGCGTGGAAGCCGATCGAGCACCGTCTCAGGCAGCGCAACCAGGTCCAGAAGCTCGGCGATGCGGCGCCGGCGCTCGACTGATGAACCGAAGCGATGAATCTGCAGCGGCTCCTCCAGTGTCTGGTAGACGGACTGGCGGCGGCTCATCGACCCCAACGGATCCTGGAAGACGAACTGGACTTCGCGGCTGAACGACTTCCTGTCCGATTTCAGCCATTCGGTGCGATCCCTTCCCCCGATCAGGACGGTGCCTTCGCTCTCCTTCTGCAAACCGACGATGGTGCGCGCCAGCGTAGTCTTGCCGCAGCCGGACTCGCCGACGATGCCGTGGAACGCGCCGCGCGCGACCGTCAGGTTTATGCCATCGACCGCCCGCACCGCGCCGACACCCGAACGGTTGGCGAAATGGACCTTTAGTCCCCTGACCTCGATCGCCGCGACATCAGACATGGACGGCGATCCCCTCTCGTTTCAGCACGACCGGGCAAGCCACACGGTGCGGGCTCGTCGACGCGGATATCGTCTGCAGCGGCGGCCGGTGCTGCCGGCAACCGGCTTCGACCAGTTCGCAGCGCTCGGCAAACCGGCAACCCGGTTCCAGCCTGATCTGGTTTGGCGGCAGGCCAGGTATCTCGCGGGTCGCCGCGCCTTCGTCGGCGCGAAAATCCGGCACCGATGCGAGCAGCCCGCGCGTATAGGGATGGACTGGCCGGGTCAGCACATCCATCGCCGTCCCCTCCTCCGCCACCTGGCCGGCGTAAAGCACGATGACGCGATCGGCGACGGAAGCGACCACGCCGATATCGTGCGTGATCAGCACGACCGCGATGCCATCCTCGCGCTGGATCTGACGGATGAGCTCCAGGATTTGCGCCTGGACCGTGGCGTCCAGCGCCGTGGTCGGCTCGTCTGCGATCAGCACGCGCGGCCGGGCCGCCAGCGCCAGCGCGATCATCGCGCGTTGCAGCATGCCGCCCGACATTTCGTGCGGATAGCGGTTATAGCGATCCTCGGGGTCCGGGATGCCGGAGCGCGCCAGAAGCGAGACCGCTTCCTTGCGCGCTGCCTCATGCGACAGGCCAGCGAAACGGCGCGCCTGGCGTGCCAGCTGCGGGCCGATTTTCAGCATCGGGTTCAACGCGCTCATCGGGTCCTGGAAAATCACGCCGAAATAGCGCCCGCGCAGGTCCGACAATTGCCGGGAACCGATGCTGAGCAGTTCGCTTCCGTCGGCTCGCGCCGACCCTTTCATGTCCACGGTCACGCCCTCGGGCAGCAGGCCGAGCGGACCGAGCGTCATTACGGTCTTTCCCGAACCGCTTTCGCCGACGACCGCGACCGTTTCTCCGGGACGGACGTTGAACGACACCCCGTCGACCGCCCGCACAGAAACGGTGGTGGCGTAGAGGTCGATGACCAAATCTTCGATCGAATAGATTGGCTGAGCGTCGCTCATGCTGAAGTCGTTCCCGTTTCGACGGCGTTACGCTCGGCTTCTTCGCGAGCGCGCGCCCTTCGGCGTCTGCGCAAGGTCGCGCCGCGAACCGGCCGCGGCACCTTTTGCAATGCGAAGGCTTCGCCCAGAAGGTTAAAGCTGACCACGACCAGCGTCAGCGCCAGACCGGGCAGCACGACGAGGCGCGGCACCTCCTCGATGTAGCTCATGCCGTCGACCAGCATCTGGCCCCATTCCGGTGTCGGCGGTGCGACGCCAAGTCCGAGAAAGCTGAGCGTGGCGATGGCCAGCACAAGCGCGCCGGCGTCGGCGCTTGCATAGACCACGACGAGGGCAAGCACATGCGGCAGGATATGGCGAACAAAAATCCACAGATGGCCGGCGCCCATCACGCGGGCCGCCTCGATATAGGGCTGCTGCAGCTCGGCGGTGACGACGGCGCGGCTCATGCGGGCATAGTTCGCCCACCACGCCAGGGTGAGCGCCGTGATCATCGACCAGTAGCCGGTGCCCAGAATGCCGATCAACGCCAGCGCGATCACCAGGCTCGGAAGTGCCAGCGCAATATCGATGATGCTGATAAGGACGAGCTCGACACGGCCGCCGACATAGCCGGCGAAGGAGCCGATCGTGACCCCGATCGCCAACGCGGCCACAAGCACGATCACCATCGCCACCAGGGAAATGCGGGCGCCACCGACGATGCGGCTGAAGACGTCTCGGCCGAGATAGTCGGTGCCGAGCCAGTGGTTCCAGCTCATGCCCTCCAGTGTCGCCGAATAGTCCTGCGCACTTGGATCGTAAGGCATGATAGCAGGAGCGAAGATGCCGATCAGCACAAAGCCGATTACGGGGAGCAGCACCAGCCACGGCCAGTCCTTGATGTCCCTGATAGCGGAAATGTTCATCGCCTCATGCTCCCCGCGCCCGGCGCATTCGCGGATCCGCGACGATGCAAATCATGTCGACGATGAAATTGACCATGACGAAGAAGACGACAAACAGCAGCAGCACCGACTGCATGCCGATGAAGTCGCGGAAGCGGATCGCCTCGATGAAAAAGGCACCGACGCCGCGCAATGCAAATACCGTCTCGACGACGATCGATCCGATGATCATCAGCGTGAATTGCGCGCCGAATGTCGTCAGGAACGGAATGGCGATGTTGGGCAGCGCCTCGCGCAGCAGCACCTGCGTTCTGGTATAGCCCTTGGCGAAGCCGGTTGTCGCAAACGGCCGCGACATCGCTTCCTGGAGGTTGACCCGAACGACGCGGCTGAGAACGGAGGCCGGGAACAGCGCGATCGTCACCCACGGCAGAAGCCATGAGGTGAAGCCGCTGGTCCCGAAGGTGGGTACCCAGCCCAGCATCACCGAAAACACGATGACCAGCAGCGCCGCCACGAAGAAGTTCGGGGTCGACGCGCCGATCAGCGAAAATGCATGGAGGAACCTGTCCATCACGCCACCATTGCTGACGGCGCCGGCAATGCCGAGCGCGATCGAGAAAATGAAGGCGAGAATGCCGCCGCCGGCAAGCAGAGCCGCCGTCATCGGGATGCGGGCGGCAAACTCCGACGAGATCGGCTTTCCCGTTCGCAGTGAGATGCCGAAATCCCCGGCCAGCGCGCCGGAAAGCCAGCGTCCGTAGCGGATCGGCAACGGGTCGTAGAGACCGAGCTCGTTGCCAATCTTGGCGATCATTTGCGCGTCAGCGCCAGGACCTGCCGCACGCTCGGCAATGAGCGCCGCAACATTGCCCGGAGCCGCCGCAACCAGGGCGAATGTCAGCGCGGATGCCGCCAGGATCAAAAGGCAGGCAAGCAGCATCCGTCGCAGGATCGTGCGTTTCATCGTCAGGCCTCACTCGGGCTCGAAGTCTTCAGGCCTTCAGCGTGATCGCCTTGAACGGCAAGTCGTAGTCAGTCGCCGGAAGCGAGAAGTTCTCTGCGCGCGGATTGTGAGCCCACAGCCGCTGGCTGACGACAAGCGGACAGATGGCGGTGTTGTCGTGCAGCCAATCGTAGAGAGCCTGCATCTTCAGGTCGCGTTCGGCGCCGCTCGCCTCGAGCGCAGCCTTGACTACGCCGTCGAGCGCGTCCGAGACATAGATCTTGCCGTCAGGCCCGCTGTCCGCCGTCGAGACGAAGGCATTGCCAAGGGTCCCGTGAGGGTCATAGGGAGCGCCATAGGTGGTGAAGAAAGCGAGATCATAGTCGAAGGCCGGACGCCGTTCATGCATGGTGGCATTGTCCACCGAGGAGACTTGGACCTGGAAACCGACCTCGGACAATTGACCCTGGATCATTTCGGCGATGCGCCGCGATCCCGGCAGGGACTCTTCGGAAACCAGAAAGTCGATGGTCAGAGGAGAGCCAGCCTTGGTCCAGGCGCCGCCGCTCTCTGCCCAGCCCCCGTCGGCAAGTATCTTCTTGGCCGCCGCCACGTCACGCACCGGCACGTCATGCCGCTTGCCCGACGACGGCACGTTCGCCGGGAACAGATCGGCGGCCGGGTCGGCAAAGCCCTCGAACAGGACCTTGGCGATCGCCGCCCGGTCGACCGATGCATAGACGGCATCGCGAACGGCCTTGTCGGCGATGATCTTCGACTTCGGCGAATAGCCGAGCAGCATCGTCGCGGTGCCCGGCTCGGCAACAACCTTCATGCCGTCGCTTTCCAGCGCACGGGCGCGGCGCGGCGATAGCGTCGCCACCCAGTCGCCACCGATGACATCGAGGTCGCCTGAGCGGAGGCCGTTGGCACGAGCGAGTTCATCGGGAACCACCTTCAATTCCATGCGGCTGAAAAGCGGCTTCTCGCCCCAGTATTCGTCGTTGCGAACGAGGCTGGTGCCGCTCGAATCGTATTTTTCGACGATCCATGGACCGGTTCCGATCGGCGCCGTCTGCTTGCCATCCTTGTCGACTGCCTTGGGCGACAGGAAACGAACTGGGCGGACGATGGTGAGTTCGAGGAGTGCGGCCGGCACCGGTCGCTTCAGCTTGACCGTCAGCTTGTTTGGTCCGTCCGTGACAATGCTGTCGAACGCATCGGAAATGCCGATCCAGGAGAAGTCGCTCACCCCCATCCATCGCTTGAGGTTCCATTCGGCTGCGGTGGAATCGAACGGCGTGCCGTCGCTGAAGGTCACGCCTTCACGCAGATCGAAAGCGATCGAAAGCTGATCGTCGGCAATGGTCCATTTGGTGGCAAGTCCCGGCTCAAGCGCACCGTTCTGGCCGTAGTGGATCAGCGCATCGAAGACGATGGTGTAGGTGCTCAGCGTTGAAACATTCTGCAGCAGGTCGAGATCGCCGGTCTCCGCGGCGATGGCAATCTTCAGCGTGTCGTTGGTTTCGGAAAAGGCGGTGCGTGGCAGCGCAGCGGCGAAGGCAAGGCCGGCGGTGGAAACAAGGAAATTGCGGCGGTCGAGAGTGATCATTTCAGTTCCCCATTTTTGATTGATTGGTAGCGATTGTACACATGCATTCCCATTTGTATAGACATATTCGGCGCCAATCCAAGTTGGCGCGCAGCGCTGCGCTTGGCAAAGGAAAGCGCCATCCTGCGTAATGTCGCGGTGCCGGCGCGGGTCTCGACAAGCGCTAAGTCCAGCTCAGCGTCATCGCCGTCAGCGCGAGGTAGCGGCCGACCTTCGCGATCGTGACGATCGCAAGGAAGCTCCAGAATGGCTCCCGCAGCGCCCCCGCCACGACCGTCAGCGGATCGCCGACGAGAGGCAGCCAGCTCAACAGCAGCGACCATCGTCCATAGCGCTGATACCATCGCGTCGCGCGCGTCAACGCGGAGGGCTTTACCGGGAACCATTTGCGGTTGCGAAAGCGATCGATCCCCCGGCCGAGCCACCAGTTGACGATCGAGCCGAGCACATTGCCTGCGCCTGCGAAAGCGATGAGCAGAGCCGGAGCATGGCTTCCTGTCAGGAGCAGTCCCGCAAGGGCTGCTTCCGATTGCATCGGCAGAATGGTCGCCGCGGCAAACGCGGTCAGGAAAAGACCGCCATAGATGGCGAGCTCGCCAGGCATTTCGAGCTCTCAGCTTGCCTTGGGCCATTTCGGGTGCCGATCGTCGACGACGTAGCCATGCGAATGCTCATAGCCCGCTTCCGACCATACTGCGTCGCCGATGTGCCGGTCGTCCTCAGGCAGATCGACATGCGTATGTACAAGCACGTCGGGATCGTGTTTCGGCCAGAGCCAGATCGCGGCACGCAGGGCTGCGGCGCCAATGATGCCGAGCAGAATGAAGGTGAAGGGCAATCCCATCGCCGCACCGACGCGGCCGGCAATGGGATAGGTGATCAGCCAGCAGGCATGCGAAAGCGCGAATTGGGCAGCAAACAGAGCGGGCCGGTCGACGGCATCGGCAGAACGTCTGATCAATCGGCCCGAAGGCGTCTGCGCCAGCGAATAGCCGAGCCCCAGCACGAACCAGAGCGGCAGCAGCAGATAGTAGCTGCCGGCGAGCGGTCCCACCAGCACGCCCGCGACCAGGATCGCGGCGCCCGAGAGCATCGCAACCCGGTCCGGGACGTTCTCCAGCAGCCGCGGCAGGGCAAGGGCTGCAATCATCGATCCGCCGCCGAAGGCTGCGAGCGCCAGCGCCGTGTCGCTTTGCGAGAGGCCGAACTGCGCCTGCACCAGGACGACCGTGTTGACGATCACCATCGCGCTTGCCGCCGCGACGGCAACGTTAAGGGCCAGCAGCCCGCGCAATCGCGGCGTCGCCAGATAGATGCGGATTCCGCGCGTCGTGCGCTCATAGATGCCGCGCGGCTCCGAGGCTTGCGGGCTGGGGAGCACCACGGAGACGACCAGCGCCGCGGACGCCAGGAAGCCGACAACCGTACCGGCGAACAGGCCGTGGAAGCTGATGACGGAAAGCAGCGCCGCCGCCAGCATGGGACTGACGACGCTTTCCAGATCGTAGGCCAGTCGCGACAGCGACAGGGCCCGCGTGTAGTCCTTCTCCTCGGGCAGCACGTCAGGGATCGAGGCCTGGAAGGCCGGAGTGAAGCCTGCCGACGCCGACTGCAGGACGAAGATGAGAAGATATACCTGCCAGACTTCGGTAACGAAGGGCAGGAACACCGCGACCACAGCCCGGATGAGGTCGAGCGAAACCAGCATGGTGCGGCGTGGCAGGCGCTCGGCGAACGCGGCGGCGACAGGCGCCACGCCGACATAGGCGATCATCTTGATGGCGAGCGCCGTGCCGAGCACCGCGCCGGCGTCGGCGCCGGCAAGATCATAGGCCAGCAGCCCGAGCGCCACGGTGGCAAGGCCGGTGCCGATCAGGGCGATGACCTGGGCCAAGAAGAGATGACGGTAAGTGCGATTGGCCAGGACCTGAAGCATATTTGTCTTCTTGCAGCGGATGACGGTTCGTCGAGAACTGGCGCGAACGGCCTGCCTGTCTCAGTGATGGTGACCTTCCGGCTCGACCATCTTGAACGGCAGCACCTGCTCGCGACCCTTCGCGGCCAGGATCAACCTCGCCTGGAACTCATGCGGCTCGGCAGGGGCGATGGTGCTCTCAAGCCGATGATGGTTGTCAGCGACGGGCTCGAGGCGAAGCATCTCTGGCCCTTCGGGTCGGTCGATGATCACAGTCGCTGTCAAATCATCGGCGTGGCGATCGATGGTTAGCCGCATCCGTTCACCGCCGGGCGTATCGACGATTTCCAATGTCCCTGCAGCCAGCTCGCATACGACCTTGAACGGCTCCGGTGCATGATGATGAGCATGAGAGGTTTCCCCCCGCTTGGCGGTCGAACCCGCTGAGCTTTCGAGGCGGACATTGGCTTCCGCCAACGCCGGCAAGTGGGCGAACAGTTCCTCCTTAAGGGCTTCGCTGACGCCCAGTACGTCTTTGGCCGTCGCCGCATCCGGAACACTGATGGCGACGTCGGCATGTAGGCGATGGCCGATCCAGCGCGCCTGCACACTTCCAAGGCGCTCGATGCCGGACACATGTTCGGCGGCATGATGGATTTCGTCGATGATGCCGGGCTCCACACCATCGAGCATGCGCGTCAACACGGCTTTCGACGACTGCCAGACGATGGCGAAGATCGCCGCGGTGATCAGCAGTCCGATGATCGGATCGGCAAGCGGAAAGCCCAGCCAGACGCCGATAGCGCCCAGCACGACCGCCAGGCTGGTAAAGCCGTCGGTGCGGGCATGGTAGCCGTCCGCGATCAGCGCCGCGCTGTTGATCTCTCGTCCGACGCGGATGCGAAATACGGCGACCGCTTCATTGCCGATGAAGCCTATGAGGCCGGCGATGGCGACCCAGCCAAGAAATGCGATGGGACGCGGATTGATCAGCCTGTCGATCGCCTCATAGCCTGCGACGATGGCGCTGAAAAGAATGATGAGAACGATGACGATCCCGGCCAGATCCTCGACGCGGCCCAGGCCGTAGGTGAACGCCTTGCTCGGTTTGCGGCGGACCAGCATGAAGGCGATCCACAGCGGGACGGCGGTGACCGCGTCGCCGATATTGTGGATGGTGTCGGCCAGCAGCGCCACGCTGCCGGAGAGGAACACGACCACAAGCTGGAGCGCTGCCGTGACGGCCAGAACGACGAATGACCATTTGATTGCCCAGATGCCGCGCGTCGTCGTGGCGATCGTCGGATCGATGACGCCGTGGGTGTGGCCATGGCCGCCATCACCATCACCATGATCATGTCCATGGCCGCCGAAGCCCTGCGTCATCGGACCGAAGCCGAACCAGTCGCGTATCTTATCCATTATGGTGTTCTCTCACAGGTACTTGGTGATATCCTTGAACTCGTCGATCGAGCGGCGCTGCTCGCGCGCCAGCGGCCCGACGACGTCTTCAAGGCAATGGTTGAGATGATCCTGGATCAGGGTCTTCTTGGCTTGCGCGATGGCCCTCTCGACAGCATGGAGCTGCTGGGCAAGATCGAGGCAGGGCCGGCCCGCTTCGATCATTTCGATGACGCCCTTGAGATGTCCGCCAGCCCGCTTCAGGCGCTTGACGATATCGGGATGGGTTTCGTGGGTATGAGGCTGCTTGCTCATCTCTTGATACTATCCTCTTGGAGGGGATACAACAAGCCTCAAAGAGGCCTCGATTCCGGTGCAGTCAACAACCATTCGTTAGGATTTTGGAGAATAATCGCCGTTCATGCCGAATCGGATCCACAGCACAGTTTTTTGTCTGGTCATCGCTTTAGCGATGATGTTCGGCGTGCTGCGTCCTTTCGGCTATTCGACCTCACACGATCCGATCGCGATTGCCACCGCGGTTGAACGTCACGGCGGAGCCGCCGCGCAGATCGAAGATCATGACCACGCACACGATGACGGCGTTGCCGACGAGCAGAGCGCTGGCCATTTTCACGGGCACAATGCAGCCGACCACTCGCACGAGACGGCGAGCACGCCAGCCGACTTCGCACCGACCGTTCCGCAGCTCGAACGGGGCTGGCTGAATTATCCGCTGACTTTCGTCGATCCGGATACGACATTCCGGCTTGAGCGACCGCCCAGACCATTCCTCGCCGCATGATCGCGGCCGCTCGCGCGGCCACCCTCAACGACGAAGATTGGAAATCTTATGCAAGGACCCTTCGACCGGGGCCGGACAGGCTCGCGTCGCACGCGTTGGCGACCCGCCCTGCCCCTCCTTATCGCTCTCATGACCCTGCCGCTCCTGGGCGGGGCTGCCTTCGCCCACGCCGTGGCCGAGGGCGACAAGGGCTATATCCAGGAAATCTCGGGCATCAACGTGCTGCCCTTCATCTATCTCGGCGCCAAGCACATGGTGACCGGATACGACCACATCCTGTTCCTGTTCGGCGTGATCTTCTTCCTCTACCGGATGAAGCATATCGGCATCTATGTCAGCCTGTTTGCGCTCGGCCACTCCACGACCATGCTGCTTGGCGTCTACTTCGACGTCGGCATCAACAGCTACATCATCGACGCGATCATCGGCCTTTCCGTGGTCTACAAGGCGCTCGACAATATGGGCGCTTTCCAGCGATGGCTCGGCTTCCAGCCGAACACCAAAGTCGCGACGCTGGTCTTCGGCTTCTTCCACGGTTTTGGCCTGTCGACGAAGATCATCGAATACAACATCTCGCCTGACGGCCTTGTGCCGAACCTGCTGGCCTTCAATGTCGGTGTCGAGTTCGGCCAGCTCATGGCCCTCGGCGCCATCTTGATCGTGATGGGCTACTGGCGCCGGACACGAAGCTTCTGGCGCCACGCCTATACCGCAAACGTCATCATGATGACGGCTGGTTTCCTGCTGATCGGATATCAGCTCACCGGCCTGTTCGTCGCCGCATAAGGAACCGAATCATGTACAACACCGACCTTCCCAGCCGCGCCGATTTGCCGACGTCAGCGCAGCTCAAGCGCTCCACCTTCATTGCCGCGCTGACGGCGTTCGCCTTGCTCATCACGGTCGTCATGCCGTCCGAGTATGCGATCGACCCGACTGGAGCAGGCAGATTGCTCGGCCTCACCAGAATGGGCGAAATCAAGACACAGCTGGCAGCCGAGGCGGCAGCCGACGAAATGGCCAGCGCGAAGGCACCAACCGAGCGGATGACGCAAATGGTCCCTCCGGCCGAATTGATGGCGCGCATGGACCGAATTGAAAACCTCCTCGTCGCCCTGACCGCCGAACGGCCTGCTTTGCAGCCGTCGCCAACTGGGGAGGCGGTATCCCAAGACAATGTGACAGTTGGAGAGATCGCTCCTGCCGAGGCTCCGGCCATTGCTACAACGCCTGCCACCGAAGCAACCTCGGAAGCCCCGATCCAGCCAGATGGAAGGCAAGACGAGCTATCCTTCACGTTGGCGCCAGGCCAGGGTGCCGAAGTCAAGCTCGTGATGCGGCAGGGCGCCAAGGCAAACTTTTCCTGGACAGCTGACGGTGGCGTGGTGAACTTCGAGACGCACGGCGATGGCGGCGGTCAGTCCGTCAGCTATGAAAAGGGTCGCAGCGTTCCAGCTGACGAAGGTGCCATTGAAGCCGCCTTCGATGGAAATCACGGTTGGTTCTGGCGCAACCGCGGTGGCAGCGACGTGACCCTGACGATCCAGACTGAAGGCGACTACATCGACATCAAGCGTATGATCTAGCGCATACAGGGTCGCCCGGCGCCACTTCGAGCGTCGGGCGTCACCTATCCGTCTGTTCCACCGACGAGCGCAGATGCACGTCGAAGCTTTGCGCCGCGAGGAAGACACGGCTGACCTTCAGGTAAACGGGTCTTGATCCACCGCTCGATCTGGTTCACGGCATTTCAGCCCGACGTGATCTGCCAAACGGCTACGCCGGCAAGCGCCAAGCCGGCAGCGCCCTCAATGGCTCGGGAAATGGCATCGAACAGGCGTGGCCGGCTATCGAAAAAATGCACCAGACGTTCACGAAACAGGATCGACAGCACCGCAACGCAAGACAGCGTCAGCGCCACGCCGGCCATCATGGTGATTGCGAAAAGAATGCCGGCGACCGGAACGCCTCTGGATATCGCAAAGGTCATCACGAAAAGCGTCAGCGGGCATGGGATCAGGCCGGCCATGACGCCGACGGCCTCGCCCTCATGCTTGTGGTGATGGCCGTGGCTCAATGCGCGCCAGAGCATCCAAATGCCGATCAGGCCAAGCAGGCCCCGACTGACGTCTTCCAGCAGCGGGGCGCGGCCAACACTGCCCAGGGCAATCGATACCAACGGCAACGAGAGCGCCGCGATCAGCACGGCAATCGTTACATGCGTGAAGGAGAGTGTCAGCGACACCAGAAGCCCACGCCGGACGCTGGCGTCCGATCCTGCCAGATAGGTGGCCAGGACAGCCTTGCTATGGCCCGGCGTCAGCGCATGCGCCGCACCGAACAGAATGCCCATGGGCAGAAAGGCCGTGAACGCCAGCCAACCGCCGCCGGCCGCAAGCAGTTTGATCTGCTCGGCCAGCGCCAGGTAGATCGTGCGTTGGAACTCGACCAGCGTCTGGAACATGGCCATCGAACCGGCTCCGGGTCAGCCGCACGTCAATTCGAGGCGCGTCGCGAAAATCTTGCCGAGATCGGTCCCCGTCGGATCACTGAAGAACGCGTCTGTCAGGCTCTTCTGGTTCTGCGCGATGGCCGTGTCCGGATCTGGACGGACGACGGAACGTGAGCAGCCTTGCGGCAGACCGGCCACCGCAAGCTTGTCGTCGTCGGTAAAATCGATTGCCGTGTAGAAGGTCGGATCGTAGACACCGATACTGACTTTTCCAGCAAGGGCCAACGGGTCCTTCGGCTGCGTTTCGAACTGGACGACGAGTTGATCGTTTTCATAGCTGACGCTGAACTTCGGCGGTGGCGCCATCGTCACGTCCTTGCCGTTCAAGGTCACCATCTGAAAGTAGTTGTACTCGGCCAACGACGCATGGACGGTGAGAGCGACTTCATCGAGTTCCTTGGCATCAAGGACAAGGTCGGAATTCTTGTCGAATTCCATCAGCACGGTGCTGGAAAAGAGGTCGTCGAAACGCCAGAGATGCCGAAGCGACTTGAGCGTTCTGTCTGGACCGACGGTCAGGTCCAGCGTCGCTTCGGCAAAGACATGCGGATGGGCGTTCGCTGCCGCGGCGGAAGCGAGCAACAGCGCCGCGCCTGATACCATGCCTGTCAGTTGCATTTTTCGCTCACATTTCGCTCGTCGATTCCGCATCAGACAGGACACCTGCCATTGCAAGCAGGCCGAAATGGGACGGGCCAAAGCCCAACCTTGATCGATCAGGGCTGTGTTGCTTCATTTAAGGAGGCAGCTACCCAAGGTCGCCCTTCAGCCAATGTTTGAGCATGATCACCGCGATACCAGCAAGGATTGCCACCACTATCATCCAGATGATCTTTTGCCGATCGCTCAATTTGCTGCTCCAGATCGATTCAGAGCATTCCTATCGCGAGTTCCTTGCAAACGCAAAAAGCCCCGCGTCCCGTGCAGATAACACCAGCTGATCCGCCCTAGTCGTCGGCGATCGAGCTTGCAATGACCGTGTTCGATGTGATCCGGGACCTCGGGAACGTCAAATGGACAAGCTGCTTGCGATTGCCGGCTGTCAATATGTAGAGTTTGGAAACTTGCATTCCGTTTCTGTCCTCGCCGATTGTTTCGGCATCCGTCCGGGCGAAGAAACGCTCCTTGAATGGCGCGCGGTCGACATCGAATAGCTTTATGGAGCAAGTTTGCACGTCGTCACCGGTCGCCTCGCAGCCCTGGAAGGCGTCTACGTCATCGACGGGGGCAAGTGCTGCGTCGCCGGACAACGGAGTCCATCCGCGTCTCCTGGCCGCAGCGACGGTTCGTTCGAAGTCAGGTCCATGGGCAAGACAAATACCGTGAAAAGCTTCCAACGCCAGATCGACATTATCGGCACGCACCAGCGGCGATCTCAGGCATATAGCAGCGAGCGCCGGGATAAAGAGGGGCTTCGACATCAGCACACCGCAGGGTCAAAAAATGGACCCTCTGGCACGTTAGTCAAGAGTGCCATTTAGCGGGCCCAGCGGCTGCGACGAGATCGACCTCCATCCGACTGTCGGCGGCTGCGCCGTCGCCCCGTAGTATCATTCGCCAGTTATTCTCCGACGCGGTCCGCATTGAAGACCCGCGGTAGCCGTCGAACTTGTGTGTCCATCCCTCGGCCCTCGGGAGGCTTCTCCACCAGGGTGGGGATCAAAGGAGCGATGAACGCTGGCCGGCTGGTGCTGGCAGTTACTCGTTTACGCATGGAATCGTGTCTAGGTGGCAGGCATATATCCGCGCTCCACACGTCCCGACGTTGGTTGAGATCGGCAGCCAGACCGGCCAGCCACTCTGTGCGCCAGGCGGATAGAGGTGAGTGTCGATCGCGAATTGCAGAAACGTTGCCAGCGGATAATTGCAAAGTCAGCGCGTCACGCGTACGGATCCATAAGCCCCAGCGCGCTTACATCCATAAGCACCCCAAACCCGATGATCTGCTCCAGCGCAACGTTGCGAGATAATGTGCCCAAGCTTTTGGCCGGTTCGGACTTCATGCGGCTGACCAGGGCGTATCGGTTGTAGACCGCCAAACTGACCATCGCGACGAATAGGCTGATCTTGAACAGGAGAATTCGACCGTAGCTGTTGCGCGGATCGGGGAACGAGCCAAGCACGAGCCAAGTGTTCATGGCGCCCGTCAAAAAAATGAGCGCAACCGCCACCATACCAAAGCGGGAGAAGCGCCACAGGACGGTTTCCACGCCTGCGACTTCGGATGGATGCCGCTGCGCTGCCGCGATAAGCAGGCCGAGGGGCAGGAGGCCACCTATCCACGCCCCGGCACTTGCAACATGGAGAGCTTGAGTCAGTGAGCCTAGAAGGCCCAACGCCGCCGCGTGGCCCTGCCAACCCTCGCAGGTCAGTAGCAAGAAAGCCGGCCCGACGATCAATTCGGGCCGCCCCGAGAAACTGATCACCAGGAGCAGGAGAACGAGCGAAAGGCGAACAAACCAAACAGTTCCGAAGTCGCTTTCCATGAGGACGCCGCGCAAGGTGTCAACCATACCCTCGCGTCCGGAGAGCCCGGCCGTAAAGCACAGCAGCCAAATTGCCGCGAAGATTGCGGCCGCAAGTGCGAGGGCAGGATTGATGTTACGGGGTAGAGGCGCAAGCGCGGGAGCCGCGGTTCTGCCTAGCGCATAGAAAGGGAAGAGTGCCGACCCGAATAGAATCATCACTGAGAGGAAGTAGACCCACCGGGCGAAGGCCAGAGTGCCATCAACGTCCATTTCTACGGTCTGACTTCAAATTTGAAATTGCCCTTCACCTTGTGCCCGTCTGCTGACAGCGCGTGCCAATCAACTTGATAAACACCCGGCGCAAGGGACCTTGATACAGGTGCCACCATGTCCTTATCGCGCACCGCGATCTCCGTGGTGATCTTCGCACCATCCGGCCCCGAAAGATCGATGCCCGAGAATCGAGCCTCAATGGGTTCGCTAAAGCGCAGTCGAATCTCAGTGGGCGGAGCGGCAATGGTGCTATTGATCTCTGGAGTAGCCTCGACCAATCGAGCATGCGCAAGCGCCTGGCCGGATAATGGCACGCTCCACAGCGCAAGTGTGGCGATCATTCGGATAGTCCGGTTCAACGCGAACTCCTCCCGCGACGACGGTCATCAAAGACTATGCACTTCCTGACGAATATACGAATATTTGGTATTGCAGGGCCGCCACTGTTCGAGCTGTCACGAAACTTTCCATTTGCCGGAAAAGTGATGAGAGATCAGGCCAACCCGCTACCGACCGCCGAGACTCTCGATTGAAGGTCACGGACGCCGCAAGCGTTTGTAATTATCAGGACAAGCGCGGGCGAAACAAGCGTTGGCGCCCGCGTGACTCCATTTCAGCTACTTAACCGGGATCATGAGATGTGCGTATGGAGTGCCCGGCCACATCACATAGGGCTTGGATGTGTCAGGCTTGGGGTCCGTCGGATAGCCCTGCATCATGTCCATTGCGTTGACGATCATCACATGCGGGCCGGTCTCTATCCAATTGTTGCCTTCCTCGGGCTTCGTCGCATAGGGATCGGTGTTGCTGCCATCGGTACCGCCGGACAGCATGTACATGAAGCCGACCTTGCCCTTGGGCGGTTCCTTCTTTTCCATCCATGCCATCGCCCATTCCATCGCGTTGGCATCGCCGCACATTGGGTCCGGGCCGGGCGTGGACGGGCTGTCCGGCATGCACCAGAAGCCGTTCTTGCCCTCGCGCAGGGTGCGCATGGCGCCCTTTTCATCCGCGGCGTAGACCGCAGCGCCGCTTGCCACGGCAGGGGGTGCAGCAGATTCAGCGCTCTTGATCATCGCAGCGTCGTCGGCGGCTGCGCCTTGCATCGTAACCAAACTGCCTGCCGCCAAAAGGGCAGCGACCGTCAGAAGCCGTTTCATGGCCGTTCTCCGGTTTGAGTTGATCTTGTGCATGATGTCCGACGCACGGCTTTCCAGAGCCGTTTGTCGGTGATCAAACAGTAGCAGATTACATGCCTCCGGACAATTTATGTTTTAGCGCGCCTTCTAATGTCTTTGCAGTGGGCGTGCTATTAAACGGGGGCCTTCAAATCGGTCACGAAACTCTTGAGGGTTCACTAACCAGATGGTGCTGTTCAGCGAGTGGCCAAATTTGCGCGGTTTCCCAGCAACCTTGCTTGCGTCGTCAAATCGCCACCTGCCCTAACGCTAGATTAGCCCGCGCATCGTCAGTTCAGCCTTCAGATAGGCATAATAGATCGGCGCGGCGACAAGACCCGGCATACCGAACCAGGCTTCCATGAAAACCATCGCCAGAAGAAGCTCCCAGGCACGCGCATTGATCCGCGAACCGATGATCTTGGCGTTTACGAAGTATTCGAGCTTGTGAATGATGATGAGAAAAGCAAGCGAGCCGAGCGCTGCAAGGAAGGAGATGCTGAGGCTGACAACCACGATCACCGTGTTGGAGATCAGATTGCCGATGACCGGCAGAAGGCCAGCGACGAAAGTCAGCGCTATCATTGTCCTGATGAATGGCAGATCGATGCCGAAGGACGGCAGAACAGCGACGAGATAGATCGCCGTCAGAAACGTATTCAACGCCGAAATCCGGATTTGCGAGAACACGATGTTGCGAAAGGCCTTGCTCAGAATGTTGACACGATCCGCGAGCGCGACCGCCAGTGGGCCGGGCTCGCGCGATGGCGCCGCCGAGCTCACCGCGATCAAGCCGCCGATCACCATGCCGACGACAATGTGGACCACCAGGACGCCAACATCCCGCCCAACGAGTTGAAGCTGGCCGGCATGTTCGCGGAGCCACCGGGCCGCGAAGACTTCCAGTTCCTCGATGTTTGATGGAAAATAGGCCATCGCCCAGGATGGGAGATGGACGCGCGCGGTATCGATGATCTCGGCCATCTTCTTGAGGAGCGTCACGACGTTCTCCGAACCGCCAGTCAATTGCGACATGCCGCTAAAGATAGCGGCGGCTACCAGGAGCGTGAAGATCAATGCCACCAAGGTCAGCGCAAGGCTTTTCGTCAGGCTGTTGGAGACGCCGATTCGATGGAGCATCGGTGCGGCGAAATGAACGATGTTGAACACGAGAAGGCCCGAAAGCAGTGCCGGAAGCAGTCCGAGTTCGAGAACGGCGACGAGCGCTATAAGCGCAAGCAGGCACGACGCGAGATAGAACCATGAGAAAGTCAGCACTTTTCACCTGCAGAAGCAGCCAAGTCCTCTCCGGGTTTCATTAGCTTTGATACCCGGTGATGCGCAAGCGAACACGCCTTCGACACGTGTGTAAGGCTAACCGCCTCGCAGATCCCATGCTTGCGCGCCAGGTCGCCCGCTTTTGCCCCGCCTCATGCTCACGCAGGACCGCGATGATCAGCTCTTGCGTAAACCGCATTCTCTTCATCAGTCCGCCCTTAAATCGAGGCCGGACTTTAATCTCAGATGGAGGAAATTACCGATGGCAGGTCAGCCGCTCGAGGATGTTTATGCCGGTTGGCAAGAATGATCCTCTTCGTAGTGAAGCCGAAGTTCATTCCGCCGCGAAGACCATCAGATCCTCGAAGGGGAACTCGACATAGTATTGGCCGGACGGAAGGGCGTCCCGGGAATAGGTCCGGATTGTCAGGTCATTGCTTTCGAAAATGACTTCATGCCGATCGCCAAGGAAAAGGCTCTCGACGCAGGTCATGGCGATACGTCCAGGCCCGTCCTCCCCGGACCACGTCACCCGCTCAAGCCGGACGAGTGCGGTGACTTTGGCGCCGACGGTCAGCTCCTGCTGGGCGCTGCCCACAAGATGGATGCCGTTGGCGACAATTTCCGCACGGTTGCCGTTGATGGCGGTGACCACGCCGTCAAGGCGATTGCTGGCACCCATGAACTCTGCTGCAAACAGGCTCTTCGGCTTGTTGTAGATTTGCTTGGGCGTTCCGTCCTGTTCGATCTGGCCGCCGTTGAGCAGCAGGATGCGGTCGGCGAGCGCCATCGCTTCCACCTGATCATGGGTGACGCACAGCGCCGATAGCCCGAGATTGGTGATGAGGCGGCGCAGCCAGATCCGCGCTTCTTCGCGTAGCTTGGCGTCCAGATTTGACAGCGGCTCATCGAGCAGAATCACATTCGGCTCATAGACCAGCGCACGGGCCAGCGCCACGCGCTGCTGCTGTCCGCCGGAGAGCTGATGCGGATAGCGCTCGCCCAGTTTGCCGAGGCCGATGCTGTCCAAAGCCTTCTGGACGCGGCTCGCAACATCTGCCTGGGACACTTTGCGCAGCTTCAGGGGATAACCCACATTCTCGGACACCGTCCGATGCGGCCACAGCGCATAGGACTGGAATACCAGCCCGAGACCGCGCGTTTCCGGCGCCAGATTGATGTTCTGCCCGGCATCGAAAAGCGGCTTGTCACCGAGCAGTATCTTGCCGCTGTTGGGTGTCTCCAGACCGGCGACCGCTCGCAAGAGCGTCGTCTTGCCGGACCCGGACGCGCCGAGCAAGGCGACGATCTGACCCGGTTCGACCGAAAAGGACACACCTTTCAGGATCTCGAGGGTGCCGTAACTGAGGCGCAGGCCGTCTATGATGATATCAGTCATTGAGGCGGACTCCAAAGCGCATTGCGAGGGCAAGACCGGTCACGATGATGACGGTGTTGATGACGGCGAGAGCGGAAACCAGATCGATCGCGCCGGTGCCCCAAAGGGAAACCATGAGCGAGCCGATCACTTCGGTTCCCGGTCCGAGCAGATAGACGCCCGTCGAATATTCACGGGCGAAGATCAGGAAGATCAACAGCCAGGCTGAGAACATGCCGCCGCGGATGAGCGGCAGCGTGATGTCCCTGGCGACCCGGCCCTCGCTGGCGCCAACTGACCGGCCGGCTTCCTCGAGCTCCTTGCCGATCTGCAGGAGCGTTCCGGAAATCAGCCGCATGCCATAGGCGAACCACACAATGGTATAGGCGAGCCATACCGAGATCATCGTGGCACGCAGGGGTGCGATCGGCTTGAAGAAGAGAAATATCCACAGCATGGCAAGGCCAGCCACAATGCCCGGCATCGCCCGCGGTATCATGGCCACGTAATCGACGACTTTGGTCAGGGGTGCGTTCGAGCGGTGACCGGCGAGTGCCACGGCAGTATAGGCCGCGATCGAAGCCGCGCCGCCGACCACCGCGACGCCGACCGTGTTGAGAATGGCGCTGATGACATTCGGATAGTCAGCGAGATCGCGATAGTGATCCAACGTCAGCACCTGGAAGATATTCACCCCGACGCCCCAGCTTGTCACCAGTGAACGAATTGCGACGCCGCCCACCGGTATGATCACGGTGGCCGCGAACCAGGCCACCACAAGCGCGAAGGCCGGCCAGCGAAGAGCGCCCAGCCGGATGGGGTTGTGCCGACTGCCCTTGCCTTTGACAGACACATAGCGGCTGGCGTTGCGCAGCATGTAGCGCTGCAGCACCACCAGCGGCAGCGCGATCATGATGATCGCCACCACCACTACGGCCATCAACTGGTAGGAAGGAACACCGAGCTTGTTGGTGAGCTTGTAGAGATAGGTGGCGAGAACCAGCACGCCTTCCGGATCGCCAAGCACCAGCGGCAGGCCGAAAAGTTCGAAACCGAGGAAGAACACCAGAACCGCCGCATAGAGCACCACCGGCATCACCATGGGCAGCGACACACTGGCGGCGACGCGCCAAGGGCCAGCGCCGGCGGTGCGTGCCGCCTCTTCGAGGTCGGCGCCAACGTTGCGGAGCGCCGCCGATGCATAGAGATAGACATGTGGGACATGGGTGAGCCCGGCAATGATCGCGATCGATGTCACCGAATAGACATTCCAGGGCACGTAGCCGATCATCGACTTGACCGCCAGCGAGACGAAGCCGACTGGTCCCAGTGTCATCACATAGCCGAAGGCCAGCACCACCGCCGACATGAAAACCGGGATCAGGATGATCGGCTCCAGCCAGCGCTTGCCCGGCACGTCGGTGCGCACGATGATGAACGCCAGCAGGATTCCCACCGGAACTGCGATCACCGTCATGCCCACCGCGAGCTTGAGCGAAGTCGTCAGCGCTAGCCAGAAATCCGCGTCCGCGAGGATGAAGCTGTAGGCGTTCAGCGACAGATGCGCGGTTTTCTGGAAGAAAGGCGCGGACAGAAAACTCTGATAAATGATCAGGGTGACCGGTGCCAGCACCACCAGGATGGCGAGGAGGTTGGTGCTGACACGAAAGACACGGAAGGGCATGATCGCCTCGAACAAAGCCGGGGGCCGTCCGCTAGCAAGAGCGCAAGCGCGCCGTTCCGATGATTCTTAATAGCAAGAAGGGTGAGAGAGCCGACTGTGGAGGCACTCCCGATCAAGCGATTACTCGCCCTTCATGGCCTTCTGCCACTCGTTGAGGAACGCCAGCCGTGTCGTCTCGTCGAGACCTTCGAGCAGCTTGTCGTCGAGCGCGATCGGGTGAACGTTTTCACCGGCGGCCGCCTTTATGGACGCCAGCGTGGTTGCCCCTTCAACGTCATCACGAACGGCATAGAGCTTGATGTCGTCGGCGATCAGCTTCTGCGCGCGCGCCGACAGCAGATAGTCCACGAATAGCTTCGCAGCATTGGGATCCTGGGCTTCCGCCGGAATGACGGTGGCGCGGGTGGTCACCAGGACATAGTCCTTCGGGATTATCACACCGAGGTTCTCGTCCTTGGCCTGCTTGGCGAGGCCATATGAGCCGAAGATGCCATAGGCGATGGAATGTTCGCCAGACGTGACCTTCTCGATCATCGAGCCGGCGGAGCTGTAGAGCTTGATATGGGCCTTGCCAAAAGCCTTGTTAAGCGCCCAGGAATCGGTCCAGTTCTTGGCGTCCTGGTTGTAGAAATAGAAGCCGACACCGGATTTTTCCGGATCGTAGGACGCGATCTTACCATCATATTCTGCGGTCTTCCCGGTCATCAGCTTGAGAAGATCGGCGTGGGTTGCGGGAACATCGCCTTCAGGCACGAGACGCTTGTTGTAGACGAAAGTCACCGGGTCGGCGGTGGTACCATAGACCATGTCCTTGTAGGACGCCCAGGCCGGAAGGTGGGCCGCCTCCACGGATTTGTATTCCTGCGCATAGCCGTCTGAGGCAAGTTTGATCTGCAGATCCGGAGCCGAAGACCATGCGACATCTACCGTGCCTTGGCCCGAAGCGGTTTCGGCAATGACGCGATTGTAGAGTTCGGTGGAATTGAGGTCGGAATATTCGACGGCGATGCCGGGGAATGCTGCTTCGAAGTCCCTGAGCAAGGGCTGGACCAGCGCCGCATCGGTCGTCGAATAGATGCTGAGGTGTCCTTCCGCGGTGGCGGCGGCCACCAGATCCTTGTAGTTGTCCGGATACCCGGCGGGGATCTCGGCAGCGGCGGCAAGCGTCACAAAAGCGGCTGACAGCGAAAACGCGGCCATCATCGTCGCAAGACGATTTTTCATTAGGGTCTCCTCCAAGTTCGCCTAAATCGTACCTCCTCCAGGCACAAAAGGCGAGTATCATCCTGACCTGTCACCAACCTGTCACGGCGATGTCGAGGTTTGCTCAGCCGACTAGGCCCGATGGGTCGTGATCAGATTGTCGACGACAGCGGGATCGGCCACATCGACGTATTGCCGAATTGTTGAAATCTTGGGGCGGCATCCTACGCGTCACGGTCGCTGGCCCTGCGCATCGATCATGGACTTGCTCCAATCCTCGATGAAGCGGCGGCGCAACGCCTCGTCCTGTACGGCAAGTAACGCAGGGCCGATGCGTATGGCGCGCGCGATACCAGACTCCCCAAGTTTTTCCGGGCCGTCCGCTCCCTCAGGCAATTGCCCGTTCTCGGCAAAGAAGAAGGCGCTATCCCTGGCAACCTTCTGTCCCCGGGCTGACAGAAGGTAGTCGAGAAATCGTTTGGCAACGCCCATATTCGGCGCCGTCTTCGGAATGAGCGCGCCACGACTGAGTATCAGCGCATAGTCCCGCGGGACAACGACCCTCAAATCGGAATTGCCCCTGGCCGCGGCGTAGGCATATGACCCGATCATATTGTAGCCTATATATAGGCTCCCGTTTGCAACGTCCTGAAGGGTCTCCGCGGTGCAACAACGCACCACAGTTTCCGCTCGGCTCATGCTTTCCAGAAGCCGACCGTAGACCGCCGTCGTCTGCCGCGCATCACTGAACGCCAATAGGTAGCCGATGCCCGAAAGTCGGATGTCGAACGTTCCGACCCGTCCGCGATAAAAATCGATCCGCCGCCTGAGAAGATCGGCGAGTTCGATGTGGGTGCGCGGTACGTCGCCGGACGGCACGAGGCGGGCGTTATAGACGAAGACGGCCGGTTCGTAGGTAAAGCCGAATACCTCGTCGCGCCAGTTTGCCCAATTGGCGACATGCGCGGTTTCGGCCGACACGTGCGGCGCCGCGCAGCCGTCATTGGCGAGCTTCACGAGTTGGTCGACCGACGGAGACAACAAGATGTCGCCCAGCACCGCGTCCGTCCGACAGGCTTCACTGGCACTCCTTTGCAAGTCGTTGGTGACATATTCAACATACTCGACTGCCACGTTGGGGAAAACGGACTGAAAATCCCGGATCAGTGGTTCCATAGCCGCCAGATCGGTCGCGGCGTGGATCGACAGTCGGTCCTTCTCCGGCTGAGACGAAGGGAAAAATGCGCTGCTTCCTTCAGCAGCTCTTGCCGCGTGACCGATGCATAGGAGGACGGCAGCCATCAAACCGAATGTCGGCAATGTTCCCGTTATCATCCGGTCTTCTCCGTGGCGATGGGCAACGTCAAGGTGACGGTGAACCCTTGCGTGCCCTTCCCGCCATCCTTGCTTGTCTCGCGAAAGGTCAGCGCGCCACCGTGAGCCGCCGCAACCTCCGACGCGATGGCGAAACCAAGACCTGCGCTGCCGTCATGAGATTTGGACGTTTCGAAGCGCTGCGTGACCCGCTCCCACTCGCCCGGCGGAATGCCCGGTCCGTCATCTTCGACCTCGAGATGGGCACGCGTACCGTCGCTGCGTACTCTGACCTCAAGGCGCGACACCACTCCATGGCGCAAGGCATTGTCGATGATGTTGACGATCGCTTCGCGAAGGCTGACGGCGTCCGCAAGCACGACCGGCTCGTCGTCAGGCGCCTCGAAGGAGACGATAATGTCCGGATCGATAGTTATCGGAACCGCCGCACGGAAAGCGCGCCGTGCGACATCTGCCAGACCGTGCGGCTGAAGCTGCACGGAATCGGCACGATGGATGACCATGGCGTGGCTGAGCAACTGGTTGGTCAGGCGCGCAAGTTCGCTGGCGCGCTGCTGTACGCGATCGAGATGCTGGCGGCTCGACTTGTCCAGCTTGGCTTGACTCAACAGATCGAGCTGCGCCGTTAGCGCTGTCAGCGGCGTTCTGATCTGGTGCGCCGCGTCGGCGATGAAGCGCTGCAGGAGTTTCACGCGCTCGTCGAGCCGACTCATGAAATAATTGATGGAAGTAACGAAGGGCCGCAATTCTCTCGGTACGACGACCGTTACCGGCGTCAGGTCTTGTGGATCGCGACGGCGGAGCGTCGCTCCGAGATGCTTGACCGGTTGCAGAGAATAGCGAATAGCAATCATCGCTCCAGCTAAAGCCAATATGCTCATGATCGCCAAGAGGACGGTCGCCCTGAGAGTCAATTCACTCGCGAGCGCGCGGCGGGCTTCCGTGGTCTGCCCAACGATGACATGCGCCCAACCGGATACGGCTGGATCGGACAGTGCGCGCGCCACCACCGCAATCCGAACCGGTTCGCCGCGATAATGCGCCGATTCCAATACCGGGACATCGTGTATTGCGGCCAGATCAACTTCTGTTTGCAGATCGGCATAACCTGTCAGCGTCGCGCCGGAAGGGCCGATCACGCGATAGAAGATGCGATCGCGGCTGGCGAGGCCCAGGAGTTCAAAAGCTGATACCGGCAGGTTGATGATGAGCGAACCGGATTCAACCGTAAGGCTGTCTGCCATCTGGATGGCCGCACCAAGCAGAAGCCGGTCATAGGCGTCATCGGCGGCGGTACGTGCGTAGTACGACGCCGCACTCACCAGAAGAGCCGCGCCCAGGCCCAGCACCAGCGAGATGCGGACCGCCAGGCGCGTGAAAAGGGAAGGCTCAGCCGGTATCATCGGAAGCCAGCTGATATCCCACGCCCCGCACGGTAACGATCTGCGCCTTGGCGCCTTCCAGCTTCTTGCGCAGCCGCCCGACATAAAGTTCGATCGCGTTCTGATTGGCCGGCTCGTCAAACCCGAAAAGCTGATCGATAAGTTCATCCTTGCTGAAGACGCGGCCTGGCCGCGACGCCAGTATCTCAAGCAACGTCATTTCTCGTCGTTTCAATTGCACCTCGCGCCTGCCTACTCGCACTGAGCGGCTGCCGCGGTCGAGCACGACATCGCCACACTGTACGATGTTGGTCGCCTCGCCGCTTTTCCGCCGGAGCAGAACACGGGCGCGCGCTTCCAATTCCCGGAAATCGAACGGTTTGACCAGATAGTCGTCGGCGCCGAGATCGAGCGCGCCAACGCGGTCCTCTATCTCGGAACGGGCCGTCAACATCAGAACCGGGGTCGTATTCCTTGCCTGCCGGAGCCGTCGAACGATTTCGAACCCGTCGAGGCTGGGCAGCATGACGTCGAGGATGACGAGATCGTAGCAGGTGAAATCGAGGATCTCTGCGGCAGCACGGCCGTCCGTCTCCCAATCGACTGCGTGGCCGATCGTTTCGAAGCGGCGGCTGATAGCCTCGCCAACGTCGCGCGTGTCTTCGACGAGGAGAATTCGCATGCCGGAGCATTTGCACGGAAGCAGCCGCCTATCAAGCATCACCTCTTTGCGGAGAGGCGCTTGACATCATCTGCAGATCACGCGTTGGCTTCAGCCCTGTTACCGTCAGCAGTTCAAGCTGTCCAATCATCTGAGCTTTATCGACGGGCTGCGTGATGGCGTCTGCCTTCATGTGATCTGCGCATCCACGCCAAGAACGGGGCGCGTCGGTACATAACCCGCGCTGCAAGCCACGGCTGGATACGCATTTTGCCGCATTCAACGTATTCGACCGCACCGTGATCAGTCGCTAGTAGATGCACCACCATCGCCATCAGGGGATTATGCTTCGGGCGATCGTGATGCTGATAGCGATTGCGCAATGCCATCATTTGCGCTTCAGAGACGTATCCAATTGTGTCATTAAGAGGATATCATGCCGACAGGCGATGGCAGTTTGAGCGACATTCTTGGAATCTTGTCGGTTCTCCTACTCGTGGCCGCAAACGGCTTCTTTGTCGCCGCCGAGTTTTCCCTGGTCGCCGTGCGCCGAAGCCGAGTTGCCGAACTCGCTGCGGCTGGGCGGCTGAACGCGGCAGCGCTCCAGCGGGCCGTCGACAATCTCGATGCCAATCTGGCGGCGACCCAGCTCGGCATCACCATTTCATCGCTGGCACTCGGCTGGATCGGCGAACCTGCTCTCGCGCATCTCGTCGAGCCTCTCTTGATCGGGCTGCTCGGGTCGTTGGCGACTGCGGGCTCACACACTGTCGCCGTCGCCATCGCTTTCATCATCATCACCGCGCTTCACATCGTGCTTGGCGAGCTCGCACCAAAGAGTCTGGCGCTCCAGCGCAGCGAAGACACTGCGCTCTGGGTCGTGCGTCCGCTCGGTCTGTTCCTCTTTCTGCTCAGGCCGGCGATTCTAATGCTGAATGGTCTCGGCAACCTCGTTCTGCGACTCTGCGGCCTGCGCCCGGGAACCGGTGAGGATTCATTGCACTCGCCAGACGAGCTGAAGCTTCTGATCTCGGCCAGTCAGGAAGGCGGGCTGTTGCAGCAGGCGCAGCGGGAGATGGTCGAGCGGGTCTTCAATATCGGCGAGCGCCGCATCAGTGACATCATGACGCCTCGGCCGGATATCGACTGGATCGACGTGAATGATGACCGAACCGAGATTCTTCGTACGATCCGCGATTGCCGCCACGAGCAGCTCCTTGTTGGCAAGGGCGGTATCGATGAACTGCTCGGCATGGTTCTGAAGAAGGACATGCTCGACCAGGTTCTTGACGGGCAGGTTCTCGATCCGATGGCGATCATCCGTGAGCCGCTCGTCGTTCATGAATCAACGCCGATTTTCAAAGTGCTGGAGCAGTTCAGGAAGGCGCCCGTCCGCATAGCAATGGTCCTCGACGAGTACGGAAGTCTGGAAGGAATTGTTACCCAGACCGATTTGCTCGAAGCCATCGCCGGCGACCTGCCCAACATCGAAGGCGAAGAGCCGGATGTCGTCGAGCGTGAAGACGGCTCCCTTCTCGTGGATGGTATGATGTCGGCCCAGGACGCGTTCGATCGCCTTGGTTTTCGAGCACGGCCAACTGAAGGCGACTTCCATACGATCGCAGGATTTGCCCTGTTTCGACTAGGGCATCTGCCTGAGGTCGGGGAACATTTTGAGTATGGCGGCTGGCACTTCAAGATCGTGGACATGGATGGCCGGCGGATCGACAAACTGCTCGCACGAAGGAACTCTCCCACGGGGCGGCAAGAAACATCGGAGGTAGATGGGCTCAGAACATAGACCAATGAATAGGCCGCCATGGCCTCGTCGAGGTCGCCGGTGCCCGCGAACCAACTGTATCCTGCGTGATCCAACCTGACTGACACTGATGCACCATCACCCGGTCGACGAAAGGCGAAAGCACCCGCACCACCCCCATGGTGTTGCCGGTCACCTCGACAACGACCTCGTCCGTCCTGTTCAAGCTGCGGCCAAATCCCTCCAGTCCGGAGCGGGTCATGTCGACCCGTCCGTGATGGCGCAGCCGGCCATCTTCGCAGAAAACCACTTCCGCAAAGGTGCGGTGGATAGCCATTCCAATTACACGTCATTGGCCCCCTCTCTCCTTGAACAATCGGGAGCCGGCGGGCGACGCGACACCTACGGATCCGCGCTCTCGGCGCAACCGGGCAGGTCGCAGAGGCGGCCAGCTACTAACGCGAGCTCGCAGCTTATCGAATACATCGGCCTGCCCGCACTTGGCGTGCTCCCGGTGCCGCTGTCCCGGATGGTCACACATACGCTGAAAATCTCGCATCTCCAGCGGGGGATCAGATGGCACCATCATGATCATACCGGTTATCAACCCGATCGAGCGCCTCAACGGCGAGATCAAGCGGCGCACCGAGGTCATCGGCATCTTCCCAAATGATGACGCCATCGTCCGTCTGGTTGGCGCGATCCTGCTCGAGCAGAACGATGAATGGGCCGTGCAGCGGGCGAGATATATTACGCTGGAAACCGTCAGCCAAATGAGCGATGATCCGCTCATCAGCCTGCTGTGGCGCGCTGATCATTCCCGGCCCATGCCGGAAGCTGCGGCGACCAAGCCGTCAACTACACCACTCCCTGGGACACGATCCTGATGCGCTCACGCTTCAAGCCAAGACCGTAATCCAGATAGCGAGCCAATCATGAAATCCGAGACAGCAGCCACCGAAAGCGTTGAGCCGGCGCCTAAGGCTGTTCCATCGGGTTGGCGAGTGTTGATGACACGCGAACGTTGGACCGAAGTCGCTCGCATTATATTTACCGGCCTGATGGCCTTTCTGTACTGGCAACAGCTGATTCCCATTCAAGCTTTGTGGGGGGCGGTTGCCATCGGCTTGTATCCGCTTGTCAAAACCGGCGCCGTTGACCTCGTAAAAGAGCGCAAGATCGGTACCGAGATATTCGTCACCATCGCTACGGTGGTAGCGCTGATCGGAGGCGAGACCGTCGCCGGCGCGGTCCTCATGGTGATCATTCTGATCGCAGAGTTCATTGCCGATTTGAATATGGATCGTGCGCGAGCCTCGATCAAAGACCTGATCGGCTCGGTGCCCCAGGTGGCACTTGTGCGGGACCCAGGTGGCGAACGCATGGTCCCGATCGAAAATTTGCGCGCGGGCGACGTTGTCTTGGTGCGGGCCGGCGAGAAGATCCCTGTCGACGGCATCGTCGTCGGTGGAGCGGCTTCGGTCAACGAAGCATCGATCACAGGAGAGAGCATTCCGAAGGACAAAAGCGACGGCGCCGATGTCTTTGCCGGAACCTTCGTCGAATCCGGCGCCCTGGACATCGAGACCGAGAAGGTTGGTGCCGACACCACCTTTGCCCGCATCATCAGTCTGGTCGAGAATGCCGAAGCGGAACAGGCACCCGTCCAGAAACTGGCGGATAAGGTCGCGTCATGGCTGATCCCGGTCGTGCTGATCTTCCTGGTTGCGGTTTATCTTTATACCCGCGACGTTCGGATGATCGTCACTCTGCTGATTTTCACATCGCCTGCCGAACTCGGATTGGCGACCCCTCTGGTGATTATCGCAGCCATTGCGCGAGCCGCACGCAATGGAATTCTGGTCAAGGGGGGCGTCTATCTGGAGTCTTTGGCCAAGGTCGACGTCCTGGTGTTCGACAAGACAGGCACCCTGACGGCGAACAAGCCCGAGGTTGTCGGCGTGGAGATGCAGGACGGCACGCTTTCGGAAGCTGATCTGCTCAGCCTTGCCGCCGCCGCCGATCGGCGCTCCGCTCACCCCTTGGCGAAAGCGGTCGTCAACTATGCCGCCCGGATGAAAATCGATGTCCCGGAACCGGAGCAGTACGAGCAGTTGCAGGCGCGCGGTGTGAAGGCGACAGTCTCCGGACGCACCGTGCTGGTCGGGAATGCATCGTTGCTGCGCGAGGCCGGCGTGCCGCTTTCCGATGCGATCGAAAAGGGCGGACAGACGCCGGTTCACGTCGCGGTCGATGGGAAATTCGCGGGCGTGATTCTGATTGCCGACACATTGCGACCAGGTGCGCGCGAAGCGCTGGCAAAGCTCCGTGCGACCGGGGTCAAGCGCATGGTGATGGTGACGGGTGACAATGAGGCCACAGCGCGGACCATCGCCAAGGAACTCGGCGTGGATGAAGTGCGTGCCAATCTGATGCCGCAGGACAAGGTCGCCGCCATCGCCGAACTGCAAAAGCAGGGCCATCGCGTGGCGATGGTCGGCGACGGGATCAACGACGCGCCGGCGCTGGCACGCGCCGATGTCGGCATTGCGATGGGCGGCGGCGGCACGCAGGCGGCACTGGAAGCCGCCGACATTGCATTGATGAAGGATGATCTGGCAAAAATTGTCAGCGCGCGCGCAATTGCTCGACGTGCTTACCGGACAATTCAGGAAAATATTTTTGTCGGTGTCGGTGTTGTGCACGTTTTGGGCATTACCGCAGCGCTGATGGGCTGGATCGGTCCTATCCAGGCAGCGATTTTGCACTTGGGGCCAGATGTCCTGGTGTTCCTGAATTCGGCAAAACTGCTGCGCGTTCGAATCCAAGATGTTTAGCGCATCTCTTTGGAGCCTAAGGCGCTTGCAGTTCTTTGGACGACAAACGCGTCCAATTCGCATCGTCCACGAAACCGGGCAACCGCAACCAGAGTACGCTTACTGCTGTGGCGCTGGTGGCGGTGTGCCCCCAAACCACCCAGCCGCATACCCAATCACAAACAGCACCACGATCACGGCTGCCACACCGTACCAGAGGCGCCTGTCCGTGAAATTCATCGTTACCTCCAAATATCGCGCTGCGCCTGACGACCCAGCGATTTCTTCGATCCCTTGGTCGTCGTTTTCGTGACGAGCGACTCATCTGATCCCTGACAGAGTAGGCCAAGTATGGCTTCCAGAGAAGCGCGTAGGCCTGTCTGCGGTGCCAAAGCCGCCGGCTGCAAGCGGCTCGCGGAGGAGCGAGCATCTGGAGGACGCTGGGATCGACCCGAGCTCCATCGGCTTCTTGGCGAGCTCGAAGAAGGCGATATCGTGGTTGTCCGGAAACTAGACCGACTGATGCGGTCACTCAAGGACCTGCTCCTTATCCTTGAGAAGATCGAGGCCGCCGGCGCCGGGTTCTGCTCACTGACCGAGGCAATCGGCACGACCACGACGGCAGGCCGCATGATGCGGATGCTCGGTTCCTTCGCCGAATTCGAGCGAGCCATCGTACGGGAACGCACCATGGCGGGGCTTCAAGCAGCCAGGAGCGCGGGCGAAAAGGTGGTCTCGCCCAAAACTCACGTCCGATCAGCGCTCCGAAATCATCGGCATGCTGAATGATGGTCCACCCGCCGCCGAGATTGCTCGCATCTTCCGAGTTCATAGGGCCACTGTGAGACGTATCGGCGCTCAGACGAAAATGAATGTTCGCTGATTGTGGGTCCAATTGGCCGCTTTCGCAGCGACGTACGCACCGGCCCTCCTCGGACGCGTACCCCCGGCCTGCAGTTATTGGTATTGTACCAGCTGCCTACGTGGTTGGTTCGGCGGAACACATCCTGGAGCAAAAGAATTCGAACCGAACTAGCCAAAGCGGTCATTCGATTCGTCCGATCGGATGACTGCTACTGGCGCACGTGGTCGGTTGGTGCGTTCAGACATCAGATTGCCTGATGAGGCTCGGGAAGGTCCGGCCGGGGGGGAAAACCGCCGTTCAGCGCCCTATGCGAGCACGAAATTCGGCAGTCGAATTGGTGCGTGGAAACGGTGCGGAAGGCAACTGTACACCGAGAAAGGCACAAAGCGGCTCCCACCCTTCGGAGGCCTGATAAGTAAGAAGGCGTTCAGGTGGCAGCGTTGATTTCACGGAAGCGTTATGTGCTTCATAGACAGCGATTGCGTGATCACGGTTATCAAATCGACCGCCAAAGACAGTGTTTCCAACCACCCCCACACCAAAGGACTGTGGATCATTGGTAGCAGCATCCATCGTGCCCTATTGTTTGCGCCATGCTGTCATACCAGGCTTCCGGGTCACGAACTGTCAGGATAACCTTTGCATGAGGGTAGTGGTCACTCACTTCGCGCCAAAAATGCGCCGTTGGCCAATCGACCGCGGAAAGATAGCCGGCATATGCCGCATCCCAGGTCGGGAGTTGTCCCTGTCCGGCGGCGCGCCACAGCGCCTTCTGCTCGGGATTGGCGTGGACATTTGCCATGTGATGACACGGCCCGAACCCAAGATGCTCCAAGGCGAGCTTCAGCGAATATGTGCCAGTGCGACCCATGCCTGCGCCAATGACATATAGAGCCATGAGCACCCCCCGACGAATTTCAATTGGTCAAAATACCGCTGTTTTCTTTAATTCGCTATTATCTTTGAAGGTTCAGCTCCGAATCGCCTCAAGCCGTAGCGCGCGAAGGTCAGTATTGGAGAAGCGCCGGGAATGGTGGCTCCTGGCGCCGCTGTGGCGAAAGACGCGTGCATCGACACCACTATCCGCTGACGCAGCGCTTGCTCCGGTCGATGACGTGGATGCCTTTCAGGGATGGGAGACAACCGACGGCGAGTTTCCGCCGGGAACGTGATCGCGGTGACCAAAGCCATCTTGAAGGGCAAGGCCGTGCAGACCTGCTCCATCAGGCTGCTCGACGTCGACCGCGCGACATTCGAGCAGCGTGGACACAAGCTGGCAAGGCAAGGGGTTAGGCGCCGCGCTGTTGCAAGACGCCGTTCTGCGCACCGCGTTCCGCCGCGACGATCCTCGGGATTCGCGGCCTTCTTGTTCATGCCATATCGGACGAAGCGAAAGCCTTCTACGAGCACTACGGCTTTGCGGCTTTCCCGAAAAATCCGATGACCCTTGTGCTCTCGCTAAGGCGCGTTGAAAGAGCGGGCCGAAACGTCTTGTTGTGCACAAGTTGGTAATCGCCTCGTAATCAAGCAGCCGGAAACAGCTTCCAGCGCCGCGGCCTGAATGCCACCCGGCTTTTCTGCGCCGCCGGATGGTCGACGGGCAGCTCGATCTCGACCCGCTGGCGTTCGCCGCCGATTTCGAGTTCCACCCGCCTGGTATCGGCAACGCGGCGGCTGGCGGCGACCGTGCCGGCGATGCAGCCATTGCATTCTTCCACCAGTTCGACATCGTGCGGACGGAAGAAAAGCGTCGCTTCGCCTTGCGGCGCCTGCGGCGCGGAGAGCCCGATCGGCCGGTCGGCGATCCAGACCTGGCCGTCCTCGACCTTGACCGGAAGCGAACTCGATTCGCCGATAAAGCCATAGACGAAGGGCGAATTCGGTGTGTCGTAGATCTCGTCGGCGGTGCCGACCTGCTCGATGCGGCCCTGGCTCATCACCACGACGCGGTCGGCAAGCTCCAGCGCCTCTTCCTGGTCATGGGTGACGAAAACGGTGGTGTGGCCGGTCGTATCGTGGATGTCGCGCAGCCAGCGGCGCAGTTCGCGGCGCACCTGCGCATCGAGCGCGCCGAACGGCTCGTCGAGCAAAAGCACGGCCGGTTCGATCGCCATGGCGCGGGCCAGCGCCACGCGCTGGCGCTGGCCGCCCGAAAGCTGTGCCGGATAGCGTTTTTCCAGACCGGAAAGCTGAACGAGGTTGAGGAGTTCCGAGGCGCGGCGGCGGATTTCCTTCGCCGACGGGCGTGACGGCCCGTGCCGGACCTTGAGTCCGAAGCCGATATTGTCGGCGACCGTCATATGGCGAAACAGCGCGTAGTGCTGGAAGACGAAGCCGACATTGCGCTCCTGAATCGACTTTTGGGAGGCATCCTCTTCGCCGAAGAAGATCTTTCCGCGTGTCGGCCGCTCGAGCCCGGCGATCAGCCTGAGCAGCGTCGTCTTGCCGGAACCGGAAGGTCCGAGCAACGCGATCAACTCGCCGGACTTGATGTCGAGCGAGATGTCGTGAAGCGCCGGAAACCGCTCAAACTCCTTGCGCACGTTGACAACGCGAACTTCCATCAACCGTCCCTTTTTGTCGATGCATGTCGTTGTCCCAAAACCGCTACGCACTTTTGGGCGACATGCATTCAATGTCCGCGCATCGCGGCGATCTCGGCGCCGTAGCGCATCTCGAGAAGTGTCTTCAAGACGAGCGTGACGAGCGCCAGGCCGGCAAGCAGCGAAGCGACGGCAAAGGCGGCGGCGGCATTGTACTCGTTATAAAGGATTTCGACATGCAGCGGCATGGTGTTGGTCAGCCCGCGTATGTGGCCCGACACGA
>NZ_JAMYPW010000031.1:0-70882 GCF_040320565.1 Mesorhizobium sp. M0664
GCTCCTTCGCTCAACTGCCTCTCCAAAGAATCCTTTCTCAGCCTAAACTCAACCCCAAAATCGCCATATGCGATTCCCCTGCCCTCGAGGGGGAGATGTCGCCGAAGGCGACAGAGGGGGTCGTCTCGGATGGAGCACCGACCTCTTGCGCCTGCGATAAGGGGCCGAGCCCGGTTGGACCGACCCCCTCTGGCCGCTTCGCGGCCATCTCCCCCTCAAGGGGGGAGATTAGCACGGCCGATTGCGCCCTACGCCGCCTGCGGTTCCGGATCAAAGGCCGGGCGGGTGGTGTTGATCAGCAGCGAGATGCAGGCAGCGGCTATTGCCGTCATGCCGGCAATCAGAAAGGCAAGCTCGTAATTGCCTTGCAGCTCGCGCATGGTGCCGCCGAAAAAGGCCGCCGTTGCCGCACCCACCTGATGGCCGGCGACGATCCAGCCGAAGACGATCGGCCCGCTGCGGTCGCCGAACGCCTCGTTGGAAAGCCTGAGCGTCGGCGGCACGGTGGCGATCCAGTCCAGTCCGTAAAGCACCGCGAAGATGATCAGGCTGGTCGCCGAGAAGCCGGAATAGGGCAGATAGATCAGCGACAGGCCGCGAATGCCATAATAGACGCCGAGCAGCTTGCGCGGGTCGAAACGGTCGGTGAGCCAGCCCGACAGCGTCGTGCCGATAAGGTCGAAGATGCCCATCATCGAGAGCAGGCCTGCGGCCTGCACTTCGCCGATGCCCATATCGCCGCAAAAGGCGATCAGATGCGTGCCGACCAACCCGTTGGTGGTGAAGCCGCAAACGAAGAAGGTGGCGAACAGATACCAGAAGACGCGCGTGCCGGCGGCGCGGCGCAGCGTGCTCAATGTATGCGAAAGGAAATTGCCTTGCGAGGCTGGCGGCACCGGCGGCACGTCGTCGGCATCGGCGCCATAGCGGACCATGCCGATCGACGCCGGGCGCTCCGGCACCAGCATATAGACCAGCGGCACCAGGCAGGCGGTGGCCACGGCAATGGCGATGGCGACCGGCTTCCAGCCGCCCGACTGGGCGAGCGAGGCGAGCAGCGGCAGGAAGACCAGCAGCCCGGTGGCACTGGACGCCGACATCAGTCCCATCACCAAGCCGCGATTGGTCTTGAACCAGCGGTTGACGATGGTCGCGCCGAGCACGGTGGCGACGGCGCCCGAGCTGACGCCGGAAAACACGCCCCAGGTGAGGAGCAGATGCCACGGTTTGGTCATCAACAGGCTGAGCGCGGTCGATCCCGACATCAACAGCAGCGCGGCAAGCAAGGTGCGGCGCAGCCCGATCCGCTCCATCAGCGCCGCGGCAAACGGCCCGGTCAGGCCATAGAGGAAGATGCCGGTGGCCGCCGCCAGCGACACCACGTCGCGCCGCCAGCCGAAACTGTTCTCCAGCGGCAGCATCATGACTGCCGGCGCCGAACGCAGGCCCGCTGCGATCAGCAGGCAAAGGAAGATGACGGCGACCACGACGAAAGCGTAGCGCTGGCCAAACGGGCGGGATTGAGCTATCATGTTACTGACCGGTACGTTGCAGGAGCGCGAAACATACGTACCGACCTGTAACATTGTCAACCAGCTAATCGGCAGACCAGGCATGAAAAGCATTGAACCAACGATCAAGGCGAATGACGCACCGCCGCCTCGCGCCGCCGAACGGATTCTCCAGGTGGCGCGCGATCTGTTCTACCGGCAAGGCATCAGGGCGATCGGCGTCGACGAGATCGTGCGGCGTGCCGGCGTCACCAAGCCCAGCCTCTACCGCAGCTTTCCGTCCAAGGACGAGCTGGCCGCATCCTACCTCCGGCACTATGACCTCGAATTCTGGGAGCGTTTCGACGAGGCGGTGGATGCCCATCCCGGCGATCCGCGCGCGCAGATCGTCGCCTTCCTGACGCGTGTCGGCAAGCGTACGCAAAGGCCCGACTATCGCGGCTGCGGCATGACCAATGCCGCGGTCGAATATCCCGAACATGGCCATCCGGCCCGCGTCGTGAGTGAGGCCAATAAGCAGGAACTGCGCCGCCGCCTGCGCGCCATGGCGGCGGCGATGGGCGCCGGCGACGCCGAGACGCTGGGCGACGGGCTGCTGCTGCTGATCGAGGGCGCCTATATTAGCGGCCAGCTGTTCGGTGCCGGCGGACCGGCGCAGTCGGTGGCCCGCAACGCCGATCTTCTGATAGAGGCAAGTTTGAAGAAATAGTGTTCCGTTTTGCCAGACCACTGTGCGCAGCCTGACTTCCTCTAGGCTGCTGCTAAATTTGACGGTACGCTGCGCCCCCTGAACTGAGTTGTTCCGCCATGCGCGCTCTCTTGATCCCGCTTGCCCTCGCCGGTTTCTGCCAGGCGGCCCGGGCCGGCGACATATCCAGCGTCTATACCGATCTCGATTGGGAGAAGGACTGCGTCACCTATGCCCAAGCGGAAGAAGGCAACGGCGACTGGGCCGATCTCGCCTGTTCGGGCTACCGCGGCTACCCGGTGCTGGTTTCCTACGACGATGCGCGGGAATCGCTGTTCTACGGCTTTCCACCTGGCGATATGACCACGGTCTGGGAAAGCTTTTCCGGCCTCAATTCGGCTGGACCCAAGGTCGAGTGGCGGATCGAAACCAACGGCAAAACTGCCATTCCGTTCGCCGTCATTCATCGTCGCTCGATCAGCGATACCGAGGGCGAGAACAAGTCGACGGAAGTGCTGATTGTGGCCAAGGTTGCCCAGCCTGACGCCCACGAAGGCTGCACGATCGGCCTTGTGCTCGCCACCGGCAATCCCGCCGCCAACGATCAGGCGCGCAAGCTTGCCGACGAGAAGGCACGCACCTTCGCCTGCGGCAAGGACAAGCGTGAGGTGCTGGGCGACGCGCCCGCTTTCGGCCGCGTCGACAACTGATTATTTGCGCCCGATAATTACTTGCGCCTGGCCCGCTCGATTGCCTCGACGATCATCTTCTTGGCATAGGCCGCATCGTACCAGCCTTCGATCTTGACCCATTTGCCGGGTTCGAGATCCTTGTAGTGCTCGAAAAAGTGCTGCACTTGCTGGCGGGTGATGTCGGGCAATTGCGTGTATTCGTGGACGTCCTCGTAGCGCAAGGTCAGCTTGGGCGAAGGCACAGCGATGACCTTCTCGTCCTGGCCCGCATTGTCCTCCATCACCAGCACGCCGATCGGCCGCACATTGATGACGCAGCCTGGCACCAGCGCGCGCGTGTTGCAGACCAATACGTCGATCGGGTCACCGTCGCCCGACAGCGTGTGTGGTACGAAACCGTAATTGCCGGGATAGCGCATCGAAGTGTGCAGGAAGCGGTCGACGAACAGCGTGCCGGCCTCCTTGTCCATCTCGTACTTGATCGGCTCGCCGCCGATCGGCACCTCGATTATGACGTTGACGTCCTCGGGCGGGTTCTTTCCGCTGGCAATCGCTTCGATACGCATCGCTTTATCCCTCTCTCGATTGCAGATCGATAGCGGGCGACGGCGAATGGTGCAATGCGGCGAATGGTACGGGGAGACCGTCCTAACCGAAAACCGGCCGGATCATGCGCTGGCCGTCATTCCCAGACGAAAGCGACCTTCTTCAGCGCCTTCTGCTCGAAGATCTCGACGCCTTCGGCAACATCGCGGCCACCGGCGCCGGCATAGAAGGCAAGTGCGTTCTGATTGTCTTCCAGCGCCCAGACCACCATGCCTTTCAGGCCATGGTCGGCCAGCCGTGCCCGCGCGGCCGAGAACAGCCGGCTGCCGAGCCCGATGCCTTGATATTCCGGCCGCAGGTAAAGTTCGTAGATCTCGCCCTGCTGCCTGAGTTCGCGGGCGCGGTTCTTGCCGATCGTCGCATAGCCGGCAATTTTGCCGCCGATTTCGACGACCAGGACGGTGGCAGCGCGGCGAATGGCATTCGCCCACCAGTCGGCGCCGCGGCGGTTGATCATCGATGTCAGCGTGCGGTGCGGGATGATGCCTGAATAGGCGCCGCGCCAGGCCTCGAGATGCACGTCGGCGATGGCGGCTGCATCGCGCGGTTCGGCTTTCCTGATGTCGATGCTCAGCGTATTCATGATTGGTTAACCATAAACCCGCCGCGCCCGATTGCAAGAGTCCGGTCAACCGCCGCGATGCTTTCACACAGCCGGACGGTGCGTCCTTGAGACGCTGCGAAACCGCTTTTGGCGAGATCAAATCTCGACCAGATGGTCGTCCAGTTCGTTGCTGTCGCCGGTCGAGACCGGAAAATGCTCGGCCAGTACCCCACCGACTGCTTGGATCGCCTTGACGAACCCCTCGGCAAGCCGATCGTCGCCGGCATGCGCCGTAAGGTCGCGGACGACACCGTCCCAGACATGCTGGCCGACACGAGAATCGATGCCGCTGTCGGCGACCACCTCGGCGTAGCGCTCGGCAATCGAGACGAACACCAGCACGCCAGTGCGCGCCGTGGTGCGGTGGACGTTGCGGGCGAGGAACTGCTTCATCGCATTGGCGTGGGCGGCCTGGTAGCGCAGCCGCCTCGGCACCAAATGGATGCGCAGTGCCGGCAATGCCCACAACAGGATGAGCACACTGGCAAGCGCCAGAAGCTCGGCGATGACGAAATGCGGCAAGCGGATCGACAGCCACCAGGCTTCCAGCCCGTAACCGACGGCGAGGCTGACGACGAGCATGCTGAGCATCGCCATGAAAGCGGCCGGGAAGAAATAGCTGTCGCTGGCATGCGCCACGACGCAGTAGATCTCGCCGTCGGTCTTTGATTCGGCAGCGCGGATCGCATCGGCGATGCGCTCATGATCCTCGGGGCTGATCGGTCGTGTTGCCATGATTGATGTCTCACCAGCTTCCTGAAGAACCGCCGCCGCCGGACGAGCCGCCGCCGCCTGAAAACCCGCCGCCCGAACTTCCGGACGACCAACCGCTGCCGGAACTTCCAGACGACCAGCCACTGCCTGACGAGGTCCCGGATGTCCAGCTACCGCCGCCGGAAGATGACGAAGCTGGCCCACGGCCGTAGCGGAACGTCATGCCCAGCCACTTGTACACGCCCGGCGACAGCTTCGTGCCGAAGATCGGCGGCAGGAACGCCATTGCCAAGCCGCCGAAGAACATCGTCGCCCACAGGACGATGAACAGCATGAAGATGGGATCGACAGGATTGTCATTCGCCGGATTGCGCTTGCCGCGCGCCTCCAGTTCTTCGGGATTGCCTTCCAGCACCATGATCATGTCGTCGACGGCCTTGCTGATGCCGCCTGAGAAATCGCCGGCACGGAAGGCCGGCACCATGTCGTTTTCGATGATCAGCTTGGTGTGCAGGTCGGTCAGCGTGCCTTCCAGCCCATAGCCGACTTCGATGCGCATCTTGCGGTCGTTCGGCGCCACCAGAAGCAGGACGCCGTTGTTCTCCTTCGCCTGGCCCAGTTTCCAGGCGCGGAACAGCCGGTTGGCGTAAGGCTCGATCTCCTCGCCGTCGAGGCTGGGAATGGTCGCGACGACGATCTGGTCGGACCCTTTGGTCTCGAACTCGGCAAGCTTCTGCGTCAGCGCCGCCTCGGTCGCGGCATCGATGATGCCGGCATTGTCGACGACCCGTCCGGTCAGCGCCGGCAGTGCGGCGGCGAAGGCCGCGAAGCCGACCAGCAGCACCGCCATGGCCAACAGCGCGGTGCCGATCATTTTGGTGAAACGGCCGGATTCCACCGGGCTGATGGCGTGTCTTGTCATCTCGTCACCAACTTCCCGAGGAGCCGCCGCCGCCGGACGAACCGCCGCCGCCGGAAAACCCGCCACCGCTTGAACCCGACGACCATCCCCCGCCGGAACCTCCCGACCAGCCGCCGGAGGACCGCCGGTTTGGCTCGAAGGTCATGCCCAGCCAGCGATAGCGGCCGGGACCGATCTTCTGGCCGAAGATCGGCGGCAGGATGGAGGCTGCGAGGCCGCCGAAAAAGATGATTGCCCAGATGGCTATGAAGATCGTGAAGAACAGATCGTCGCTGTTGAACGGCGGCTGCTGGTTGCGTTCGCCGCGCGCCTCCAGCTCTTCGGGATTGCCTTCCAGCACCAGGATCATGTCGTCGACGGCCTTGCTGATGCCGCCTGAGAAATCGCCGGCACGGAAGGCCGGCACCATGTCGTTTTCGATGATCAGCTTGGTGTGCAGGTCGGTCAGCGTGCCTTCAAGCCCATAGCCGACCTCGATGCGCATCTTGCGGTCGTTCGGCGCCACCAGCAAAAGCACGCCGTTGTTCTCCTTCGCCTGGCCCAGTTTCCAGGCGCGGAACAGCCGGTTGGCGTAAGGCTCGATCTCCTCGCCGTCGAGGCTGGGGATGGTCGCGACGACGATCTGGTCGGACCCTTTGGTCTCGAACTCGGCAAGCTTCTGCGTCAGCGCCGCCTCGGTCGCGGCGTCGATGATGCCGGCGTTGTCGACGACCCGTCCGGTCAGCGCCGGCAGTGCGGCGGCAAGGGCGGTGAGCGGGAGGAACAGACCAAGGCAAAGAAGAAGCAAAGTGACGCTCAGAAGCGTGTGGTTTGCACTTCGTCGCGCCCCCCTCTGTCCTGCCGGACATCTCCCCCACTTGGGGGAAGATCGACTATCGCGACCGCTTTCGCCAATCTCCAACGTTGCAGGATGGGCGGTGAGGCCAAAGCTGCCAATCTCCCCCCTTGAGGGGGAGATGCCCGGTAGGGCAGAGGGGGGCGCTACGGAGTGCAAGGCCAATAGGGACCACGCTCACCGGCTGTTCTTCACCCGCCCTGCTGCGTGCCGAAATCGACCTTCGGCGGCTGCATCTTATCCTCCTCGATGGTGAAATTCGCAAACGGCTGGTTGCCGCGGAACCACAAGGTCGCCCAGATCACCGACGGGAAGGTCCTCAGCGTCAGATTGTACTCTCTCACTGCCTGGATATAGTCGCGGCGGGCGACCGTGATCCGGTTCTCGGTGCCTTCGAGTTGTGCTTGCAGCGCCAGAAAGTTCTGGTTGGCCTTGAGATCGGGATAGTTCTCCACCACCGCCAGCAGGCGCGACAGCGCGCTGGTCAGGCCGGCCTGGCTGTCCTGGAATTTCTTGAAGGCTTCCGGATTGTTCAGCGTTTCCGGCGTCACGGTCACCTGCGTCGCCTTGGCGCGCGCTTCGACCACGGCATCGAGCGTGTCCTTCTCGTGCGCGGCGTAGCCCTTGACCGTGTTGACCAGATTGGGGATGAGATCGGCGCGGCGCTGGTATTGATTCAACACCTCGCTCCATGCGGCCTTGGCGTTTTCCTCAGCCGTCGGAATGGTGTTGTAGCCGCAGCCGGCAAGCAGCGGCAGCATGACGGCCATAACCAGGAACGCAGCTAAATTACGGAAGGTTGGCGGCGAAGAAAGGCGCTGGGCAAGCATGATAAGTCCCCTCAATAGCATTGGCAGGCGAAGCATTAGCACAATCCTTGCGTAAGAAAATGACTTCGGCCGAGAAGTGTTACTGGTTTCTGCCATTCGCCGTCGGGCCCTGTGACAGACGAGGCGAACGGGTTAAGCTCTGGCATAGAACGGGACATCACCATGGCGAAACGCCACGACAGCGACGCGGAATCGCGCCGCATCATCGAACGGGTGGCGCGCGAGACCGACCCGGGGGGCACCTCGTTCCTTGCACGAACCACCAAAGGCGCGCGCGACCACGTCACCGCGGCCGATGCCGACCGGTCGGACCCGATCGAATATTGGGGCACCCGCATCGGTCGGGCAGCGGGCTTGCTTATTGCCATCGGCCTGTTGATCTGGCTCGTGCTTTTCGTCACCAGGGGCAGTTAGGAAAAATCAATGAGTGCCGAAAAAACCGACGCGCCCCGCGCGGTCATCGTCGTCTCCAGTCATGTCGCCCGTGGCTCAGTCGGCAACCGTGCCGCTGTCTTTGCGCTGGAGACGCTCGGCTTTCCGGTTTGGGCGGTACCGACCGTCATCCTGCCCTGGCATCCGGGCCATGGCCGGGCCACCCGCATTGTGCCGCCGCTGGACCAGTTCAAGGCGCTGATGGCCGACCTCGAGGGCGCGCCGTGGCTGGGCGAGGTCGGCGCCGTGCTGTCCGGCTATCTCGGCGAGGCTGGCCAGGCCGAAGCCGTCGCTTCGCTGGTCGGCGCGGTCAAGGCGAAGACGCCGGACGCCCTCTATATCTGCGATCCGGTGATGGGCGATTCGGGCGGGCTCTACGTACCTGAGCCGACCGCAATCGCCATGCGCGACCGGCTGATGCCGATCGCCGATATCGCCACGCCCAACCGCTACGAGCTGGAATGGATGGCCGGAGCGCCGCTGCCAGACCTTAAATCGGCAATGGCTGCAGCCCTGCAGGCCGGCCCACCGGCCATGCTGGTCACATCGGCGCCGGCGATGATGGCCGGCGGCACCGGCAATTTACTGCTCGCCGACAGAGAGGCACTGCTTGCCGAACACCGGCTCATCGACAAGCCGCCGAATGGGCTCGGCGACCTGACGGCTGCCGTCTACCTGGCGCGGATCCTGTCCGGCCAGCCGGCCGCCAAGGCGCTGCAATCGACCACGGCGGCGGTCTACGAGATCCTGGCGCGGACCGCCAAGCGCGGCGGCGACGAGTTGCAGCTCGAGACCGATGCCCAGAGCCTGTCGCACCCGATGGCGATGGTGCAACTTCGCCATCTCCTGCATCCGGAACGGGACCGCCGGGCGTGACGCAGGCCGAAGACGCCGTGCCCCAGGATGATGCGCCCGAGGATGTTGCGCCCGACGACGTTGCGCCCGACGATGTTATGCCCTGGGGTGTTGTGCTTGTCGGCGTCGACGGTTGCAAGGCCGGCTGGATAGCCGTCCGCCGCGATCCCGGTGCGGCACCGTCGACAGCCGTTTTCCCGAGCTTCGCGGCGTTGCTCGACCGACTGCCCGCCGACTCGTTGGTAGCGGTCGATATGCCAATCGGCCTGCCCGATTTCTCGCAAAGAGGCGGTCGCGGCCCGGAGGCGCTGGTGCGGCCGCTGCTCGGGGCCCGGCAGTCCAGTGTCTTTGCCATCCCCTCCCGCGCCGCGCTTTACGCCGAGGTCGAAGCCTTCACCACGGTCGATGCCTGGTACGCCGCACATCGCAAGGCAAGCGAGGTGGCCAGGACGACATCAGATCCGCCGCGCGGTGTCTCGATCCAGGCCTTCGGTATCTTCGCCAAGATCCGCGAGATCGATTCGCTGCTGATCGCGCGGCCCGAACTGCGCAGCCGCGTCTTCGAATCGCATCCGGAAGTTGCCTTCTGCAAACTAAACGGCGACCGCGCTATGCGCTTGCCGAAGAAGATCAGGGGCAACATCAATCCGGCCGGCATGGCCGAACGCAAGGCGCTGCTTGCCCAGCATGGTTATAGCCAGGATTTTCTCGACCAGACGCCGCCGCGCGGCGCGGCCGCCGACGATTTCCTCGACGCCGCGGCGATGATGGTGGTTGCCGGACGCATCGTCAGAGGCGAGGCAATGCCGTTTCCGGATCCGCCGCTCGCCGATCGTTTCGGCATTCCGGTCGCCATTTGGGCCTGAGGACCGGGGCGTCAGGAGCGTGATCTGAGCGCCTCGTTGAGTGCCCACATATCCTTCTCCTCGGGCGCGGTCTCCAATCCGAGCACGGGAACTTGCTTACGCAAATGGTCGTGGTGGGTGCGCACGCCATATTCGAGATCGGAGAGGTAAAAACCTCCGAAGGCTTCGGACAGCATGGATTCGTTGGACCATATCGAAAGCTGTACATCCTCGGCCAGCGTGTCGCGGTCGATGCGGTAGGATAGGTAGCGGGCTGCCGCCTGTTCCCTGGTCTCGTCGCGATAGCGGTAGATGGCGCCGCGCAGCAGCGTCTCACCCGTCGACAGCGGAAATTCCTGATAGAACTGCACCGATTCCGGCATGAGCGACAGCACGTTGTTCGGGAAGATGCCGTAGTAGATCCAGGCCTTGCGCAGGTGTTCCGGCAGGTGCTTCGCCTCGGGTGCGAGCTTGATGTACTGCGCGACGCTCCAGCGCCGTCCGGCATGCGGATTGTAGGTGGCGAACGAGCGCGACACGCCGTTGACGAACGGCTCGTCGAAATAGGTCGCACCGTAAAGGTCCTGCAGCGCCGGATGCGCCATGGCGACGTGGTAGCCTTCATTGTCGACATCGCGCACCGACTTCCAGTTGACCGGCGTCCTTTGGGTCCGGATGCCCCAGGACGGCACCATCTCGGCGACGCCGTAATGGGCAATCTCGGCTTCGATCGGCTTCAACAGCTCGGCCACCGATGGCTGCGGCCCACCCTTGCGGAAACGGATGAAGATGAAGCCCATCCAGATTTCGAGCTCGAGCGGCATCAGGCCGAAATCGGTCTTGTCGAGGTCGGGGAATGAACGGGGGCGGGCAGCACCGCGCAGCGTGCCGTCGAGATTGTAGACCCAGCCATGAAAGGGGCAGACCAGCGCATTCTTGCAAGTGCCCTGGCTGTCGGCAACGACGCGACTGCCGCGGTGGCGGCACATATTGTTGAAGGCGCGCACAACGCCATCCTTGCCGCGCACGATCAGCGCCCGCTCGCCGACCACATCCATCGTCAGATAGTCGCCGGCGTTCGGCACGTCGCAGACATGGCCGGCGATCTGCCAATGGTTGCGGAAGACGTGCTCTTTCTCGAGTTCGAGCAAGGCGTCGGAATGATAGCTCCAGCCCGGCAGCCCCCGCCGATCCCAATCGTTGGGGATTGCCACGTCACGCAGATGCGGGTTCATAAAGGCTCTTTATTTATTGAATGGTCGTTCAATAAAAGCATATTTTCCATTGAAATGCAATGGCTTGGAAAAATGGGACTAAGTCTTGACGGGAAATCGAACGGGATTCGAGAGCCCAGTCCGAACGATCGAAGCCGGGAAAATCCCGGGAATTCCAGACGTTAATCCCCTTACACTTGTTGAGCGCCCGACGCTCCGTGGGCCTGGAAAGGCGACGCGGATCTGGTGCCGTGGGTAGCGCAAAACGAGCAGAGAATGCCACCGGTGCTGCCAGCTACGCCGGATCGGTTTGCCCAGGAATGGCCGCGGGCTTGGTTTCATGCCGGTTACACAATCGTTAATTCATCATCGTTGGCCGGTTACAAGGTGCGATTAGGTTCGTTTCAACAGAGAAAAGAAGAAGACCGAAGGAAACGACGATGCGTACGAAAATCCAGATCACCGATACCGACCTTCGCCAGCAGGGTCCCCAGCGTAACGACCGGCGCCCGAAGCTGGCGCTGCGCCAGCGCGCCAGTGATCATCCGATGGCGATGTTCATGCTGCTGGCGGCTGCCGCATTTGCCGGCATGGCGTTGACGCCTACCGTCGGTCCGGCCTTCGCCTCACTGAACCCGCCGGCCAACCTCATCGACGGCGCGACAACCACCACCAAGACGGCGCGCCTGCCGATGCCGGAGATCGATTTTGCCTGCAAGGGGCAGGCCTGGGGCGCCGAGAGCCTGGATTGCCTGCGCGTCATCGCTGCCCAGTCGGGCAAGGCACGACCGGTCCGCATGATCGCCAATGCCGCCCCGCTGGCTGATACGCCGAACGTTTTTTGATTTTTTTGCGAGCGCCCTCCAGCACTCCAGTCAGGCTCCCGCCGCAATGTCGGCCGGGAGCCTTTTTCTTCCGGGAGAGATCGCGGAGTTAGCCGCCCAGACCGGCCTGCTCGGCAATGGCCGAGAGCACGCCGCGCACATCCAGCGTGCTGAACGGTTTTTCGAGGATTGGCGGCCGCTGCGGCGCCGGCAGCGCCTCGATCTCGCCTTTCGCGCCGATCAGATCGCCGGTGACAAGCACGAAGCGCCGCGCCAGACCCGGCATTTCGGCGAGTAGCTCGCGATAGGCGGCTATGCCGCTGGTGCCGGGCATGCGCAAATCGGAAAACACGATGTCCGGCGGGACATGGCCGCTCAGCGTCGCGGCGGCCGAGACCCAGGCCGGCACGATCCGCGACTTGATGCCCATCAACTCCAGAATGTCGGACAGCGACGCCGCGACATCCGGCTCATCGTCTATGATCAGCGCGTGACGCAAGCCGCTCGACCGCGACGGACTGTCGCTAGCGGCGGCCGCGCCAGCAGCGATCGCCGGCAGCTGCACGACAAAACGCACACCTCTCGGCGAAACCTCCTCGAACCAGATATCGCCATTGTGCCGCTCGATGATCGATTTCGAGATCGACAGGCCGATGCCGGTACCGACACCGACCGGCTTGGTGGTGAAATAGGATTCGAATATGCGTGAGCGTATCGCTTCCGGCACGCCTGGTCCGTTGTCCTCGACCGAGAATCCGGGATTGCCGCGGTCGCTGCGAAACGTCCGGACCTTGATCCGGCGGTCGCCGGCAACGCCGGCCAAGGCGTGCTGACTGTTGATGAGGAAGTTGGCGGCCACTTGCGTCACGTGGTCGGCATCTGCCATGGCCAGCAACGGGCCGCTGGCGAAATCGGTGTCGATGATGATGCCGCTCGACCGTGCGCCATAGGCGGTCACTTCGAGTGCGGCGCGGATCACCTGGTTGAGGTCGGTTTCGGCCTGTGCGGCCGGGTGCAGGCGGACCATCGACAGGAAGCTCTTGACGATACGGCCGCAGCGCTCGGCAGCGGCGCGCACCTTTTCGGCGCGCACCTTGGTCTGCGGATCGGCGGCGAATTCATGCAGCAGCGTCGACTGGGCGACGACCACGGCCAGCGGGTTGTTGAGCTCGTGCGAAACGCCGGCAAGCAGCGAGCCCATCGCCGCCATTTTCTCGTTCTGGTGCAGTTTTTCGCGCTGGCGGTTGATTTCCTCCTCGGCGCGCAATCTGTCGCGCAGGTCGCGGATAGAGCCGAAGATCAGCTGGCGATCGGCGACCCGCATCTCGGTTGCCGTCAGCTCGATCGGAAAAACCTCGCCGGCGGCGTTCTGGGTGACCGTTTCGAGCCGCTGGCCGACCATCGGCGCGCCGCGGCCCGACATATATTCGGCGCCGGACGCATAGCCCTTGCGGTAATATTCCGGCACGACCGTGTCGAGCAGGTCCTTGCCGAGGATATCGCTGCGCCGATAGCCGAACATCTTCTCGGCGGCCGGATTGAATTCGATGATCGAGCCGGTCTCGTCGATGACGATGATGGCGTCGAGCGAGGCCTGCAGCATGGTGCGGCGAATGACGTCGCTGGCATGCGCGTCGGAGGGCGATCGTTCGATGGCATCGCCGATGGCGAGTGCCACCATGTGCAGCGCCGCCTCTTCCTGGTCGGTCCATTCGCGTTCGTTGACGCAATCGTTGACCGCCAGCGTGCCCCACAAATTGCCGTGCGAAAAGACCGACACCGACAGGAACGACTTGATGTTCTGCTTTTCGAAATCGGTCCGCAGAAAGCCTTCGAGATCGCGTGTGTGCCCGGCGAAGATCTTGCCTTGACGCTCGTCCTCTGCCAGCCGTTCCAGCAATGGGTCCGAATCGACGACCGACTGCACGATGACGGTAGGTGACGCCAGCTCACCGCCAAACCGGGGGGCGATCCAATAAGCGGCGACCGACTGGGCGAAACCCTGGCCGGGCAGTTCGCGCAGGCGAAACAGGATGCCGCGGTGACAATCCATGGCTTCGCAAAGCGTCTGGAGGATACCTTCCATCTCGCGCTGCCAATCGCCGGCTTCGCGCAGCCGGCGAACCACATGCACGGCCACCATCGCCGCGCCCTGCCTGGCGCCCTGCGTGTCCGCGCGTGCTGTTTCAGCCGTCATGGTCATTTCCTGGCCTTGGCTTGCTCAAGCCGCCAGGCCTCAGTTATTTTCACCGGCCGGCAGCGAGAAGATATAGCCTTCGCCGCGCACCGTGCGCAGGAATTTCGGGTTGGCCGGGTCCGCTTCGATCTTCTTTCTCAGCCGCATGATGCGGATGTCGACCGCGCGGGACGATTCCGGGTCCTCGACGAAACCGATCGCCTCGGAGATCGCCGCCCGCGTCAACAGCCGGTTGGCGCGCGTCAGGAACACCTCCAGCACGTCGAACTCGCTCTTGGCCATGTCGATGACCGCGCCGTTGGCGCCGGTGACGAGCCTGCCGTCGAGATCTGCGTGAAAGGGTCCGAAGCTCACGGACCGGCGGCCGCCGGATGTTTCAGCCTTGGCCTTTTGTGGCTCGGTCGGCTCAGGAACGCGACGCAGCACGCTGCGCACCCTGGCCAGCACTTCGCGCAATTCGTAAGGCTTGACGATGTAATCGTCAGCGCCGAGCTCCAGTCCGACGATGCGGTCGAGCGCGGTACCGGCGGCCGTCGCATAGATGATGCCGATCGGCATTTTCGACCGCATCCAGCGGCCGAGCGACAGGCCGTCCTCGCCCGGCATGGCGATGTCGAGAATGGCCAGATGGAAGGACTGGGTTTCCAAAAGGTCGCGCGCCGCCGCCGCACTTTCGGCCGTGGCCACATCATAGCCGCTGGCGCCGAGATACTCGGCGACCGCATCCCTCAGGTCGGGCTCGTCCTCGACAATGACAATTCGTGCCCGCACGATGCTTTCGCTCCCGCTTTCAGCGGAAAGTAGATTGGGTATAAACATGATGTCCAGCACTCTTCTTGGGTTGCCGTATGCGGGGTAGAAAAACATGGCTGCACGATCCGTTATCGCGCTTGTTTCCGTCGCTGAAGTAATTGCGACCGATCTCGCCGATCATCTCGAGCGGCGCGGTCATGAAGTCCGCGCGGCGCGACAGCCGTGGGAGGCCGAATCGCTGCTTTCGGCAAAGGGTATCGATGTCGTGGTTGTCGGCGACAGCGTCAGCCAGGCAGAGGGGCGCGACCTGCTCAGGCGACATGGCGGCGAAGGTGGACCGGATTTCATCCTGATCTGCCGCCCGGCCGATCTGGTCGACAAGGTTCTGGCGCTCGAACTCGGCGCCGCCGACGTCGTCGAAAGCCCGCTCAATGTCAGGGAGCTTGCCGCTCGCGTAGGCGGCCTTCTGGCTCGGCGCGGCAGGAGCGCCGGGGAACTGATCGTGCTGGAGAACGCGACCGTCGATCTCCGATCGGCCATCGTCATGCACCGCTCGGGCACGGAAGAACAGCTGTCCCCCGGGCAGGTGGCGCTGCTCAGGCTGTTCCTGGCCAGCCCGCGCAAGGTGCTGACGCGGGACGACATCATCGCCGCCGCGCCCGCCGAAAATGCCGAAGCCTTCGATCGGTCGATCGATTCGCGCATCGTGCGGCTGCGCCGCAAGCTCGATACCGAAACCATCACCACCATACGGGGTGCGGGCTACCGGTTCGATCCGCCGACGCAATTCGCCGATTGAAGGCAGGACGGCCACCCTTTTGTCTTGAGCATCGGATTTTCCCACAACCGGTTTCCACCTTGGGGTCCGATGCTCTTCAGCGCACCACGAGAAGCGACGGGCCGGACGGCATGTCACTGTTCGTGCTGACCTCGCCGGCATGGGCACGTTCCTTCAGCAGCACGGTGGCGAGGCCGGCAATGCCGAGCAGCCCCTGGACGTAAAGCAGCGCGGAAAGCACCGAAGCGGCGAATTTCGTTTTCATCCTGTTCGTTCCTCAAAATTGGAATTTACGGGCACTTCAGGGGAACCCCCGAAGCGCCCGCGCCGCCAGCGGAGCCCCCCGTTGCGGCGCGGGCCTTCGGTCCTCTCGGCTGCAAGTTGCCGGAGGCGCCGCGCATCCTCAACGGCCCTAAGCCGCCCCCGCCAGAGGGGCTTGAGCCGGTCGACGCGCAGGCTGGAAACTGTCCAGACCAATCCAGACCGTAGCGAAAACAGTGTTGGCTTCCGATCGTTCGTTGACCGCTGTTTTCGTCAGGTCAACTTTGCCTGTTCGCTGTATCCGGATCATGCCGCCGAGGCTGCGCTTTGCTGCAGCTCGGTTTCGGAGTCAGGTGACTTCCTATCAAACGAAAGGCAATCGCGTATTCGCGCCGCGGTTTGGCCGATCCGCCTAGGCAAACACGCCACCGTCATGACGACGTCGTGCAACTGCAAGCTGCTTTGCGCGGACCTTTTCTGTTAACCAGGGGAAACAGAATCGAAACACAAACGAGCATCTAGCGAAATCGGCTTGAAACATGACGCCCCGATAAGCCGGTCATCGAATTGAGCCGGTCCCGACCGGCAGAATAGGGGAGACATCATGTGCACTGCCATTTCCGCCAAGCTCATCAACATCGCCGCCGCCGTCATCACCGGTACTGCCTTGCTTGTCAGTGCCGGCAACGGCGCAGCCCACGCCGCCGCCAACAAGATCGTCGCGCGTGTGTCGCTATCGCAGCAGACCATGGAAATCCTGGTCGACGGCCGGCCGACATTCGCCTGGAAAGTCTCGACCGGCGACAGGACGCACGTCACGCCGACCGGTTCGTTCAAGCCGACCCGCATGCATGAAATTTGGTATTCGAAGAAATACGACAACGCCCCGATGCCGCATTCGGTATTCTTCAGCGGCGGCTACGCCGTACATGCGACAAGCGCCATCAAGCGCCTCGGCCAGCCAGCCTCGCATGGCTGCGTGCGTCTGCATCCGGACAACGCCGCCGATTTCTACCAGCTCGTCGAGGTCTTCGGCCCGGCCAACACCAGCATCGTCATCGTTAAATGAGCGATGCTTCTCGTCGCTCCCAGGCAAGGGCCGGATATTACCGCAATCTAATCCGGCATTACCGGCATCAGCTTCGGATCCGGCTTTTCGGCGTGATGCGGCAGGTCCTTGCTGGCGACAAAGGTGTAGAACATCGGCACCACGAACAGCGTGAACATGGTTCCGACCAGGATGCCGGTGAAGATCACCAGGCCCATCGAATAGCGTGCCGCGGCACCAGCGCCGCTGGAGATGATCAGCGGCACCACGCCGAGCGCCATCGCCGCCGTCGTCATCAGGATCGGCCGCAGCCGCACCCTGGCCGACGCGATGATCGCATCGCGCCGCCGCATGCCGTGCATTTCACGCTGCTGGTTGGCGAACTCGACCAGAAGGATGCCGTGCTTGGTGATCAGGCCGATCAGCGTGATCAAGCCGACCTGGGTGTAGATGTTGAGCGTGCCAAGCCCGACATTAAGCGGCACGATCGCGCCGAAGATCGACAGCGGCACCGCCATCATGATGATCAGCGGATCGCGGAAACTTTCGAATTGCGCCGCCAGCACCAGATAGATGACGAGCACCGCCGCCGCGAAGGCGATGATGATCGTGTAGCCCTGTTCCTTCTCCTGCCGCGATTGACCGGTATAGTCGATGAAGAAGGTGTCGGGCAGGCTTTGCTTGGCAATGTCCTCGATCGCCTGTAGCCCATCCCCGGTGGTGATGCCGGGCCGCGGCAAGGCAGAGATCGTCGCCGAGTTGAGCTGGTTGAACTGCTCGATGGCGGCCGGCGACGCGTTGGTCGAGATCTTCACCACCGCCGAGAGCGGCACCATCTCGCCCGATACGCTGCGCACGAAATACTCGCCCAGTTTTTCAGGGTTGTCGCGAAAGCTCTGCGGCACCTGCGGGATGATGTCGTAGCTGTTGGATTCGCGGTCGAATTGCGCCACTTCGGCGCCACCGACCAGGAGCGTCAGCGTCCGGCCGATGTCGGCTATCGGCAGGTTGAGCGCGGCGGCGCGGTCGCGGTCGATCGTCACCGTCACTTGCGGCGCGTCGAAGGTCATCGAATTCTGCACGACGATGAAGCGGCCGGAGGCCTGCGCCTTGTTCTTGATGTCTTCGGCCGCCTCGTACACCTGCGAGGCGTCGCCGGTCGAGCGCACGACCATCGTTATCGGCAGGCCGCCGCCGGAGCCGGGCAGCGTCGGCGGCGCGAAGACGAAAGCTTCGACGCCCGCCACCTTGCTCAGGCGGCCCGTAATGTCTTGCTGGATTTCCTTCGAGTTGCGCGTGCGGTCAGCCCAGTCCTTGAACGCAAAGCCGACGAAAGCGCTGTTCGTCTGGCCACCACCGAAGGCGACCGCCGAGAACTGTGCCCGCGTCTCAGGCAGATCCTTGACCAGGCCGAGTATCTGATTGACGTAGGTTTCGGTATAGTCCGACGTCGCGTACCGCGGCGCGGTCACCAGCGAAAGCAGGAAACCCTGGTCCTCTTCCGGCGCCAGTTCGCTCGCGGTCTTGGTGAACATGAAACCGGTCGTGGCGACCAGCGCGAGGACGATCATCAGCGTCACCGGGCGATAGTTCAACGAACCGGTGACGAGCCGCTCATAGATGTGTTCGACGCGCCCGAACGTATTGTCGACAATGCGCTGGAAGCGGCTGTGCGAGCCGGACCTCAGGATACGTGCCGACATCATCGGTGTGATGGTGAGGGCGACGACACCCGAAAGCACCACCGAGCCGGCAAGCGTCACCGCGAATTCGCGAAATAGTGCGCCTGTCAGGCCGCCGGTGAAGGCCAGCGGCGCGAACACGGCGGCCAATGTTATCGTCATGGCGACGACGGCGGACGAGATCTCGCGCATGCCGTTGAACGCCGCCTGCATCGGCGACAAGCCGTCTTCCTCCATGTGGCGGTGGATGTTTTCCACCACCACGATGGCATCGTCGACGACAAGTCCGATCGCCAGCACCATGGCCAGCAGCGACAAAAGATTGATCGAATAGCCCACCGAAAACAGCAGGAAACAGACGCCGATCAGCGACAGCGGAATGGTCACGATCGGCATCAGCACCGAGCGGAACGAGCCGAGGAAGAGCAGGATAACAACGATGACGATGGCGACCGCCTCGCCGATGGTCTTGAACACCTCCTCGATCGACGCACTGATCTGCTCGGTTGAATCGTAGACGATCTCCATCGTCATGCCGAGCGGCAGCGTCTCCTGGATGGTCGGCACAATCTTGTGGATTGCCGCCGCGGTGGTCAGCGGATTGGCGGCCGGCGTCGGAAAGATAGCGAGAAAGATGCCGGGCTTGCCGTTGAAGCTGACCCTGGTGTCGGTGTTCGCCGCGGCGAGTTCGACGCGGGCCACGTCGCGCAATCTCACCACATTGCCGTCCTTCGACCGGAGTGGAAGGGCGGCGAAAGCCTCCGGGGTCTGCAGCGTAGAGCGAACGGTGATCGAAGAAACCACATATTCGTTTTCGGTGTCGCCGGGCGCGGAAAGGAAATTCGATTCGTTGATGGCGGCCAGCACTTCCGCCGCGGTCACGCCGCGCGCCGCCAGTTTGATCGGGTCGATCCAGACCCGCATCGAATATTCGGCTGCGCCGAAGATCTGCACGTCGGCGACGCCTTCGACCGTCGAGATACGCGGCCGCACGACGCGCTCGATATATTCGGTGAGCTGTTCCGGCGTCATGTTCGGGTTCTGCATCGAGATGTACATCATCGCGAACTGCTGGCCGGTGCCCTTGACGATCACCGGGTCTTTGGTTTCGTCCGGTAGATCGCCGCGAACGCTCTGAACCTTCGACAAGACTTCGTTCAGCGCGACGTCGGGGTCGGAGCCGAGCTTCATCTGCACTGTCACGGTGCTGGAGGACGGCCGGCTCGACGACGTGACATAATCGATGTTTTCGGTCGAAGCGACGGCACGCGCGATCGGCGCGGAAATGAACCCCTGGATCAGGTCGGCACTGGCGCCGGGATAGGCCGTGGTGATGGTGATGGCCGTTTCTTCAACCTCTGGATACTGCCGGATCGAAAGGTTGAAGATTCCCTGAAAACCCAGAAGCAGGATCATGCAGGCAAGCACGGTCGAAAGGACCGGGCGGCGGATGAAGAGGTCGGAAAAGCTCATTGCTGGGCTGCCTGCTGGTTCCCTGGCTTGCCCGGATCGATCGTGTTGTCGACGGCAACGGACATTCCGTTGGAGAGCCGGTTCTGGCCGGCGGTAACGACTTCGTCGCCGGGCGCGATGCCCTCCAGAATCTCGACCAGGCCGGCGTTGCGGCGGCCTGGCTTGACGAACACCTGGGCTAGCACGAGCTGCGGCTTCTGTTTTTCCGCTGCCGGCTTGGCTTCCTCTGCCGGTTTGGCTGGGGTAGCAGCCGGCTTTTCGTCGGGTTTTGCCGCGGGTGCTTCGGCCGCGGGCTTGGCAGCATCTGCAGCCGGCTTTTCTTCCGGCTTTGCCTCGGGCGCCGCGCCGTTGGCTTCGGCGGATTTGGCCGGGCGCACCACGAAGACGAAGTCGCCGTACAGGCTGGAAGTCAGCGCCGTCTGCGGCAGCGCCAGCACGTCGTTCTCCTCGGGCAGTTCGACGCGCACCTGGACGAACTGGCCGGGCGTCAGCTTGCCTTCGGGATTGCCGACCTCCGCCCTCACGGTCACCAGCCGGCTGGTCGGGTCGATCTTCGGATCGATGCCGCGGATGCTGCCGGTGAACGGCATGTCGCCGCCGCCGACGCCCAACCGCACCGTCTGTCCGATCTTCAGCTGCGGAAGCTGCTGCTCCGGCACGGTGAAATCGACACGCATCGTATCCATGTCCTGCAAGGTCACCACGGCGGTGCCGGGTGTGAGATACTGGCCAAGGTCGATTTTCGGAATACCGACGGTACCCTTGAAAGGGGCCGTCAACTGCTTTTGGTCGAGCACCGCTTGCAGCTTGTTTACCTGCGCGGCGGAGACCGATGCTGCTGCCTGCGCCGTGTCGAGCGTGGCATCGGTGCCCACCCCGCGCTTCTGCAGCTCAAGAGCGCGCATCAGCGTCGTCTGGTCGGAGGTGGCTTGCGCCTTCGATGCCACGAGGTCGGCTCGCTCGACTTCATCGTCGAGCTGCAGCAGCACGGCGTTGGCGGCGACCTTCTGATTGGCATGGAACAGGATGTCCTTGACGATGCCCGCGGTTTCGACCGTCAGGTCGACGCCGCGTACGGCACTGACAGTGCCGATCGCCTCGATGCCGGGCGTCCATGACATCGGTTTGACGATGACCGTCGACACGGTCGCGGCCGGCGGCTTCATGGTGGCGAAGAACTGTTTGATCGCATTGTCGCGAAACAGGTTGAAGCCGACGATGCCGCCGCACACCAGCACGAGCAGAATGAAGGCGATGATGAAGCGCTTGATCACGAACAGTCCCTCGGCCACGGCCCAGCATAACGGTCGGATGACCGGAACACATACCTGTGCCTGGTCCCAATTTCAAATGACGGCGATCTTACTGTACCGTCTGGACGGTCTTGTCAATTCCGCCTAAGCTAATGAATGGGGAACGCTTGATGAAGGCCCGCAGAGCAAATTCGCGCGAGAAGATCCTCGCCGCCGCCGCCGCCGTGGCGCGCGAGACGGGTCCTGGCAGCCTGTCGCTGGATGCGGTCGCCAGCCGTGCCGGCGTGTCGAAGGGCGGTCTTCTCTACAATTTCCCGACCAAGGCGAAATTGATGCAGGCGCTGGTGGAGGATTACCTGCGCGCCTTCGAGCAGGCCCTGGAGTCCGCCCGCACGGCCGGCGTCAACGGCGAAAGCCCGCTTGCAACTTACATCAAGCTGTCGGCCGAGCATGCCGAGGAATCGAAACCGTCGGCATCCTGGATATTTTCGGCGATTGCCGAGGATCCCGATTTCCTGACGCCGATAAAATCGTTCAGGCGGCAGCTATTCGAGCGGCTGAAGCAGGAGACGCCGAACCTCAAGGCGCTGCTGGTCTGCTATCTCGCCATCGAAGGGCTTCGCAGCATGAACCTGTTCGATTCGGACATTCTCTCCGCCGAAGAGCGCCGGCTGCTGATATCGACCCTGCTGGACATCGCGGAATAGTCGAACCGCCAATCTGCGGTTCTGAACCCGATTAATGGCGGCGTTCGTTCACCTGTGTCAAAATACGGGCTAGCACGTCGAAACCACGCCATCCCGCTTTCCGAAAATCGGTTCCGATTTTCGGGCCGATGCGCTAGAGCCTTTCGGGATTGAACCGAGCTGCCTTCAACCCGGAAAGGCTCCCACCGCTGCCCATGCCCCATCTTCCCGAGCATCTTCTCACCGGCTACCGCAGTTTCATGAGCGGCCGCTATCTCACCGAAAGCGGCCGTTATCGCTCGCTGGCGCGGGAGGGCCAGGCACCGGAAACGATGATCGTCGCCTGCTGCGATTCGCGGGCCGCGCCCGAAGCGATCTTCGATGCCGGGCCGGGCGAGCTGTTCGTGCTGCGCAATGTCGGCAATCTGGTGCCACCCTATGCGCCAGACGATCAGTTCCACTCGACATCGGCGGCGCTCGAATTTGCGGTGCAGAGCCTCAAGGTCAAGAACATCGTGGTGATGGGCCACGGCCGCTGCGGCGGCATCCGCGCGGCACTCGACACCACGGCCGCACCCTTGTCGCCGGGCGATTTCATCGGCAAGTGGATGAGCCTGATCGCGCCCGCGGCCGAGACCGTATCGTCCAGCACCTTCATGACCGCGACCGAGCGCCAGACGGCGCTGGAGCGCATCTCGATCCGCTATTCCATCGCCAATCTGCGTACCTTCCCTTGCGTCTCGATCCTCGAAGGCAAGGGGCGGCTGTCGCTGCACGGTGCCTGGTTCGATATTTCGACCGGCGAGCTTTGGGTGATGAACAAGGACACCGGCGATTTCGAGCGGCCGGAGATGGAGTAGGAGACAAGGCATGACGCGACTTCGGGACGCGTTCGCGGCTGCGGCACTGCTGTGCTCGGCAGATTTCGCCCGTGCCGACGATAGCGCGATCATCGATCGCTGGTATTCGGCACTCCTCGTCGCCGACCGCGGCGAATTGTCGGACCTGCTTGCCGACAACGTCCGCATCAAGCTCGACGACCTCGGCGTCGTGCAAAGCAAGCAGGAATTCATCGCCTCGATCGCCGAGTGGCAAGGCGCCGTCGCCGGGGCCGAAATCCGCCATCGGATCGAGAAATCGGAGGGCGGCGTCACCACTGTCATCGCCTGCTATGATTTTCCCAGCAACGACATGCTGATGCAGGAGACCTTTGCGGTCGCCAACGACCAGATCACCGCCAGTTCGCAAGCCGCGATCGCCGAAAATTGCGACGGCTACTGACGGAACCATGAACGGGACCCGCTGTTGCGCGCAACGGGCCGGCGCCTTACATCGGTGACGATCCGCTTCTCCCGCCCACCCAGCGAAAGTTTGCCCATGCCGTCAACCGTCGACCTCGCCGCCCATCCGCTGACCGCATGGCAAGGGCCGTTCGGCCTGCCCGATTTCACGCGCATCGGCGACGGCGATTTTTCTCCGGTCTTCGACGCGGCCCTGAGGGCGCATGAGGCCGAGATCGAGGCGATTGCCGGCAACACCGGGACGCCGACGATCGAAAACACGCTTGCCTCGCTCGAGCTTGCCGGCGAGGCGCTCGACCATGTCTCCTCGATCTTCTGGTGCCGCGCCGGCGCCCACACCAATGAGGCGATCCAGGCGCTGGAGCGCGACATCTCGCCAAAGATGTCGCGGCATTACTCGGCGATTTCGATGAACGAGCGACTGTTTGCCCGCATCGACGATCTCTATCAGCGCCGCGAGGCTTTGAAGCTCGATGCCGAAACGCTGCGGGTGCTGGAAAAGACCTGGAAAAACTTCGTCCGCTCCGGCGCCAGGCTCGACGCCGAAGGCAAGAAGCGGCTGGCCTCGATCAACGAGGAATTGTCGTCGCTCGGCACCAATTTCGGCCAGAACGTGCTTGCCGACGAGCGCGACTGGGCGTTGTTCCTCGACGAGGCCGACCTGGCCGGCCTGCCGGAATTCCTGAAAAGCTCGATGGCGGAAGCCGCCGAGATGCGCGGCCAGAAGGGCCGCTACGCCGTCACTTTGTCGCGTTCGATCTACGAGCCGTTCTCGACCTTCTCAGAACGCCGCGACCTGCGCGAGACGGCGTCCCGCGCCTTCATCATGCGTGGTCAGAATGGCGGCGCTACCGACAACACGGAAGTGGTGCGCGACATGCTGCGCCTGCGCGCCGAGAAGGCGAAGCTGCTCGGCTATGCTTCCTACGCCGCATTGAAGCTCGACGACACCATGGCCAAGACGCCGGAGGCGGTGCACGCGCTGCTCGATCCGGTCTGGGAAAAGGCGGTGGAAAAGGCCGCAAGCGACCAGGCCGAATTGCAGCGGCTGGCGGTCGAGGCCGGCAGCAACGAGAAATTCGCTGCCTGGGACTGGCGCTTCTATCAGGAGAAGCTGCGTGCAGAGAAATTCGCCTTCGACGAGGCCGAGCTGAAGCCGTATCTGCAGCTAGACCGCATCATCGACGCCTGTTTCGACGTGGCAACACGATTGTTCGGCATCTCTTTCGAAGAAAAGAAGGGCATTGCCACCTGGCATCCGGACGCTCGCGTTTTCGTCGTGAAGAATGCCGACGGCAGCGAGCGCGGCCTGTTCCTCGCCGACTATTTCGCGCGGCCTTCGAAGCGCTCCGGCGCCTGGATGAGCGCGCTGAAATCCGGCTACAAGCTTGGCGATGGCTCCAAGCCGGTCATCTACAACATCATGAATTTCGCCAAGCCGCCGGCCGGCGAGGCAGCCTTGCTGTCGGTCGACGAGGCCAAGACCCTGTTCCACGAATTCGGTCACGCGCTGCACGGCATGCTGACCGACGTTACCTGGCCATCGGTCGCTGGCACCTCGGTCAGCCGCGATTTCGTCGAGCTGCCCTCGCAGCTCTACGAACACTGGCTGACGGTGCCGGCGGTACTGGAAAAGCATGCGCTGCATATTAAGACCGGCAAGCCGATGCCAAAGGCGCTGGTCGACAAGATGCTGGCGGCGCGCACCTTCGGCGCCGGCTTCGCCACCGTCGAGTTCACCGCCTCGGCCTTGGTCGACATGGCCTACCACGCCCGGCCGGATGCACCGGAACAGGCGCTTCGTTTCGAAGCCGAGACGCTCGAAAAGCTCGACATGCCTGACACCATTGCCATGCGTCACCGCACCCCGCATTTCGGCCATATCTTCGCCGGCGATGGCTATTCTGCCGGCTATTACTCCTACATGTGGTCGGAAGTGCTCGACGCCGACGCGTTCGCCGCCTTCGAGGAAACAGGCGATCCCTTCAATCCGGCGCTGGCCGAGCGGCTGCGCAAGAACATCTACGCCGCCGGCGGTTCAAAGGACCCGGAAGAACTCTACACCGCCTTCCGCGGCAAGATGCCTTCCCCGGAAGCGATGATGGCCAAGCGCGGGCTGGTGTGATGCATGCCCGCTCTTGTCACCGTTCTCTTTCCATCCTGATTGATCTCGGCTGTCATGGCGGCGGGTTGCGCACCGCCTGATCCGGTTTCCGCCGGTCCCGTTCGGCCTCGTTGGCTGCGGCCGCGTCGTTGAGGTGACCGCACTTAATGCGGTCTCCATCGTTCCGGCCGAAGGAGCCGCGTTCATGGCGGCGCTACGGGCTGTGCGGGGTTAGGCAACGACAGCTTGCCCGCTATGCTGATCGGCCGCTGCCGCATCCGGACCGCGCCTTGCGACGACCGCTACGGAAACTCTCAGTCGCGAAGTGGCAGCCCCGCCAATGGAAGGCCGGGCTGGTAAGTTTGATTGTCTCGGCGAAGGTTTTTGCCGAGGCGATTGGCCTAGGCAGGCACAAAGCCAAAATAGGCTTTGTAGGAAGCCCCCTCGCCGGAAATCAGGGGCGTTTCCACTTTGAACCCAATCCCGCTGAAGGTGGTATTGTTCGTACGTGCCGCGAGCAACACCATCTGCTTTGCGGAGATGGTCACTGTCGCGCTCCCGATCCTGTCATCGCCCCAATCGAAGAGATCGCTGATGGCGCCGCCGATCGATGGCATCAAGGATCCCAGGGCGGGGCCGGCTATCGCGGCAATGATAGGTCCTGCCACCGGAATGAGGCCCAAAGCCAGCGTGCCCGCCGTATGGACGCCCATGACGATCTTCTGCACCTCGTCCTTGTATTTGTTGGGGTCGCCAAAATCGTTTTCCATCAGCACCGTGCCGATATTGATGCCGTAGGGCTTGCCTCGATAGATTTCCATAAGGTCGGGTCTCGTATCTCCGGCATCGACGTCGCCATAGACCTGGCTGCGCCTGGTGTCGGCGATCTGCGGCGTTGTCACGCTGACGATGACATAGGGTTCGTCCGCACTCGATCCCTGATCCCAGTCGGTCTCGCCGAAGCAATGGAGGCCGGTATAGTGGACGACGACGTCTCGAAGGTCGATCGCGCCGGTGTCGGGCCACCAGTATATGCCGCCGTTTTCAAACAGATTGGCACGGCCACCATCGGCAAATTCGGTCTGGTCGGTCGTGGGATATCCCAGATATGACTGTTCCCAGCCCAGGCTCTCCCACTTCTTGCGGATGTCACCGTACACCACGTTGGCTCCTGTGTTCGGTGTCCAGTAGATCGAGCCGGCATTGGCAAAATGGTTGTAGCGCCCGACGCCGTCGGGAGTTCCGGTTTCGTCGGTGACCGGATAGCCGAGAACCGAGCGCTCCCAGCCCATTGCTGCCCATTTGCCGCGAATTGCCCCCCAAATCGCTTGAGCACCGGTGTTCGGTGTCCAGTAGATCGAAGCGGTATTGTTGTTGAAGTGATTGTATCGGCCGACGCCGTCGGGAGTTCCGGTTTCGTCGGTGCAGGGAATGCCCCACGCGAGACCGCCAAGCGCAATCCACTTCCTGTAGATTTCGCCATGGATCTCAAAGGCGTCGTGCATGGCATCGTTGTAACAAATGCATGAGCCGTTCTTGAGATACCAGGCTTTTCCAGTGTCCTTCCTGTCGATCTCGGCGAAGCCGGCGCCTCCAAGGGAGTTGTACTTTTGCTGTATGACAGCTTCGGGCGAGAGGAGCGACCAAGGCCCGATCCTGAGCTGGTCGGAAAGTCTTGTGGCTCCAGCGCGGATGGTGCCGGCACGCACTCTCGAAGTTGCTCTGGCAGTATACGGCATGACCTTTTCCTTCCTGTGAGTGTTGGTATCGGGGGCTTCAGGCCTCCGGCGATCGGTTTTGATCGACGAGCCGAGGTTCCCAGACCGCGACTTACGGACGGCTTACAGAGTTCCGAGCTGCGCCAGAGTAATTCCAGGAAAAGTGTGGAACGGTTTTCCGTCCGGAATTGCGCAAAAATAAAGAGATAGAGCGGTTCGGCGTTTCCGTGAAACGATGAACCGGTTTAGAGAAACGGGCGCACGAGCGAACGCAGCAAAGGCGAGGGCTCGTCATCGCCGGTCGAAGCGAGCGCGCGTTCATAGCGCCGGTAATCCTCGATGGCGCCGGCATGATCGTTCCTGGAGAGGCTCTCCTGGATGAGCGTGCCATGGAGTTTGGCCGATTCCGGGTAGAAATCGAGCGCACGCCGGCACGCCTGGCGTGCCCGATCCGCATTGCCTTGACTCTGCCAGTGTTTGGCGATCCGCACGGCAAGCTCCACAAACCCATCCCGCACCCGGTCGGCCGCGGCATTCGACCAGGCGGGCATCGGGGCATTCGAGAAAAGCGGGCCGACAAAGCCTTCCAGCAGCATCTCCTGCTCCTCGATTGCGCAGTCTCTTTGGCCCGACAGAACGGGTTTCAGCCGGTCTTCCCAATCCTGCAGATCGATCCAGACCTTGTCGGCAGCGAGCCGCAAACGGCCTTCTCTCAGCGTTACGAGTTCGCCTTGCCCGAGCAATTTGCGCAGACGATGCAGCGCCTGCTCCAAGGCCGCTTTGGCCTGGTCGCCGTCGAGGTCGGGCCAGAGCCAATCCTGCAGGGTTTCCACCGAACAGACCTGGTCCCTCGACAGGCAGATAATGCGCAATATGTCGAGCGCGCGGGTAGGTTTGGCACCGGGCGCGACCTCGGCACCATCGATTTCGAGGCGGAAGCCTCCCATCAAGTGGATCCTGAGCGGCCAAGGCCACTGGACGGGTCGGCCAGCGGGCGGGACCAGATATCGCGCCCGAACGACACGGCGGCAGAGATCGACGTCGATCTTTCGCTCCAGCGCATCGGCGACAAGATCGGCCAATAGGTCCGGCAGGTTGAGCAGGATTGCGGAGGGGTTGACCTGGCGCAACGCCTCCATGAATTCAGCCAGACGACTGCCATAGGACGCGCCGCCGTTCCACTTCTGCTCCAGGGCCCGAGCGGCCAGAATGTTGAGTTCGACGCGCTGGCGAGGGCCGCCGCTCAGCCTTTCGACGATCTCCTGGAGTAGCGCAATGGCCTCCGCTGGACGCCGATCGGCCAGCAGGACCTGGTATTTGGTGACGTAATGCGGCCAGCGTTCGATCATCGGCTCATTCGCCCGCTCGATCGCATCCATGAAGGCATCGCAGTCGAGATAAGCCTTGACGAAGTCGCCGTTGCGCGTGTGCATCGCCGCGTGGCAGTCGGCGACTACAGCGACCTGGGTTGTGAACCTGCTGTCCGCGATCTCGCCCAGCCGGGAGACGAGCGCATTGAATTCCGAGAACCTGTTGTGAAGCTTCATCAGCAATTGAAGCTGATAGAGCGCGCTGAACTCGACGCCCCGTAAGGCGTGCTGCTCGCCTATCGCCGTTGCGCGTCGCAACGCATCCTCGGCCGAGGCATAGACAAAACCGCGCCGCGAATAGGGGAAGTAACGGCCGCTGGCCGAGCCAAAGGACACCAGCCACATGCCGAGCACCAACGGCGGGATATCCGGATGTTCGAGATCGGCGGCAACGCTGTCCACGGCATTGGCAAAAATGTCGCGCTGCCCCGACGAGGTCGCGTAGTCGATGAGCGCTTCGCTTGCCAGCAGGCGCAACTCGACCGAATCCTCGATCGGCAGATGTGTCAGGCGCTGCTGGATATCATTCACGAGGCGCTTCGCGTCATGGGCGTCGAATTCGCCAGGTTCGGCGAAATCGACGGCCCGCAGGATGCCGAGCCTGACCATCATGAGTTCCTCCGGATCCAACTCCGGCAATCCCTTGGCAAGAACCTGTGAGGCTCGGCGCGTCCAATCCGCCAGCCCCTCATGCGTACGCCAGCTGGCGGTCTTGACTACGACCGCCCGCGCCACCGTCAGGCATTGGCCGCGCATGTCGGTGTTCTCGAATGCTTGCCATGCCTTGGAGAAGTGCGGTTCGGCCTTCGCATCGTCCGATGCGAAGGCGACGCCCAGCCAATAATGGACCCACCCGTCCATCTGGTCGGGGGGCAGCCTGTTGCACCATTCGACGAAGCTGGCCCTGCGCCCTTGCGTGAGAACGCCGTTAGCGCACTCCAGAATGAGCTGGCGTGCCAGCGGCCAGGCGCCCGCCTGCAACGCCAGCACGATTGCCGCGTCGGTTTTGTCTGCCTCGTGCAGGACCTTTGCTGCCTGCGCAGCCTGGAACGGTCCGCTTCCGTCACGCGCCGGTCCAGTAGGCCGGCAAGGTATTCGCGCAACAGTCATGCAGCTGGAAGGCGGCGCCGCCCGGACCGTCGCGCGTGATCAGCAGCTGGCGATGCTGCAGCCGCACCAGCAGGCGAGCAGCCTGCGGCGAGCCCAGGAACGCATCGGCAAGCTCCGTGCTGATCTCCGGCAGAACGTTGAGCCTGATAAGCAGATCCTGGTCCTCCGGCGCGATGTCGCGCAGGAAATAACGTCCGACAATCTCCCGAAGGCCGGCTCCCCCGGCAAGGCCGGTCTGCGAAAGCGGGTAGTACATTCCGGCGTTGGCCAGCAGGAGAAGGCCCACCGCCCAGCCGCGCGCCTCCGAAATGTCGCCGACCTCGGACGGCGATTGCGAGCGGGCGGTGACGAGGTTGCGAGCCTCCCCAGGCGAAAACTCCAGCAGCGTTTGGTTGAGCACCGGCAACTGTCCCGACAGCACGAGGTCGGCGACGTCGCCCTCGGGCAGCATCCGCGATGTGCAGATGCAGCGGACAGTGTTGGGGCGTTCGCGCAACAGGATCGCCAGCGTCCGGCGAAAGCCTGGCGCATCGGCACGATGCAGATCGTCGAGGACCAGGATCGTGCCCGGATCAAGCCGCGAGAAATAGGTGCGGAAGAACAGCCGCGCGAAATCGTCGGAATTGTCGGCATATTCCGGACCAAAGACCGGCATGCCGGCATGCCTGCCGTCGAGCGACAGCGTCAGATAGTGGAAAAGGCGCGCAACGTCCTGGTCCTCGGTGTCGACCCGATACCAGTTGTACGCCGATTCGCCTTGCTTCAGCCCGCCTTGTTCCAGCCCGCCGTGTTCCAGAAAGTCGATCACCGCGGTGGTCTTGCCGTATCCACCAGGCGCCGCCAGCCAGCATGCACCGCTGTCGAGGGCCTGCGAAAGCAGCGCCACTACGCGCGGACGGCTGACAATTCCCACTGGCCGGGGTGCCGAGAGCTTTGCTATCTCGCGCGGCGCGTCCCGGAAGTATTTATCCATTGTGAGGACTCTCGCAGCGCAGTCGCCTCGCCAAAACAGGTAATCGGTTCGCCCGCAACAACAAATCGCCGGCCGGCGTTGTGCTCGCCTGACGTGCCGTTCTCGCCGGCAAGGTCGCGGTTATCCCTTGTGCGACATGATATGCGAAACCCCGACACTCACGTCGGCGGTGTGTCTTGCCATCACTGCGTTCATTCGCATTGCAATCGCCGCATAGCCGTTTCGTTCGTGGTCGGTAACTTCCGAGGGCTTAAAGAGCCAAGGAAGGGGTGCAACCTGCGCGTCGGCGAAATTGGCCGGCAGGTTCGATGGCAAGGCCTTTTTCCCTAAAGGCAGCTCTAACCCAAGGTCGCTAAATTCCTCCTCGAGACTGGCGTGCAGATGAGAAAGCACCACATAGATCGCCAGCTTTGATCTAGTCCTTTCTGTGTTGTTTTGGTTGTACTCTTGAAGAACCTCATCGAACGATGGCGCTACATCGCTTTCCGCGGCGGTAGCTCGTGTTGCAACAGCACCGGCCAGGGCAGTCGCTGCCATTCCTGTAAGACCTACAAAATCACGCCTTGTCGTGCTGGTCATGGTGAATTCCCCTCGGTTTTGAAGACGGACCAAGTCTGGCAAGGACGAGGCGCAGTGGCAATAGGCCGCATACGCTACTGCTGTAGAGGGTCTTTACGTCGCCGATGTGAATCCACCCGGCAACGATAGTGCCAAGCCGCCAGCAGGCCTGCAATGCGTTCGCGAGCTTCGTCTGAGAGACGCCGTGAATCCAAGGAGGACTTCCTTGGAATTCATCCAGGCAAAGGGTCGGAAAAAATCCGCTGGTGGAGCTGAGGAGGATCGAACTCCTGACCTCGTCATTGCGAACGACGCGCTCTCCCAGCTGAGCTACAGCCCCGTCCAGCGGATGGGGCTTTTATCGGCCGCTGCGGTTTCCTGTCAAGGCTGCGCTTGCTGCCGAAATGCCGCTCGGCCGTTCGTGCGCCCTCGCCCATGCGGCAGAAGGCGGCTCTTGCCGCTTTCACCTACAGTGGCTACATGTCGGCAACAATCGGAGACCGGCATGATCGCCCTCATTCAGACCATTGTCATGGCGCTTGACCTTTACTGGTGGATCATCATCGCCTCGGCGATATTTTCCTGGCTCTACGCCTTCAACGTCGTCAACTCCCGCAACCAGTTCGTCGACACCATCAGCAACATGCTCTATCGGCTGACCGAGCCGGCGCTGCGGCCGATCCGCCGCTTCATGCCCGACCTCGGCGGCATCGACATCTCGCCGATCATCCTGCTGCTGATCCTGTTCTTCATCCGGCAGTTCCTGCTCACCACCGTGCTTTCGCTGGTCGTCTGAGCCCAGAGCGTCGATGAGTGCGCCGTTCCGCACGCGCGCCGACGGCATCGACCTGTTTGTCCGGCTGACGCCGAAATCAGCGATGGACAGGCTGGAAGGCATCGAAACATCGGCGGATGGACGAAGCCATCTGAAGGCTCGCGTCCGCGCCGTGCCGGAAAACGGAGCCGCCAATCGAGCGCTGGAAAGGCTGGTAGCCAAGGCGCTTGGGGTGCCGGCATCGGGCGTCTCGATCGCTGCCGGCGGCACAGCTCGGCTGAAGGCGCTGCGCGTGCTTGGCGATCCCGCGGCGCTGGCGAAACGCATCGATACGCTGGGCACACCTGCGCCATGATCTCGGCTGGCTCACTTACCCGCAAAAAAAGGCCGGGCTGCAAAGCCCGGCCAGATGTGAAGGTCGAAAACCTTCAGAGGGGAACGCGCCGGACGAATGGGAGGAAACATCCGACGCGCATTGCATATGGGTTGGCGTCGGCGACGTTTCAATGAGGTCGGAGGAAAGCTCAATGACCACTACTCGAGTCCTATTCTTCGATGTTCTGGGAACCGTCGTTGATTGGCGCAGCGGTATCGCAAGGGAGGCCGGCGCCTTCCTCGCGCGAGTTGGTGCAGAGCAGGTCGATCCCGGTGAATTCGCCGATGCGTGGGCGTCGCGCTATGACGCCTCGACCGAGGCGATGCGGACGGGGCAGCGGCCTTTCGTGTCACTTGACGTAATCAACAGGGAGAATCTGGACGCCACCCTCGTCCAGTTCGGGCTGGCCCCATCCGAGCTGCCGACCGCCGAACTTGAGGAACTCAACCTCGCCTGGCACCGGCTGGAGCCGTGGCCCGATTCGCTGAAAGGCCTTGCGAGGCTGAAGGAACGCTTCATCATCGTGCCCTTATCAGGGGCCAATACCCGGCTGTTGCTGGATATGGCCAAGCGCGCCGGCCTGCCTTGGGACACCGTCCTTGGCTCGGATGTGTTCGGCACCTACAAGCCTGCGCCGCAGGCTTATCTCCGCGCAGTGGAGATCCTGGGGGTGCGACCTGCGGAGGCCGTGTTAATCGCCGCGCACAATGACGACCTGGCCGCGGCACGAAAATGCGGTATCGGAACCGCCTTTGTTGCTCGGCCAAAAGAGCATGGCCCGACGCAGACGACCGATCTCTCGCCTCTTGAGAGCTGGGACTTTGTGGCCGACGACCTTGTCCATCTCGCCCAAGTTCTCCCGTAGGCCGAGGGCAGAAAACCTAAGCGATGTCGTCGCGGATGCAGGCGTTCAGATGGCCCTCGGCTGTCGCCCTCAGCGGCGGTACAGCCCCGGCGCAAGCTTCCAGCGCGAACGGGCAACGGGTTCGGAAAACGCAGCCCGACGGCGGGTTTGCCGGGCTTGGAATATCGCCTTTGAGCACCTGCCGGCTTTGCCTGGCCAGCGGATCGAGCGACGGAATGGCTGACAGCAGCGCGCGCGTGTAGGGATGCTGGGGACGGGCATAAAGCTCGGCCGCCGGCGCAACCTCCATGATGCGCCCGAGATAGAGCACGATGACCGTGTCGCAGATGTACTCGACGACAGCCAGATCGTGCGAAATGAACAGCATGGTCAGGCCGAGCCGGAGCTGCAGGTCGCGCAACAGATTGATGATTTGCGCCTGGATCGAGACGTCGAGTGCCGAGACCGGCTCGTCGGCAACGATGAATTCCGGCTCGAGCGTCAGCGCCCGGGCGATGCCGATGCGCTGGCGCTGGCCGCCCGAAAATTCATGGGCGTAGCGGTCATAGGCGTCGACCGGCAACTCGACCGCGGCAAGTGCCTTCTCGGCCTTCACCCGCCGCTCGGACTTCTTGCCGATGCCTTGAATGTCCAGGCCTTCGGTGAGGATCTGCCCGATCGTCATGCGCGGCGACAGGCTGGCGAAGGGATCCTGGAAAATATACTGCATCTTGCGGCGCTGGCGGCGCAACTGGGCGGCACCCAGCCTGGTGATGTCGGTGCCGTCATAGCTGATTTGGCCGGATGTCGGCTCGATCAGACGCAGCACCGAGCGGCCGATCGTCGTCTTGCCGGAGCCGGATTCGCCGACCAGACCGACCACCTGGCCACGCCCGATATCGAAAGAAATATCCTCCAACGCCCTTACGACGGGTCCGCGCGAGAACGCTGTCGGCGCAAAATGCTTGGTCAGGTTTTTGACAGCGAGGAAAGGGGCGTCGGCCATCAGAGCTCCTCCCAACGCAGGCAGCGGCTTTGCTGGGTCGGCGTCGCCCCAAACAATGGCGGGACCGCGGCGCGGCAGGCAGCGATAGCCATCGGGCAACGCGGCGCGAAGGAACAGCCCTTGGGCAGCAAGGCGAGCGACGGAACATTTCCGGCAATGGTCGGCAGCGGCGTTCCCGCCGCCTTCAGCGCCGTGGCCTGGCCGAGCCGCGGCACCGAGCGCATCAACCCTGCGGTATAGGGATGGCGCGGACGGGTGAACACCTCGCTCACCGGACCCGATTCGACGATACGCCCGGCATACATCACCGCCACCCGGTCGGCGATTTCGGCGACGACTCCGAGATTGTGGGTGACGAACAGGATGCCCATGCCGCGCTGCGCCTGCAGTTCGGCCAAAAGATCGAGGATCTGGGCCTGTATGGTGACGTCCAGCGCGGTCGTCGGCTCGTCGGCGATCAGCAAGCCTGGATCGCAGGACAGGGCCATGGCTATGGTAGCACGCTGGCGCATCCCGCCCGAAAGTTCGTGTGGATATTGCCGCGCCCGCCGCTTCGGATCGGGAATGCCGACCTGTTCCAGCAGCCGCACCGCGTCTGCTTCTGCCTCGCGGTGCGATTTGCCGAGATGGATGCGGATCGGTTCGGCGATCTGCTCGCCAATCGTGTAGACCGGGTTTAGGCTGGTCATCGGCTCCTGGAACACCATGCCGATCTCGTTGCCGCGTATCTTGCGCAGCGACTCGGCATCGAGGCTGGTCAGCTCGGTGACCGTGCCGTTCTTGCGCCGCAGCGCGATCGACCCCTCTGCGATATGTCCGACCCTTTTCGGCAACAGGCCGATGATCGACAGGCTGGTGACGGATTTGCCGGATCCGGATTCGCCGACGAGCGCCACCGTCTCGCCGGCACCGATCGTCAGGTCGACATCCCTTACCGCCGCGATGTCGCGGCCCGCGATGCGGAACACCGAGCGCAGGCCGGAAATCGAGAGGATCGGCGCGACGCTCAGCGGAGCAGCCCCACATCGCGAAGGATCGCGTCGACCTTCGCGGTTTCCTCCTCGTTCAGGCTGCGTTGCGGCCGCGCCATGGTGTTCGAGGCGATGATGCCGAGGCTCTTCATCGCCGCCTTGAAGGCGCCGACGCCGGCCGAGCCGGCGCTGGTCCTGCCGAGCGAGATCCAGACGATCTCGAACAGTTTCAACAACCGCTCCTGCTCCAGGCGGGCTTCGGCATGCTGGCCCGCCTGCGTCAGCTTCCACAGCCTGACATAACCATGCGGGTCGACATTGGCGAGGCCCGGCACGACGCCATGCGCACCCATCGCCAGCACACTGTCGACCAGGATCTCGGAACCGGTCATGCCGAAAAAACTGGGATCGTCGGCCATGTCCTTGAGCACGTAACGCAGATTGCCGTCATCGCCGCTGGAATCCTTGATGCCCGCGATGGCGCCTTCCCTGGCGAGGCCGACCGTGGTCTTGCGCTCCAGCTTGATGTGAACGCAGACCGGGATATCGTAGGCGATGACCGGAATGTCGATCGCATCCTTGATATAGCGGAAGTGGTCGCCGATCTCCGGCTGGCTGGTGCGGGTATAAAACGGCGCGGTGACGACGATGGCGTCGGCGCCGGCCGATCTGGCGATCCGGGCGTGGTTGATGACGCGGTCGGTAGTCGGGTCGATGACCCCAGCGAAGATCGGAACCCGGCCGTTATTGACCTTGACCGCGTGCTCGAGGATGGCCCTGCGGCCCGCCTCGTCGTGGAAGACCACCTCGCTGGTCGAGCCGAGCACAAACAGCCCGTGAACACCACCGTCGAGCAGGTTCTCGATAGTGCGGGTGAACGACGGGAAGTCGATGCTGAAATCGGCATTGAGCGGGGTGACGACAGGTGGCACGACGCCGGTAAACAGGGGCATTTTGATGAACCTTTGAGGTCAGTTGAGATCGGAGCGGGGGTCGAATGCATCGCGCAGGCCGTCGCCGATGAAGTTGATGGCGAGCACGGTGAGCACCAGTGCGGCGCCCGGGAACATCCATTGCCAGGGGTAATTTTCAAGCACGACGGTGGAGCGGGCGAGATTGAGCATGTTGCCCCAGCTGGCTTCGGGCGGTGCGATGCCGAGGCCGAGGAAGGACAGGCCGGCCTCGAGCAGGATGGCGTTGGCGATCTGTAAGGTGGCGTAGACGACCAGGATATCGATGCAATTGGGCAGGCCGTGCCGGAACAAGAGATGCGGCAGCCCTGCCCCCATGCCGCGGGCGGCGACGACAAAGTCGCGCTCGCGCAGTTCGAGCAGCCGGGCACGCACCATGCGCGACAGCACCGGCCAGGAGAGCAGCGAGATCACCAGGATGGTCGGGGCGATGCCGGTGCCGGCGATCGAAGCCAGCACCAGCAGGAAGATCACCGGCGGCAGCGTCATCGCCAGGTCGACCAGGCGCATCACCGTGCCGTCGACAAGACGCCCGCCAAAGCTGGCGACGGCACCGACCAGGAAGCCGATGACGGTGGAGATGGCGACCGAGCTGACGGCAACCAGCAATGAGATCCGCCCGCCTTGCAGCAACCGGGCCATGACGTCGCGCCCGACGCCGTCGCTGCCCAGCCAATGAATGGCCGACGGCGCCTTGTTCATTGCTCGGAGGTCGATGGTGTTAGGACCGAACGCCCACCACAAAGGATACGTCGAAACCGCCAGCAGGATCGGGATGACGACCAAAAGCCCGGCACGCGCCGCGCGGTTTTCAAAAAAGCGGTCGAGCGCGCGGCGAAGCGGGCCTTTGGTTTGCGGCACGGCTGTCGGGTCAACTGTAGGATCTGGCGCCGTGATTGCCATCATGCCACCTGAATGCGCGGGTCGACGACGGCATAGACGACGTCGGTCAACAGGTTGACCAGGATGACGCAAACGCCGATCACCAGGGTAGCGCCCATGATCACCGGGTAATCGCGGGTGCCGACGGCGTTGACCAGAAGCAGTCCCATGCCCGGCCAGTTGAACACGCTTTCCAGGAAGATGGCGCCGCCGATGGCGATGCCGACAGTCGAGCCGATCAAGGTAATGACCGGCAAGAGCGCATTGCGGGTCGCGTGCTTGATGATCACCCAGAACTCGCGCACGCCCTTGGCACGCGCCGTCCGCACGTAATCCTGGTTGAGCACTTCCAGCAGCGAGGCGCGCATGTAACGCATGATCACCGCGGCATGGCCGACGGACAGCAGGCAGGCGGGCAGGACGAGGTGCGCAAGCACATCCGTCGCCGAGAACGGCGCACCCGCGGTCTGCATGCCGCCGGACGGCGCCCAGCGCAGCAGCACCGAGAAGAAATAGAGACCGAGCAGCGCTGTCAGAAAAGCCGGGCTGGAGATACCGATAAACGACAGCACCGACAGCGCGATGTCGGATGGTTCGTTACGGCGCACCGCGCTGAAAATGCCGGCGGAAATGCCGAGCACGATGGCGATCGCCAGGCCCGTACCCATCAGCAGCGCCGTCGGGCCGATGCGTTCCATGACCAGTGGCAGCACGGCAACGCCGCTGCGCTGGATCGAATAGCCGAAGTCACCGCTCAGCGCCGCGCGCAGCCAGGCGAGATATTGCACGGGAAGCGGCCGATCGAGCCCGAGCCGTTCGCGCAGGCCCTCGAGGTCGGAAGCCGACATGGGGACCGATGGGTTGATATAGGCGTCGATCGGATCGCCCGGCGCCAGCCGCAACAGGATGAAGATGAGGACGCTGAGCGCGACCAGCATCAGCAATCCTGTGGCGCTGCGGCGGGCGATGAAGCTCAACATGGGCTTTCCGTGGCGGTGGCAGGCGGCGGCAAAGTGGTCCCGCCTGCTCGCTTGCTTGCGGGTTTCTTACTGGATGTCCCAGCGCTCGGGGTGAGCTGCGTAGGGGCCGCCGCCCGGCGCCGGCGTCCAGACGAAGTCATGCAGCTTGTTGGAGGCTACGCCATAGCGGTTGGCCACCCACAACGTCGCCCAGGGTAGCTCCTTGTTCATCACCTTGCAGACCCCCTGCCAGGATTGATCGAGCTTGGCCGGATCGGTTTGGCCTAGCGCGGCGTCCAATGCGGTGCTCAGATCGTCGAACTCGATGCGCATGGTGTTGAAGCCTGCCGGCGGGATCTGCGACTTGTTGAGGCCGGGATTGAGGCCGGCCGGGTTGGGGCCGTTCTGCAGGCCGGCATAGACCATCGGAAAGGCGTTCCAGTCCGGCGTGCCTTGCTTGTAGACGATGCCGTTGTAGGTCGGCGTATCGACGACCCGCGGCACCACATTGATGCCGACCTCGGCCAGCATCGACTGGACAGCGGCCATCACATTGGCCGCTTGCGGCGAGCCGTAATAGGTCAGCAAGGTGATCGGCTTGTCGCCGTTGATCTTGTCCCAGCCGGCCTCGCTCAGCAGCGCCTTGGCCTTTGCCGGATCGTAGGCATAGGGTTCGAGGCCTGCGGGAACGAGATGCGGCGCGACATAGCCGCAATTGGCTGGCTCGGCGGCACCGCCGTAGAGGCTGTCGATGATGGCGTTGCGATCGATCGCGTACATGATCGCCTGGCGGACACGGATATCCCTAAACAGGTCGACCTTCTGGTTCAGGCCGATATAGTTGACCACGTACGAGGCACCTTCGATCACCTTGAAATTGCTGTCGCTCTTGAACGATGCCGCATCGTCGGGCTCGACATAGGTGAACTGGATTTCGCCGGCACGGAGTGCGGCAACGGCCGCCGCCGGCGACTCGAAATAGCGGTTGATGAGCACGTCTACCTTCGGCTTGCCGCCGCGATAATCGTCATCGGCTGCCAGTTCGACATATTGGTCGGTCACGTAGCGCTTGAACTTGAACGGGCCGGTGCCGACCGGTGTGGTCGACCACCAGGTGCTTGTCGCCAGCGATTCCGGCGGCAGAGCGGCCAGGGCATGCTCCGGCAGGATCATCAGCTGCGAGAGGATGGATAGAAACGAGCCGTTCGGTTTCGATAGCTTCACCACTGCGGTGTGGTCATCCGGCGCATCGATCGAGGCGATGTCGGCGAGGCGGGCGGCAAACAGGCTGCCGGAGGCCTTGTTCCTGGCAAGCTCGAGGGTGAACTTGACGTCCTTCGAGGTGAACGGCTTGCCGTCGTGCCAGGTCTCGTTGACCAGGTTGAACGTATAGCTCAGCTGGTCGTCGCTGATCTTGTAGTCCTTGGCGAGGTCGCCTTCGATCTCGGTCAGCCCGGCATTGTAGATGACCAGCGGTTCAAAATAGGTGCTGAGCCAGGTGTAGCCGCCGGTCGCGACCAGCGGGTTGAAGTTCTTGGGAAAACCGCCGGGGCCGACGTCGAAGCCGCCCGCAATGGTCTTGGCGCTTTGTGCCTGGACACTGGTCAATGGGGCAATGCTGGCGAGCAGCAGCCCGGCGACTGAGAATGCGATGGTCCTGATGCGCATGGTTTCCTCCCTTGGCATAGTCAGGTTGTTCTTCAGCTTGCTCGGTTTTTGGCGATAACCCGCTGGATCCCCCGGTAATGGTCATCGAGCCGCCGACGCGCCTGGTCGACATCCTTGGCGGCGACAGCCTCGACGATCTCGTGATGGTCGCGCCATGTCGCCAGCGGCGTCGGATTGTCGAGATTGGTGAAATTCGAGGCCTTGTTGAACGCCATCCAGAAGATGTCGATCAGCGCGCTCAGCATGCGATTGTTCTGGCAGCGGAACAGCAGCTGATGGAATTGCTGGTCCTCTTCGGCGAAGCTCTCATGGCGCTCGGCACGTTGCCGCATGCGCTCGGTCAACTGGCGCAGCGCTTCGATATCTTCGGCGCTGATCATCTCGATCGTCTTGGCGATGAGGCCGGTTTCCAGCACGCGACGGATTTCGCGCAGCTCTTCGACGTCGCGCAGCGAATCCTGCAAACCGTAGGCCAGGTTGTCCAGCAGCGGCTTGAACGAGAACTCCTTGACGAACACGCCGATGCCGCGTCGCGTCTCCAGGATGCCGATCGATTCCAGCGCCTTGATGGCTTCGCGCACGGAGTTGCGGCCGACGCCGAGCCGCTGCGCCAGGAACGTCTCCGGCGGCAAAGGATCGCCGGCCTTGAGCTGGTTGCTTTCGATATAGGCCCTGAGGCTTTCCTGCACGGTGACGTGCAGCAGCGGTGGTCTGCTCAACGGTTCGATCGACTTCAGTTCCGCCATCCCACTGCTTTCATCATCCGCTGAAGCTTGCCCGCCGCTTGTCGTATAGCCACTTGTAGGATATCCTGCAAGCCCATAGCAAACGTGCTGCCTCCGAATGAAGATTATCCTCGCCGGCTCGAGCCACTGGCACGCCGAAATGCACCTCGACGCCGCACGCTTTCACGGTGCGGAGATCGCCGGTATCTGGGACGAGAACCCTGGCCAAGCGCATGCGTTCGCCGCGCACCACGACCTGCCGTTTATCGAAGATTTCAAGGAGATACTCTCCAGCCCGCCGGATGTGATCCTGTTGATGGGGCACCCTTCGATGGTGCCGGCGCGGGCACGTGCGATCATCGCGGCAAGGATACCGCTGATCCTGGAGAAGCCGGCGGCCAGCCATACGAGGGAACTGATGGCGCTGCGCGACCTTGCCAGGCAGTACCAGGCTTTTGTCGCTGTTCCCCTGCCCAACCGTTTCGGGCCGGCCGTTGCCGGCCTTGAACGGCTGCGCCGGCAAGGTCGCGCCGGCCCCGTGGCGCATTGCCAGTTCCGGCTGGTCAACGGCCCACCGCAACGCTACATCGCCGACGGTGTCGCCTGGGTGCTCGACCCGGCGGTTGGTGGCGGGGGTGCGTTGAGGAATCTCGGCATACACGGCGTCGACGCGGCACTCAGCCTCGCAACCGGCAAACTCGGCCTGAAAAGCGTTTCGATCGCGAACCGCATCCATCCCGGCCCGGTCGAGGATCACGCACTTCTGGTGCTGGAAGACGAGGCCGGCGCGCTGTTCATCGTCGAGGCCGGTTACTCCTTTGCTTCGATGCGCCCCGGCGGTGACTTCGAGTGGCGCATCGTCAGTGCCAATGCCACCCTCATCGATCATGGCGACCATGTTATCTGCGCAACGCTCGACGACGCGGCAATCGTCGACTTGCCGGTCGAACTGCCGGCAACGCGCTACCGTCTGTTCATACGCGATACGCTTGACCGGCTGGCCAGAAAGGCGCCTCCGCCGGTGTCCATCGAAGATTATGTTGCGGCGATGTCGCTGATCGACGCCGCTTATCAAAAGGCAGGACCATGATTGGAATAGGAATTATCGGCGCCGGCGATTTCGGCGCAGCCCATGCGCGGGCAATCCGTGAGGTTGGCGGCATTCGCCTCGTCGCCGCCTCTCGAGGAAATGCCGACGCACTGCAGCAATTCACCGCTGAACATGGCGGCCGCGGCTACGCGGACTGGCGAAGGCTGCTGGACGACAAGGAGGTCGATGCGGTCCTCATTGCCAGCCCGCACCATCTCCATGCCGAAATGGCCATCGGCGCGGCAAAGGCCGGCAAGCATATCCTGCTCGAAAAACCTATGGCGCCGACGGTGGCTGCCTGCGATGCGATCAACGCCGCCGTGGCCAAGGATGGCGTCAAGCTGATGGTCGCCCACCTGATGCATTTCGCCCTGCCCTGCATGGCGGCCAGGCAAATTCTGGAGGAAGGCGAGCTCGGCCGGCCGCTCGCCGGATCGAGCTGGATCATCAAGCTGTGGATGGAGCACAATCGCCGCGACTGGCATCTGCGCAAGGCGACCGGCGGCGGCATGCTGTTGACGGCCGGCATCCACGCGGTCGATCGCCTGGTCTGGCTGATGGATGACGATGTCGTGTCGGTGAGCGGCATGCTCGGCGCCAAGTTCCATGACCAGGAAGCAGACGACAGCGCTCTGCTCGGATTGCGCTTCGCCGGCGGCGGCATCGGCCAGGTGCAGAGCGTCGGCTATCGCACCGGCGCCACCACCTATGCCATGGATCTGGTCTGCGAGCGGGGAACGCTGCGCATCGACATGGACCGCGGCACCATGCTTGGCCGCGAGACGGTCTGGACCGAGCTGCCCGGTTCCTTTGAGCCGAACTGGATGCATAACGCGCTGGTGCGCGAATGGAGCGCAATGCGCGATGCCATTGCCGATGACACGCCGGTGCCGGTCGACGGCATCTATGCGCGCAAGATCGTCGCCATTATCGAGGCTGCCTTCGCGTCGAACGAAACCCGCCGCGAACACGAGATCGCCGGTGGACGCTGACCTCGACGACCATCTGGCCCGCTTGCCCGCACACGCACCGCGCGGCATCTGGGGCGCGGTGATGCTGGCCATCGACGATCGCGGAGCGATCGACTGGCAGGCGACGGAAGAGACGATCGCCCGGCTCTGCGCCTCAGGCATCGACGGCGTCTATTCCAATGGCACGGCCTGCGAATTCCATTGCCAGACCGAGCCCGAATTCGACCGGCTTTGTGAGTTGGTCGCAACCATAGCCGGCCGCGCGCGCCTTCCTTTCCAGATCGGCATCAGCCAGTCCAATCCGCGCGTCGCGCTCGAGCGACTGACGCGGGTCGCCGGACTTCGCCCGGCGGCGGTGCAGTTCACGCTGCCCGACTGGTGGCCGCCCAGCGACGACGAGGTCATGCGCTTTGCCGGCGGCCTGTGCGAGGCCGCGCCTGAAACACCGCTGGTGCTCTACAATCCGCCGCACGCCAAGCGCCACCTGACGCTCGACGGCATCGCCAGTCTGCGTGCGGCCGTGCCATCGCTGGTCGGCGCCAAGCTGCCGGGCGGCGACGCCGGCTGGTATGCCGACATGCGCCGCAAACTGGACGGATTTTCCGTCTTCGTCCCCGGCCACACGCTGGCAACAGGCTATGCTGGAGGTGCCCATGGCAGCTATTCCAACGTTGCCTGCCTCAACCCGAAGGGCGCGGTGCAGTGGTGGCAGATGATCCGCACCGACATGGTCGCAGCTGCCGAGGTCGAGGCCCGCATATGGGCGTTCCTCGCCGCACATGTTCTACCGTTTCGCACCCGTTACGATGTCAGCGATGCAGCACTCGACAAGGCGATGGCGGCGGCCGGCGGCTGGGCGCCGCTCGGTCCGCGATTGCTCTGGCCCTACAACTCGGTTCCCGACGAGGAGATCCCGACGCTGGCCAAGGCCGCTTACGCGGCTTTCCCGGAATGGTGGTAGACCCGTCACCAAGGCGCGGGACGACGGTGGCTCTTCAGCAGCCGGCGCGTGCTCCCTGTGTCGCGCGTGACGCAAACGCCCCCGGCTGAGGGACATCGGCCTCGCGCCGTGCCAGTGAATTGCGCAAGAGCGCGATCGCCTCGCGGCCGGCGGTCGCAATCTCGCGTGGCCTGTCGACGCCGACGATCATGAACTCCTTGATCCCCAAAGCGGCGTAGGAAAGCAGCGACAGCGCGACCTGCGCCGGCGGCCCGGCAAGTTCGAGCGCCTTCTGGCAGGAAGCGGCCGATTTGTCTTCCGAACGGATTCGGACGGGAAGCGCGAAACGCAGCTTGCCGGCCCGGCCGTGTTCGGCAGCAGCGCCGCGTACGCGCTCCATTGACTGGTGAATTTCTGCAAGCGAGCCAGGCGCCAGCTCGAACACGTCCGCATGCCTGCCCGCGACCCTGAGCGCAGTGCCCGACTGCCCGCCCATGCGGATGGTCACATCGGCACCATGCGGCCCCTTGCGCGGCACATAGCCGCCTTTGATGCTGTAAAAGGTGCCTTCATGGTCGAACGGCCTGTCGTTCGACCACAACCGCTTCAGCAGCACCAGATATTCATCAATGCGTTGCCAGACCACTGTGTGGCCGGCCGGACGTGCCTCGGCATCGTCGTCGCTCAGCGGCTCGCTGAGCATCCTGAGCGACAGCCGGCCACCGCTTCTCGCGTCGAGGGCAGCGAGCTGCCGCGCCGCCACGGTTGGTTCGATCACGCCTGCCCAATGCGTGAGCACGACCTCCAGGGACGAGGTCCGGTCCAGCGTCTGGGCGGCAAGGTCCATATTGGTCAGCAGCCCGGCCTGGTCGTCGATGACGATCCTCTGGAATCCAGCATCCTCGATCAGTGACAGCTTCGTCGCGGTCTCGACAAAGTCATAGAAAAAGCTGGCGTCGGCAGCGTGGATCTTACCGGGAACATGCGTGAACTCGATCGGCATTGCCATCTCCTCCATCACGTTGGAATCAGGGCGCGCAAATGCACACCGGCATTCGGTTCATCAACTCCGGAATTTCTGCAAACGGCAGGCCGCTATCCCGAGGAAGCCTCGATGATCAGAGCCTTGACAATCAGGGGATCAGCCCCAGTACCACTGCCCCGGTGAATACAAACGCAAGGGCAAAGACGAGATAGGCGAAAGCACCGGCATAGGCCGGCCGCCACACCTGGTCGGAACCCAGCCTTTGGCCTTTGCGGGCAGTCTGAGCGTTCTGGCTATAGGACATATCGACCTCCGTCTCGGCGCTTAATCTATAAAATCAGTAGACTTTGTCGAGTGCTATTTTCGCGCGATCCTTAGAACAATTTTCTCCAAACGGCGGACAAGTTAGTGCTTTTACTGCTTAGCGCTGCCTTTTGCGGCATGCCGGGGTGACGGCAGGAAACGTCAGGTCCATGTGTCTGTGGCTCCTTGGCCATCCAATGGATGAGGGATAGCATCGCTTCAGCGGAAAGCCGCGACGTCACGGCAAGGCAGCAGGGAGCAAACCATGGGGACAAGACTGGCCGGCAAGGTCGCCATCATTTCGGGTGGCGCGACAGGAATGGGCGGTGCGGCCTCGGAGCTTTTCGCGGCCGAGGGCGCCAAGGTGGCGATCGTCGACCGCAACGGCGAAGCGGCGGCGGCCACCGCAGCGGCAATCAGGCAACGCGGCCATGTCGCCGAACACTGGGTCGCCGACGTATCGGATGAGGCACAGGTCGAAGCGGCGGTGAAGGGCGCGACGGAAAAATTCGGCCCGGTCACGGTTCTGTTCAACCACGCCGGCACCCTCGTCATCAAACCCTTCCTGGAGACCACGCTGCAGGAATGGGACTGGCTGCATGCCGTCAATGTGCGTTCGATGTTCCTGATGGCGCGCGCCGTGCTGCCCGGCATGATCGCCGCCGGCGGTGGTTCCATCGTCTGCACCTCGTCGATCTCGGCGGTGGCGGCGACGCCGATGGAGGTGCTTTACGACACCACCAAGGGCGCCTGCCACATGTTCGCGCGCGCCATCGCCGTCGAGTTCCGCGACCGCAACATCCGCTGCAATGCGGTCTGTCCAGGCTTCATCAGGACACCGCATGGCCTGCGCGAGGTCGCCGATCTCGACAAACTCGGCGTCGATGTCTCCGACGCGGCAATGGCGGCGCAACAAGGGCGGATCGGCGAGCCGGAAGAGGTCGCGAAGGCAGCCCTGTTCCTGGCCAGCGACGAGGCCAGCTTCGTCAACGGCGCCCATCTGTTCGTCGATAACGGCTTCACCGCGATGTGAAAGGCGAAGCGCCGCTACCGCTCTTCGCGCCGGAACGGCTTGAGCAGCGCCGACGGGGCCACCGCATTGCGCGACATCACCGCCATAGCGACGATGGTGAAGATGAACGGCAGCATCAGGAAGGCCTCGTAGGGGATATGGCCAAGCCCGCTCGCCTGCATGCGCAACTGCAGGGCATCGACGAAGGCAAACAGCAGTGCCGCGCCTGCCGATCGCCACGGATCCCAGCGGCCGAAAACGACGAGCGCGATTGCCACCCAGCCACGCCCCGAAACCACGCCGAAGGTGAAGGCGTTGAATTGCGCCATCGACAGGAAGGCACCGGCCAGTCCCATCAAGGCACCGCCGAGGATCACCGCCTGGAAGCGTGTTGCAATGACGCTGACGCCGGCCGAATCGGCGGCGCGCGGGTTTTCGCCGACCATGCGGACCGACAGGCCCCAAGGCGTGCGGTAGAGCACGAAGGCGGCCAGGGGAATGGCCAGCATCGCCATGTAGACCAGCGAAAACTGGTTGAACACCGCCGGCCCGAGCACCGGAATGCCGGACAGGATCGGGATCGGCAGCGTCTCGAACCCCTTGATGTTCGGTGGCACCGATTGCTGGCCGAAGATCAGCCGGTAGAGGAAATAGGCAAGGCCCGACGAGAACAGCGTCACGCCGATGCCGCAGACATGCTGGCTGAGGCCGAGCGCAACCGTGAACAGCGCGTGCACGGCGCCCATCAGCGCCCCGGTCAGCACCGCCGCTAGCACGCCAAGCCAGAGGCTGCCGCTGAGGCTCGCCGCGGTGAAGCCGGTCATCGCCGACAAAAGCATGATGCCTTCGATGCCGAGATTGAGCACCCCCGCGCGCTCGGAGAACATCTCGCCCAGCGTCGCGAAGGCCAGCGGCGTGGCGATGCGGATGATGGCGGCCAGGAAGCCGACCTGGAAGATCTGTTCCAGCACCACGCTCATTTGGCTATTCCCACGCGACGGATGCGATAGGCGGTGAACAGCAGCGCCACCAGCATGGCGAGCAGCGCCGTTCCCTGGATGACATCGCTGAGGAAGGCCGGAACGCCGGTCGCCCGCGACATCGCCTCGGCGCCGGTCATGACGGCGGCAAGGAAGATCGCCGCCGGCACGACGCCGAGCGGATTGAGCCTCGCCAGCATGGCGACGACGATGCCGGAATAGCCATAGCCCGGCGAGATGTCGCTCATCACCTGGAAATGCACGCCGCCGACCTCGCCGACGCCGGCAAGGCCGGCCAATGCGCCAGACAGCAGCGCCGTCGAAATCAGCACCCGCTCGACATTGATGCCGCCATAGCGCGCCGCCTCGGGGTTTTCGCCGGTGACCCTGATGCGGAAGCCGAGCGTGGTGCGCGCGACCACGAACCAGATGACCGGTGCCGCGACCAGCGCCGCGACGACGCCGAGATGCAGCCGTGTGCCTTCGAGCAGCACCGGAAAATTGGCCGTATCCTCGATCGGCGGCGAGATCGGGTAGCCGCTGAAACTGTCCTTCCATGGCCCCTCGATCAGCGCCATCAGTGCATAGAAAATGACCGAGTTGAGCAGCAGTGAGCTGACCACGTCATCGACCCTGAATTTTACCCTCAGCGTGGCGGGGATCAGGGCGACGGCCGCGCCGGCGGCAGCGCCCGCCAGCGCCATCAGCAGCATGGCGAGCGGCCCCGGCATCGGGATTGCACCGACGGCACAGCTCGCCGCCGCACCAGCCAGCAATTGCCCTTCGGCGCCGATGTTCCAGAATTTGGCGCGGAAGGCGACCGCCACGGCCAGTCCGGTGAAGATCATCGGCGCGGCACGCACCAGCGTTTCGGTGATGGCGTAGCTGTCGCCCAAAGACGCCGAAAACATAACGCCATAAGCCTCGACGACGCCGGCGCCGGCCAGTGCGATGAGGCCGCTGCACAGGATCAGCGTCGCGCCGATAGCGAGCAGCGGCAGCGCCAGATTGAACCAGGCGGGCGTTGAGGTGCGGGCCTCGAGACGGAACATCAGGCATGGCCCTCCGCTCCGGTCATCATCAACCCGAGTCTGGCGATGCTGGCGTCGGCGCTGTTCAGCGTGCCGACGATGCGGCCTTCATACATCACCGCGATACGATCCGAGAGCATCAGCAACTCTTCCAGATCCTCGCCGATGACAATGATGCCGCAGCGCTTGGCGCGCATGTCGAGGAATTTTTCGTGGATGAAGCGCGCGGCGCCGATGTCGAGGCCGCGAGTCGGCTGCGAAACGATCAGCACCTTCGGATCGAAGGCGAGTTCGCGCGCCAAAAGCGCCTTCTGCAGATTGCCGCCGGAAAGCGCCCCGGCGCGCGTCATCGGCCCGGGGCAACGTATATCGTAGGCTTTGATCTGTGCCTCGGCGAAGGCGCGGATCCCATCCGGCTTGAGCAGGCCGTTGCGGCTGAACGCCGCCGTGCCGATGCGCGGCAGCACCATCGAATCGGCGAGCGGCAGATTGGTGACCAGCCCTGTCGTCATACGGTCTTCCGGGATGCGGCCAAGGCCGAGCGCCTGCACTGTGCTCGGCGAGAACCGCGAAACCGTTTTGCCGGCTATGGTCATCTTCCCGGCATCGGGCGCACGCACGCCGGAGATGACCTCGGCAAGCGCGCGCTGGCCATTGCCGGAGACGCCGGCGATGCCGAGGATCTCGCCGCCACGAACCGACAGCGAAACATCGCGCAGCGCCATGCCGGAATGATGCGATGTCGAGATACCGTCGAGGGTCAGCACGGCCGCACCCGGCATCGACGGTCCTCTGGCCGGAGGCACGATCTCGTGGCCGCACATCAGCCGCGCCATCTCCGACGACGTGGTGCTGGCCGGCGCATCGACGCGGCCGGCAACGCGCCCATGCCGGAGCACGACGCAGCGATGCGTCAGCGCTCGCACCTCGTTGAGCTTATGCGAGATGAAAATGATGCCGAGCCCTTGTGCCGCCATCGAGCGCAGCGCCGAAAACAGCCCGTCGACCTCGGTTGGTGCCAACACCGCCGTCGGCTCGTCGAGGATCAGCAGCCTTGCGCCGCGAAACAGCGCCTTGACGATTTCGAGCCGCTGTTGCTCGCCGACCGACAGCGCCGAGACGGGGAGGTCCGGGTCGAGCGTCAGCCCGTGCTGGCGGCCGATCTCGGCGAGCCGCGCCAGCCCGCCGGCGCGGTCGATCCGGCCCGATCTGCCGGGAATGCCGATCAAGAGGTTCTCCAGCACCGAAAGCCGTGGTGCGAGATGAAAATGCTGGTGCACCATGCCGATGCCGACGGCCAGCGCATCGGCCGAACTGTTGATCGCCACCGACCGGCCCTGCACCAGGATCTCGCCGGCATCGGGCGCATAGGCGCCGAACAGCACGTTCATCAGCGTCGTCTTGCCGGCACCGTTTTCGCCGAGCAGCCCGAGGATTTCACCCGGCGCGACGCTGAGATCGACGGCCTCGTTCGCCTGGACGGCGCCAAAGCTCTTGGAGATGCCGCGCATTTCGATGAGAGGGGCAGGCGTTGACAAGGGTGCTCCCGATCGGAATTGGCTTTACGGTTCAGGTTTGATCGACGGGAATGCGCTGCACCCCCCTCTGGCCTGCCGGCCATCTCCCCCTCAAGGGGGGAGATCGGATGTCACTTCGGCTTTCGCAAATCGTCAGCGCTGAAGAAGAGGTGCTGTCGGCGAAGCTGCTAATCTCCCCCCTTGAGGGGGAGATGGCCGGCAGGCCAGAGGGGGGTGCGACAAGCACCGGACCCCCAAAAGACAGCGCTCAGTCCGAGACCGGCGTATTCTCATCGACGTCGACGCGGAAATTGCCGTCGAGGATCTCGGCCTTCTTCTTCTCGACCAGTTCCTTGACCTCGGCCGGCAGCGTCTTGTCGAACTTGTGGTAGGGCGCGAGATAGGAGCCGCCCTTGGCCATGCGCGAGAAATCGCCGTAATCCTGCGCGGTGAAGACGCCGGCCTTGACCAGCTTGATCGCCTGCTCGACGGTCGGATACATGTCCCAGACCGGCCCGGTGATCACGGTGTCGGGGCCGAGGCTCGACTGGTCCGACATGTTGGAGATAGCGAGGATCTTCTTCTCCGCCGCCGCTTCGATGACGCCGAAGCGCTCGGCATAGATGACGTCGACGCCGGCGTCGATCTGGGCGACCGCCGCTTCCTTTGCCTTTGGCGGATCGAAGAACGAGCCGATGAAGGCGACCTTCTTCTTGATGTCGGGATTGACCTCCCTGGCGCCGGCAAAGAAGGCGTTGACCAGCCGGTTCACTTCCGGAATGCCCATCGCCGCGACGGCGCCGATCGTGCCCGATTTCGACATTTTTCCGGCGATCATGCCGGACAGATAGGCCGGCTCGTGGATCCAGTTGTCGAAGACGCCGAAATTCGGCTCGGCCGGCCCGGCGCCGGAGCCGAACAGGAAGGCGGTCTTCGGGAACTGCTTGGCGGTCCTGCGCGATTCGCGCTCGGCGGCGAAGGCATCGCCCAGCACCAGCTCATAGCCGCCCTGCGCATATTCGCGCATGACGCGGCTGAAATCGGCCGTCTGCACCTTCTCCGACCATTTGTATTCGATGCCGAGTTCCTTCTCGGCCTTCTGCAGGGCAACGTGGATCTGGTTGTCCCACGGCTCCTCGATCGGCGTGGCGAAGATAGCCGCCACTTTCAGCTTCTTGGTCTTGGCAAAGGCGCTGCCCGGCAGCATCGCCGCCGCCAGGCCGAGCGCGCCCAGCTCCAGCACGTTGCGGCGCGAAAGCTCTTCGCGTTTCGATTGGATTCTGCTCTTCCCGTTGTCCATTGCATGCCCCTCTGATTGGCGCCGTGTCGAGCCGGCTCTCTTCTCTGGAATATCAGCGAAGGAACTATGGAACGGTGCCCGGCTTTTGTCCACATGGTCAAATTTGAGTGGGCGGAACGCGCCATTAAATGGTCCGGCAAATCGACGCTTGCTCACAATCTCTCCAGCGCCACCGCGATCCCCTGGCCGACCCCGATGCACATGGTGGCAAGTGCATAGCGGGCGCTACGTTCGCGCAGCTCCAGCGCCGCCGTGCCTGATATGCGCGCGCCGGACATGCCGAGCGGATGGCCGAGCGCGATGGCACCGCCATTCGGGTTGACGTGCTCCGCATCCTCGGCAATGCCGAGCTGGCGCAGCACGGCGATGCCTTGCGAGGCAAAGGCCTCGTTGAGCTCGACGACATCGAACTGTTGTGGCTTCAGGCCGAGCCGGGCACACAGCTTCTGCGTGGCCGGCACCGGACCGATGCCCATGATGCGCGGCGCGACGCCGGCGGTGGCACCGCCGAGGATACGGGCGATCGGCGTCAACCCGTATCTTTTCGCGGCTGCTTCCGAGGCGACGATCAGCGCCGCGGCGCCGTCATTGACGCCCGAGGCATTGCCGGCCGTAACCGTGCCGCCTTGCCGGAACGGCGTCGGCAACTTGGCCAACGCTTCGATCGACGTGCCGCCGCGGGGATGCTCATCTCTGTCGACAACGACCGGATCGCCCTTGCGCTGCGCGATCGTCACCGGCGTGATTTCCTTTGCCAGCCGGCCATTGGCTTGTGCGGCTACAGCCTTGTCCTGGCTGCGCACGGCAAATGCGTCCTGGTCGGCGCGGGAGACAGCGAACTCTTCCGCCACGTTCTCGCCGGTCTCCGGCATCGAATCGACGCCGTATTGCTTCTTCATCAGCGGATTGATGAAGCGCCAGCCGATCGTGGTGTCGTAAATCTCGGCATTGCGCGAAAAGGCGGTCTCTGCCTTCGGCAGCACGAACGGAGCGCGGCTCATCGATTCGACGCCGCCTGATATCATCAGCTCCGCCTCGCCGGCCTTGATGGCGCGGGCAGCAATCATCACCGCATCCATGCCCGAACCGCAGAGACGGTTGACGGTCGAGCCCGAAACCTCCTTCGGCAGGCCGGCCAGCAGCAGCGCCATGCGCGCCACATTGCGGTTGTCCTCGCCGGCCTGGTTGGCGCAGCCATAGACGATGTCGTCGATGGCAGCCCAGTCGATGTTTGGATTGCGCTCGACCAGCGCCTTCAGAGGTATAGCGCCGAGATCGTCGGCACGGACCGCCGACAACGAACCGCCGAAGCGTCCGATCGGCGTGCGGATGTAGTCGCAGATATAGGCCTCGGCCATTATACAGCCTTCCCGGTTGCGCTGATGATTTCTGCTCCCGACCCAGCCATGTTGGCCGCATTCTCCTTGAGACGAAAGCACATCTCGCCGCCGGCCGTTAGGCCAAAGAGAATTTCAGCTGCCGCCCGCCGGGAGCGGCGGATCAGCCGATGCTTTCTCCACCGTCGATCACCAGCGCCTGGCCGGTCATGAAGGACGAGCGGTCGGAGACGAGGAACAGGATCGCTTCGGCGATTTCCTCCGCGCTGGCCCAGCGCTGCATGGGAATTTTGGTGCGGACATAGTTCTCGATCGCCGCCCGCCCGCCCATCTGCGCGATGAACGGCTCGTTGAAGGGCGTATCGACCCAGCCGGGGCACAGCGCGTTGATGCGGACATTGTGTTTGGCATAGTCGAGCGACATCTGCCGGGTCATCGCCACCACTGCATGTTTTGACGTTGCGTAGGCGATCATTTCGCGGTCGTAGAACACACCCGAATTTGAGGCGGTATTCAGGATCACCCCGCCGCCTTGCGCGATCATCGACGGCATGACCAGCCTGGCCGCCAGGAACTGCGCCCGCACATTGATCCGCCAGGAGGCATCCATGCCGTCGGCGCCGACTTCGGTCAGCGTGCCGCCGACCTGGATCCCGGCATGATTGTGCAGGATGTCGATCCGCCGATGCCGGCCCAGCGTTCTCGCAATGAGCTGCTCGACCGCCGCATCCTCGCCGACGTCGGTGGCGACGGCCTCGGCCCGACCGCCGGCCGCACGAACGTCGGAAGCGGTTGCTTCCCCCGCCGCCTGGTCCCTGTCGGCGATCACCACGAGCGCACCTTCCCTGGCCATCATCATGGCCCCGGCACGCCCGATCCCCGACCCGGCACCCGTCACCACGGCGATGCGATCTCTCAGAATCATGTTTTTTATCTTTCAGTGTGATGGTTTTCGTTGCCGCAGTTGCCATTGGGCAACCACCACGAGCACAACGGAGGCGACGAGCACGATCGTCGCGATGGCATTGATCTCCGGCGTGACCCCGCGCCGGATCGAGGCGAAGACATAGATCGGCAACGTCGTCTGTGCGCCGGCGACGAAGAAAGCGACGATGAAATCGTCGAAGGAGAATGTGAAGGCGAGCAGGAAGCCGGCGATCACCGCCGGCATGATCTGCGGCAACACGATGCTGCGGAACGTCGTCAGCGGGGTGGCGTAAAGATCGCTCGAGGCCTCGACCAGATTGCGGTCGAGGCTGCCGAGGCGCGTGCTGACAATCATCGCCACCAGCGCCATCGAAAACAGCCCGTGCGCGGCGATGATCGAGCCATAGCCGAGCGCCAGGCGCGGTGGCTGGTCGTTCGGCCACAGCGAAGCGACAAACGGGTTGACCACCCCGAATAGCTGGACCAGCGCGACCAGCGTCGAGATGCCGATGACGACACCAGGAACGACGATCGCAGCACCCAAAAGCGCATCGAACACGGCTCGCGTCCGCGCGCCGACACGCGCCAGGCCAAGCGCGGCGGCCGTGCCGCACAGCGCCGCCAGCAAGGCGCTGGTCGTGGCGATGAACAGGCTGTTCTTCAGCGCTTCGACCAGGAACGGGTTTGCCAGTGCCTTGCCGTACCATTGCACCGAGAAGCCAGTGAACTCGCTGGCGTGGTGGCCGGCGTTGAACGAAAACAGCACCACCAGCGCGATCGGCAGGTAGAGAAAGGCAAAGACCGCAACGACGAAGGCACGCATCAGATCAGGTCCACCCGGCGGGCACCCGAAAGCCGGGTCGAAATGCGGTTCGCGGCAAGCAGCACGACCACTGAAACCGCCACAAGTGTGATGGCGATTGCCGATCCGAATGGCCAATTGCGCGATTGCAGGAACAGATCGACCAGCGCGTTGCCGATGAAGAAGACCTTGCCGCCGCCGAGTAGCGTCGGGATCAGATATTCGCCGAGCAGCAGGATCATGACCAGCGAGAAGCCGGTCATCACACCTGGCAGCGACAGCCGCAGCGTCACGCCGAGGAATGTCGAGATCGGCGTCGCGCCGAGATCGGCGGAGGCCTCCAGCAGCCGGCGGTCGAGCCGCTCGAGGCTGACATAGATCGGCAGGATCATCAGCGGCAGATAACCATAGACGATGCCGAGCAGAACCGCTCCCGGCGTGTTGATCAGCCGCACGTCCTCCATCCCGACATAGGCCAGGAGAGCTGGGATGCCGCGCCCGCCAAGCACATACATCCAGGCATAGGTTCGCATCAGCAGGCTGGTCCAGAACGGGATGACGACAAGTGCCAGCAGGATCAGCTGCCACCGTTCCGGTGCGCGCAAAGCGAGGTAATAGGCGACCGGATAGGCAACGAGAAGACAGGCCAGTGCGCCCGCCGGCGCCAGCACCATGGTGTTCCAGAAGGCGGTCGCCCGCGCCGGAAGATTGGCAAACTGCGCCAAGGTGAAAGCGGCCTGATAGCCGCCTTCCGGCGCCCGCTCGCCGACGCTGAAAACGGCAATCGCCACGAACGGCAAAACTAAAAACACCACCAGCCACGCAGTTGCTGGACCGAGCAGCAGGGCGGTCAGGAGATTGTGACGAAGGACATTGCTGCGCATTGAAAAAACCGCCCCGGTGCCGGCGGACATCTGTCCGCCGGGGAGTTGCCTGCAACGAGCCTGTGGCCTGCCAGGTTCAAGCCGACTTGAAGCGTGCCATCAATTCGGCCCGGCCCGGATCGGTTAGCGTTGCAGCCGCACCGAATTCGAGCGGCTTCAGCAGATCCGCCGCCGGATAGAGGATCGGATTGTCCAGCACCTCCTTGGGCAGCAGCGCATTGACCCGCGCATCGGTGGAAGGCGCGCCGTTGGCCAGGTGCTCCTTGACCGCGACTTTCGGGTTCATCAAATAGTTGAGCAAGGCATAGCCGGCAGGCTTGTTCGGCGCATCCTTGGGTATTGCGTAGAAGTCGGTCCAGATCTCGCCGCCTTCCTTGCCAAGCACGTAGGCGATTTCGGGGATGTCGCGGTGGAGCTGCGCCCCGTCATTGGTCCAGCACATCGTCATCCAGGCGTCGCCGGCACGCATCGACGGCTGGTAGTCGCTGGAGACCGCGAACAGATGCGGCTTGACCTTCAGCAGCAATTCCTCCGCCTTGGCGAGTTCGTCCGGCTTCAGCGAGTTGAACGAGAAGCCGAAATATTTCAGCGCGTTGCCGATCGTGGTCAGCTGGTAATCATGAACCATGGTCCGGCCGTCGCCCTCCGCCATGGCCGTGTCCCAGAATTCCTTCCAGCTTGTCATCGGCTTGGTCAGTTTCTTGGTGTTGACGGCAAAGCCGGTGGTGCCCCAATTCTTCGGCACCGCGTAGGTCACGCCATCGATCGTGCCTTCCCCAGTGAAGCGCGGGTCTTCTTGCGAGCCGTCATAATTGGCAAGCTTGGCCATATCCAGCGCCTCGATGATGCCAAGCTTCTTGTAAGTCGAGATCGTGTAGTTGGTCGGAACGAAAAGGCTCCAGCCCGAGGCGCCGGCCTGCAGCTTGGCCAGCATCTCCTCGTTTGACCCGAACACGTTCACCTCGACGGCAACGCCGGTTTCGGCCTTGAAATTCTCGAACGTCGCCGGGTCGTGATAATTGGGCCAGGTGGCAATCGACATGCGGTCGCCAAGCCCCTCCTGGGCGAAGGCTGGCGACGGCATGATGCCGAGTTCGCGGGCCATTACTGCCGTTGCGATGCCTAGGCCGGTGAGGCCAAGGAACTCGCGGCGGCCGATGGAACCGCGCTTGAGGCGCATCAACTGGTCGACGAATTTTTCAGGGCTTATCGGCAGTCCGTCACGATACGATTTCGACATTTTTGTTTTCCCTCTGGTTGGTCCCGTTATTCTCCGGAAACGCCAGCGGCGTTCCGGCTGTAAAGCCGACGGCGACGGCTTCACCCGGCTTGAAGAGATTTCCACCGCCAACCAGATGATCGGCCTTGGCGAGCAGTGTCCCGATGCCTTGGACCTCGATTGCATATTCCGCGGTGGAACCGAGAAAGATCCGGTTGCGGACAAGCCCGTTCAGCCGGCCGCTTCCGGGCGCGCCGAGACTTAAGGATTCAGGACGCAGGCTGACCGAGACGGCTTCGCCCTGGGCTAGCGAAGTGCGCTTGCGCGCGGCGATGACGGTGCCGTCGGCAAGCGCTATCTCGACGAGCTTGCCCGAGAGCCCGACGACCTTGCCGCTCAAGAGATTGGTCTTGCCGACGAAATCGGCGACGAAGAGGTCGGCGGGTTCATCGTAGATTTCGCTCGGCTGCCCAAGCTGGACGATGCGCCCGCCATTCATGACGCAGACGAAATCGCTCATCGACAGTGCCTCTTCCTGATCGTGGGTGACCAGGACGAAGGTGATGCCGATCTCGCGCTGCAGGTTCTGCAGCTCTATCTGCATGTCGGTGCGCAGCTTCTTGTCGAGCGCCGCCAGGGGCTCGTCGAGCAGCAGCACCGCCGGCTTGTTGACCAGCGCCCGCGCCAGGGCGACACGCTGCTGCTGGCCGCCGGAAAGCTCATGGATCTTGCGGCGTCCATAGCCCGCAAGCCGAACCATGGCGAGCGCCTCGCCTGCCTTCAGGCTGATCTCCCGCGACGACAGGCGCGGCCGCGCCTGGCGTAGGCCATAGGCGACGTTGTCCGCCACATCCAGATGCGGAAACAACGCATATTGCTGGAACACCATGTTGACCGGCCGCCGATAGGGCGGCGTGCCGGCCATGTCGCGGCCACGGATGAATACCACACCTTCGCTTGGCTGTTCGAAACCGCCGATCATGCGCAAACAGGTTGTCTTGCCGCAGCCGGACGGCCCGAGCAACGCGACAAAGGCAGACGGCGGGATGGCAAGATCGATGCCGCTGACCGCGATCACGCTGCCGTAGCGTTTGGTGACCCCGCGAAACTCGATGTCGGGCACTGCGGTCAAAGCTGCGGGCTCCAGCGGCTAGTTGGTCTCGAAACGCTATCAGAGCCAATGGCGGCTAGTATATACCTCCCAGGTGGTATATTTCGTCTATTTTCTCGTATGGAGGGGTATGAATTGGGCGTTTCACGCAGCGATGAATACAGCCGGCTCGCTGCGCTCATCGCAGCGACGCGGGAGACGAGCGGCGAGCTTTTCGGCAAGGCGATGGTCGCCTGGCTCCGCCAGCATGTCAGCTTCGATCATTGCGTGATCTTCGGCTATCGCGGCGCCTCACGCCCGCCGCTGCTGTTCGAGACATTCTCGCCGGCCGAAAGCCACGTCTTCGTTGCGCTCTATCAGGAAGGGCCTTATCTGCTCGATCCGTTCCACCATGCGGCAGTCGAGCGCAAGGAAGGCTTTTGGCGCATGCGCGAATTGGCGCCGGATCGCTTCTATGCCAGCGAATATTACCGCTCCTATTACAGCCAGACCAGGCTTGCGGAGGAGGTCGGCTTTTTCGTGCCGCTGCCGGGAAAGGACGCGCTGGTGGTCTCGCTAATGCGATTGCGCGCTTCGGGGCCGTTCGGAACCGCCGATGCCAGGTTGCTGCGCGACATGGCGCCTGCGGTGATCAGCCTCGTCAGGCTGCGCTGGCCTACCCTTCCGGCTGACGGACCGGTTGGGACGAAGCAAGACGAGGCGATTGCTCCGGTCAGTGAGTTCGAACGTGCTCACATCTGGAAGAGCCTTTCGCTCACGCCGCGCGAACAGCATGTCGTCGATCTGGTGCTTCAGGGCCATTCCACGGAATCGATTGCCAGGGCGATGCGCATCGTGCCGGGAACCGTAAAAGTTCATCGCCGCAACATTTACCGCAAGCTCAAGATAAAGTCGCAGGCGGGTCTGTTCGCGCGTTTTGTCGAGATCATGGACGCACGGATTCGGTAGTCCCAAGTTCAGCCGGCAGCGCCGTCCCAGGAACCGGTTTCGGCCATTTGCCTGAGCCGGGGTGCCACTCGAAAGACATCCTTGCCGGTCTGCTGGTGCCAGTGATCCAGCCGCTGGATGATCTTGTCCACGCCTTCGAGGCTCGCCCAGAACATCGGCCCGCCCTTGCCGACCGGGAAGCCGTAGCCGTTGACCCAGACGACGTCGATATCGGAGGCGCGGGCGGCAATCTTTTCCTTGAGGATTTTGGCGCCCTCGTTGATCATCGGATAGAGCGTCCGCTCGATGATCTCCTCGGCGCCGATCGCGCGCGGTGCAACACCGCGCTCGGCAGCCTTGTTGCGGATCAGCGCCTCGACATCGGGATCGGGCAGCGGCGTGCGCGAACCGCCTTCATAGCGATAGAAGCCGCTGCCGGTCTTCTGGCCGAAATGTCCCTGTTCGCACAACGCATCGGCGATCACGGCCGTCTGGCCACGCGCCTTGCGGTTGCGCCAGCCTATGTCGAGGCCGGCGAGATCGCTCATCTCGAACGGCCCCATCGGCCAGCCGAAATCGGTGAACACCTGGTCGACCTGGCGCGGCATTGCGCCTTCGAGCAGAAGCGTCTCCAGTTCCGCACCGCGCGCCGCCAGCATGCGGTTGCCGACGAAGCCGTGGCAGACGCCGACAACGACCGGCACCTTGCCGATCCGCCGTGCCAGATCGACGATGGTCGCCAGCACGTCGGTCGAAGTCTTGTCGGCGCGGACGATTTCCAAAAGCTTCATGACGTTAGCCGGCGAAAAGAAATGCATGCCGAGGAGATCTTGCGGCCGCGACGTCGAAGCGGCGATTTCGTTGACGTCGAGATAGGAGGTGTTGGTGGCGAGGATCGCGTCCGGTTTGGCCACGGCATCGAGCCTGCCGAAGACCTCCTTCTTGACCGCCATCTCCTCGAACACGGCCTCGACGATCAGGTCGCAATCGGCAAGATCGGCATAGTCGGTGGAAGCCTTGAACAACCCAAGCCGTTGGCGCTTGGCGTCTTCGCTCAGCGAGCCGCGGATGACGGAAACGGCATAATTCTTGTTGATCGTCGCCAGCCCGCGCTGCAAGGCCTCGTGTGTCGCTTCCAGCAAGGTCACGGGGACGCCGCCGTTGGCGAACGCCATGGCGATGCCGCCGCCCATTGTGCCGGCGCCGATGACGCCGACCCGGGCGATCTTGCGCCTGGCGACGTCCTTGCCGGCAATCTTTGCCGCCTCACGTTCAGCGAAGAACAGATGCCGCTGCGCGCGTGATTGGTCCCCGGCGACAAGCTTGACGAACAGGTCGCGCTCCGCCGCCAGCGCTTCGTCGAAGGGCAGCGTCAGGGCGTTGCGGACCGACTGCGCACAGGCGATCGGCGCCTCGAGGCCGCGTGCTTTGCCGGCAAGCACTGCCGCTTCCTTGTCGAACGCCGGCAAGTCGGCCTGGTCGAGGCGATCATTGCGGTCGCGCACCGGCGTGAACGGACCGCCTTTCGCGGCCGTTTCGTTGGCGAAACTCACCGCTTGCGCGGTCAGGTCGCCATCGAAGACGGCATCCACCAGGCCGGCGGCGAGCGCCTCGGCCGCACCGATCGGCGTTCCCGAAACGATCATGCTGAGTGCCTTCAGCGGACCAACCAGGCGCGGCAGGCGAACCGTGCCGCCGCCGCCCGGCAGCAGGCCGAGCTTGACTTCCGGCAGGCCGAGCCTTGCCGTTCGGTCGGCAACACGGAAATGGCAGCCGAGTGCCAGTTCCAGGCCGCCGCCGAGCGCAGTGCCGTGAATGGCCGCGACCGTCGGCTTGGCGATGGTTTCCAGCATGGCGACTAGGGCGCCCAGGTCCGGTTGCCGCGCCGGCTTGCCGAATTCGGTGATGTCGGCGCCGGCGACGAAGGTCCGCCCGGCGCATGCTATCACGATTGCTCCGACCGACGGCTCGTCGCGCAGGGAAAAGAGCGCCTGCATCAGCGGCTCGCGCACATGGAAGCTCAGCGCGTTGACCGGCGGATTGTCGATGCTCACCACCGCGACGTTGCCGTGCCTTGTAGTGCTGACGAAATCGGACACGCAAACCTCACGCAATGATGTTGGCCAATAGCGCGACGGGATTTACAGCGCTGGCATGCGGATGGGAACCACGTGTTTTGCGGGCCGCATCGATATCCCCTCGCCGCCGGGTGGCCTTGCCTTAGCGCAGCGCCTTCTGCCCACCGGCGGCGGTGATGACGCCGACGATGATCAGCCCGGTCAGCACCAGGCGGACGCCGACGCTGACGCCGAACGTGTTGAGCATGGTCAACAGCAGCACCAGGAACAGCGCCGCGCCCCAGACCCCCGGCACATTAGCCTTGCCGCCCGCCACCGACGTGCCGCCGATGACGACGACGGCGATCGAGGCCAGCAGATACTCATTGCCGATATCGACATTGGCGCCGCGGAAATAGCCGGCGAGCAGTGCGCCGTCGAGGCCGCCGAGCGCGCCCGACAGCGTGTAGGTGAGGAAGCGGGTGCGGCCGACATTGACGCCGGCCAGCCAGGCAGCGCGGATGTTCTGGCCGATCGCCAGCACCGAGCGTCCGTAGATCATGCGCTGCAAAACGATGCCGGCGCCGATGGTGAACAGCACGGTGAGGATCGCCAGCACCGGAATGCCGAAGATCTGCCAGTTGGTGAAATCGGCAAAGCCCGGCGGCGGCTTGATCTGCAGGCCCCGCCCATAGCTGATATCGACCGACTGGATGACGAAGCTGGCCGACAGCGTCGCGATGATCGGCGGAATGCGCAGCGCCCAGATCAGCAGATAGTTGACGGCGCCGATCGCCATGCCGCAGGCAAGCGCTGCCAGCAGGCCGACCGCGATCATCGCATCATTGCCGTCCATGACCTTCATGGCGACGGCGCTGGCAAGGCCGATATTGGCCGGCAGCGACAGGTCGACATTGCCCGGCCCGAGCGTGATGACGAACATCTGCCCGACGCCGACGATGACCGTGAAGACGGCGAGCGACAGCGCCGCCGTGATCATGCCGCCGCCGCCATAGCCGCCGGTGAAGGCGATGGTCGCCAGCCACACCAGCAGCGCCCCGAAAAACGACCAGATCCAGGGTCTGGCGAGCAGTGTCCGCAGCGATGCCATGCTCACCTCTCCCTGCGGCTGATCAGCACCCGCGCCGCCAGCACGATGATCAGGATGGCGCCGTTGGCGGCCACCTGCCAGTCGGGCGGAATGTGCATGAACGTCAAGAGCGGCGATGCCGCCAGCGCCAGCGTCAGCGCGCCGATGACGGCGCCGATCGGCGACACCCGGCCGCCGACGAACTCGCCGCCGCCGAGGATGACGCCGGCGATCGAAAGCAGCGTGTAGCCATTGCCGATATTGGCATCGGCCGAGGTGGTGATGCCGATCAGCGCCATGCCGGACAAAACGCCGAACAGGCCGGTCAGCGCAAACAGCGCGATCTTGGTGCGCAGCAGCGACCAGCCGGCGCGCTTGAGTGCGGCTGAATTGCCGCCCGATCCACGCAGGATGACGCCGTAGGAGGTGCGCATCAGGCCAAAATGGACGACGGCTGCGATCAGCAATGCCGCGATGATCGGGAACGGAATGAAGGGTGGCTTGAAGGCCATCAGCGCCAGCAGCCAGTCCGGCGCCTTGCCGCCGGGCTTGGGCAGGATCAGGATGGCCATGCCCTGCCAGACAAAACTCATGCCGAGCGTCACCACGATAGAGGGCAGGTTGCGCAGATGGATCAGCGCGCCGAGCAGCGCGTAGACGCCGATCGACCCGAGCAGGATCACGACGCCGAGCAGCGGCGCGTCCTTCAGCCATGTCGCCGTCACGCAGCCGACGAAGCCGACAAAGGTGCCGATCGACAGATCGAGCTCGTTGCCGGCGATGACGAACATCTGCGCGATCGTCGCCAGAGCGATCGGGATCGCCAGATTGAGCATCAGGCTGAAACCGAAATAGCTGATGGCGCGCGGGTTGAGCCAGGCGATGGCGATGAGCACCAGCGCCAGCGACAGTGCCGGCAGCAGGCTGCGCAGCATGCGCGCCCGCCTCGTGGCGCGAGCCGAAGATTTTAGCCCATTCTCGACGGATACCGCTGTCATCTCAGGCCGCATCGCCGAACGACGACTGGATGATCTTTTCCTCCGTCAGTTCGTCGCGATGAAGGTTGGCGACGATCCGGCCGTTCTTGAACACATAGATGTGGTCGCAATTGTCGAGCTCTTCGGTTTCGGTGGTGTACCATAGGAAAGTGCGGCCATGGCGAGCCTCCTCGCGCACCAGGTCGTAGACTTCGAGCTTGGTGCCAATGTCGACGCCGCGCATCGGATCGTCCATCAGCACGATCTTGGCGTCGGAGCCGAGCGCCCGCGCGAACAGCGCCTTCTGCTGGTTGCCGCCGGACAGCGAGAAGATGTTGTTGTTCATGTCGGGCGTACGGATGCCGATTTTCCGCTGCCACAACTCGGCGAGCTCGGCTTCGCGCTGCGGCGAGATCAAGAGGCCGTTGCGCAATCGCGCCAGCGAACGGATGCCAATGTTCTCGGCAATCGACCATTGCGGAAAAATCCCGTCCGACTGGCGGTCGCCGGCAACCAGCGCCACCGGCGCGGTGACCTCGATGCCGGTCTTGGCACGGGAAGCCGCAGCAAAGATAGCCAGCAAAAGATCGGTCTGCCCATGCCCGGCAAGTCCGGCAAGGCCGATGATCTCACCGGCACGGGCGACGAGCTCGTTGCCGTCCTGCTGTCGCGCCGGGCGCGCCCGGACCCGCAGCGGACCGGGCTCCGGCTTGCCGCTCGCAATCTCTGCGGCGGTCTTCTCGCGCGCCTCCGCTCCGCCCATCGCCGTCACCAGCCTGTCGCGGTCGAAGGCGTCGGCCTGCCCGGCGGCGACCACCTTGCCGTCGCGCATCACCACGATGCGGTCGGCATTTCCGAGCACTTCGCCCAACACATGCGAGATCAGGATGCAGCTCTTGCCGGCAGCGATGAAGCGGCGCACGAACGCCAGCAGCTGGCCGGCGGTATGCGCGTCGAGCGAGGATGTCGGCTCGTCGAGGATAACCAGCTCGAGCGGCTCCTGCGTGACCGTGAAGGCGCGCGCCACCTCCACCATCTGCCGGCTGGTGATGGAAAGATCACCGACGATGTCGGATGCCGAGATGCTGTGGCCGGGGAAGATCTCGTCGAGCTTGGCGGCGATCAGATCGGCCGCCTTGCGCCGCCAGCCGAAGCCATGCAGCGACGCGTGGTTGATCCGCGTGTTCTCGGCGACGCTGAGGTTCGGGCAGAGCGACAGCTCCTGGAACACACAGCGTATGCCGAGCTGCTGCGCGCGCGGCACCGAATAACTTGCCTCGACACCGCCGCGGACCGCGATCTGCCCGCTGTCGGGGGCAAGCGTGCCCGCCACCATATGCATGAGCGTCGATTTTCCGGCGCCGTTATGGCCGACGAGACCGACGCATTCTCCGGCACGAACGCTGAAATCGACACCGGCGAGCGCCCTGACGGCGCCGAAATGTTTTTCGGCTCCGTCCAGTCTTATGATGTCCAAACTGACGGCGCCGAAAAGCTTTTCGGCGCCATCCGGCATGATGATGTCTGCATTGGCCTCGGGCATCCCTCAACGATACCCGGTTATCCGTGGCGGCAACAATAGCGCCATGCTCACTTGATGTTGGCCTTGATCGCCGCGATGGCGTCTTCCTGCGTGTATTCGTGGCTGGCGACGCCGCCCTTCGGAATCTTCGGCAGCGCGGCCTCGAAATCGTCCTGGGTGAAGGCAAGATAGGGCACCAGCAGGTCGTGCGGCACGTCGGTGCGGCCGTCGAGCACCTGCTGCGCCACCCAGAAGGCAAGCGTCGATACGCCCGGTGCGATCGATGCCGACCAGGTCTTGTAACCGTCCTTTTCCTTCTGCTCCTTCCACCACTGCAACTCGTCCTGGCGATTGCCCATGATGATGGTCGGGCGTGGCTTGCCGGCGGCGGCGAAAGCCTGCGCCGCGCCGTAGCCGTCACCGCCCTGGTCGACGACCCCGACAACATCCGGCAGCGAAGGCAGGATCGTCGCTACGGCTTTCTGTGCCGTGGTCTGGTCCCAGTCGCCGGTCACCGAGCCGACGATCTTGAACTCGGGATGGGCAGCGACGCCTTCGAGGATGCCGGCATGGATGGCATCGTCGATCGAAGTGCCGGCGAGGCCGCGGATTTCCAGCAGGTTGCCGCCCTTGGGCTGGAACTTGGCCATCTGCTCGACTTCCTGCTTGCCCATGTCCTTGAAGTCGACGACGACGCGGTAGGCGCAGGGTTCGGTGACGATACCGTCGAAGGAAACGACGACGATGCCGGCGTCGCAGGCCTGCTTGATGGCGCCGTTGAGCGCATCCGGAGACGCCGCGTTGATGACGATCGCGTCATAGCCCTGCAGGATCAGGTTCTGCACCTGGGCTGCCTGCGTCGGCACTTCCTTGTCGGCCGTCGTGAAGACGTCCGCGGCGCCGACCACCTTGTCGGCAACCGCCTTCTTGGTAACGATGGCGTAGCTGTCCAGCATCGCCTGCCGCCAGGAATTGCCGGCGTAATTGTTGGAGAAAGCGATTTTCTTGCCGCTGGTGTCGGCAAGAGCGGTACCTGCGGCGAGCATCGCCGCAAGAGCTCCTAAAGCGAATATTTTCCTCATGTCATACTCCTCCCGTGAGTTGCTGTCTTACTGGTGGTTAATGGCTGGCTGGTGGGTATTGGCTGATACGCTCACAATCTTGTTTTTTATCTATTATCAGACAAATGCAGATAGGCGGCAAGCTGTCAACATCAAACCATGGCCGGCGATCAACTTGCGGTGCAATCATTGAAACCGGTTCGACTCCTGGTCTAGGGATGGCACTGGAGACCGATTTGAATGGCGACGAACCTTGCCCCGGGTGCACCCGGCATTCCGGCACGCTGGACCTCGAGCGCCAAGAGCGGCGTCGGCACCGCGCTCTCGCCGGCCTGCCCGATCTGGTTCACCATCAGCCACGGTATCCTCAACGAGATCTACTACCCGCGCCTCGATAGCGCATGCACCCGCGATCTGGGGCTGATCGTCACCGGACCCGACGGCTATTTCTCGGAAGAAAAACGCGATGCCGAACACAGTATCGAACCCCTGGCGGACGGGGTGCCTGCCTACCAGCTGGTCAACACCGCAAGCGATGGAACCTACAGGATCGAAAAGCGCATCCTGACGGATCCGGAACGTCCCGTCTTGCTGCAGGAGATTATGTTCACGCCGCTCAAAGGCGCGGCCGCCGACTACCGCGTCTACGCGCTGCTGGCACCGCACCTCGTCAACGCCGGCATGGGCAACACCGCCTGGATCGACGACCATGAAGGACAGCCTGTCCTGTTTGCATCGGGACGCGGCACCTGCCTGGCGCTCGCCTCGTCGGTGCCGTGGAAGGCGTGCTCGGCCGGCTATGTCGGCGTCTCCGACGGCTGGCAGCAGCTTGGTCAAGGCGGCCGGCTCGATCCGGCCTGCCGCAGGGCCGAGGACGGCAATGTCGCGCTGACCGGCGAGATCGCCTTTTCGGCTGCGAACCCAAAAATATTGCTGGCGCTGGGCTTCGGCACGACGCCGCAACAGGCGGCGGAAACCGCTTTCGCCAGCCTGAGGCAAGGTTTTGAGCCCGCAGCCGGATCCTACGTCGACAAATGGCGCAAATGGCAGGCCGGATTGCTGCCGCTGGACCGGCATGCGGCGTCCGGCCTCAACAGCTACCGCCTCAGCACGGCGGTGCTGGCGACACACCGGTCGTCCGCCGGAGCAGCCGTTGCCAGCCTGTCGATCCCGTGGGGCTTCAACAAGGGCGACGACGATCTCGGCGGCTATCACCTGGTCTGGCCGCGCGATCTGGTCGAAACCGCCGGCGGCTTCCTCGCTGCCGGCGACCCGGCGGAAGCCTTGCGCATCCTTGGCTATCTGCGCTCGATCCAGCAGCCGGACGGCCATTGGCCGCAGAACGCCTGGCTCGACGGATCGGCCTATTGGCCGGGCATCCAGATGGACGAATGCGCCTTCCCGCTGCTGCTTGCCGACGCACTGCGCCGCGCCGGCCATTTGCCGCCTGCCGCACTCTCCTCCTTCATGCCGATGATCGAGCGCGCTGCCGCCTATGTCGTGCGCAACGGCCCGGTCACCGGCGAGGACCGCTGGGAAGAAGACGCCGGCTACAGCCCGTTCACACTTGCGGTCGAGATCGCCGCATTGCTTGCGGCTGCGGACATCTTCGATGCCGCCGGCAAAACAGAGCCGGCAAACTATCTGCGCGAAACCGCCGACGTCTGGAACGATCAGATCGAGCGCTGGACCTACGTGGCCGGCACCGCCGCATGCGAGCAAGCCAGCGTCGAAGGCTACTATGTCCGGATCGCCCCGCCCGACAAAGCCGGCGCGGCATCGCCGAAAGACGGCTACGTCCCGATCAAGAACCGCCCGCCGGCCGATACGGACCGGCCGGCCAAGGCGATCGTCAGCCCGGATGCGCTGGCGCTGGTCCGCTTCGGCCTCAGGGCGGCCGACGATCCGCGCATCCTCGACACGGTCAAGGTCATCGACGCGCAATTGCGCTGCGAGCTGCCGCAGGGCCCGCTCTGGTACCGCTACAATGGCGACGGCTATGGCGAGCATGCCGACGGCGCGCCCTTCGATGGAACCGGCCGGGGCCGGCCCTGGCCGCTGCTGGTCGGCGAGCGCGCTCATTACGAGCTGGCGGCAGGCCGCAGGGATAGTGCGGCAAGCCTGCTCAGGACGTTCGAGAACTCTGCCGGACCGGGCGGCCTGCTACCGGAGCAGGTCTGGGACGGTCCCGACATGCCGGAGCGCGAATTGCGGCATGGCGGGCCCTCCGGCAGCGCCAAGCCGCTGGTCTGGGCGCATTCCGAGCACATCAAGCTGCTGCGGTCGCTGCGCGACGGCACGGTGTTCGACATGCCGCCGCAAGGCGTCAAGCGCTATATCGAGGGCAGGACGGTGTCGCGCTTCAGGGCATGGCGCTTCAACCACAAGATCCGTACCATCCCGGCAGGCAAGGCGCTGCGCATCGAACTTCTGGCCCGGGCGGTGGTTCATTGGAGCAGCGACAATTGGGCAACCGTCCATGACACCGAGACCACCGCGAATGCTTTCGGCATCCATCTTGCGGAATTGCAGGTTGCCGAGATTGCTCCAGGCAATAGCCCGGGCAATAGCATTGTCTTCACTTTCTTCTGGCCCGATAGCGGCCATTGGGAGAATGCTGACTTTTCTGTCGGCATCGGCGATACAGGATAGAGCATGACCCCGCAAAGTGGAGACCGGTTTTCGGACAAGATCATGCTTCAATCACGGCGCCACTAGATCATCGATCCCTCAAGTAAGGCAGGACGAGACCATGCAGATAGGAATGATGGGACTGGGCCGGATGGGCGCCAACATGGTTCGGCGCCTGCTGCGCGATGGCCACGAATGCGTCGTCTACGATATTAACCCGGCGAGCGTCGCCGCGCTTGTGAGCGCCGGCGCGGTCGGAGCCGCCTCGATGGAGGAGTTCGTCGGCAAGCTGGCGAAGCCGCGCAGCGCCTGGCTGATGCTGCCTGCGGCGATCACCGGCAAGATCGTCGACCAGGTGGCTGCCCTGATGGAGCCGGGCGACATCATCATAGACGGCGGCAATTCCTATTATCACGAGGCCGTCGACCACGCCGCGCGCCTCGCCTTGAAAGGCTTGAGCTATGTCGATGTCGGCACCAGCGGCGGCGTCTGGGGCCTCGAGCGCGGCTACTGCCTGATGATCGGCGGCCCCGACAGCGCGGTCCAGCATCTCGATCCGGTCTTCGCAACGCTGGCGCCGGGCGCCGACGCCGCTTCGCCCGCTCCTGCCAAGGATGCCGGAACCTCGCCCTTCGGCTATCTTCACTGCGGACCAAGCGGCGCCGGCCATTTCGTCAAGATGGTCCATAACGGTATCGAATATGGCGTTATGGCCGCCTATGCCGAAGGCATGAACATCCTGAAGTCGGCGAATGTCGGCAAACGGCAGCGCACCGCCGATGCCGAAACCAGCCCGCTGGAAAACCCGCAATATTACCAGTTCGACATCGACATCGCTGAAGTGGCCGAGGTCTGGCGGCACGGCAGCGTCATCGGCTCGTGGCTGCTCGACCTGACGGCCGGCGTACTGAAGGCCGATTCGTCGTTGACGCAGTTCGGCGGGCGGGTCTCGGATTCCGGCGAAGGCCGCTGGACGCTGAAGGCGGCGATCGACACCGGCGTGCCGGCGCCGGTGCTGTCCTCGGCGCTGTTCGACAGGTTCTCCTCGCAAGGCGAATCCGAATTCGCCGACAAGCTTCTGTCCGCCATGCGCTATGCCTTTGGCGGCCATGTCGAAAAACCCAAGGCCGGCTCGTGACGGGCGACAGGGAGGCACGCCCATGAGCCAGGAACGATCGGACACGCTGGTGCTTTTCGGCGCCACCGGCGATCTCGCCCACAAGAAGATCTTCCCCGCCCTTTACGCCATGGTGGCCAAAGGGACGCTGAACGAGCCGGTGATCGGCGTCGCCTTCGATCCCTGGGACCTGGCCAAGCTGCAGGCGCGCGCCCGCGACGGCATCGTCAACGCCTTGGGCAGCATCGACGACAAGATCTTTGCCAGGCTTGCATCGTTGCTGCGCTATGTCAGTGGCGACTATCGGGCGCCTGCGACTTTCGAGAAGCTGAAGACCGCGCTCGGCAGCGCTGAGCGGCCGCTGCACTATCTGGCGGTGCCGCCGGCGATGTTCGAGGTGGTCGTCCAGGGGCTGGAGCAGTCGGGCGCCGCCCAGGGCGCGCGCCTGATGGTGGAAAAGCCGTTCGGCCACGATCTGCAATCGGCGCGCTGGCTGAACCGGGTGCTGCATCTGGTCTTCGATGAAAAGTCGATCTTCCGCATCGACCATTATCTCGGCAAGGAGGCGATCCAGAACCTGCTCTATTTCCGCTTCGCCAATTCCTTCCTCGAGCCGATCTGGAACCGCAATTACGTCGAGAGCGTGCAGATCACCATGGCCGAGGATTTCGGCGTCGAGGGCCGCGGCCGCTTCTATGACGAGGTCGGCTGCATTCGCGACGTCATCGAAAACCATCTGCTCAATATCCTCTTGCTGCTCGCCATGGAACCGCCGGTCGGCCGCTCGGCCGACGATCTCATCGACGAGAAGGTGCAGGTCCTGCGGGCGATCCGGACGCTGACCAGGGACGATGTGGTGCGCGGGCAGTTCGACGGCTATCTCAACGAGCCGGGCGTGGCGCCGAACTCGCCGGTCGAGACCTTCGCGGCGGTGCGCTTTTTCGTCGATACCTGGCGCTGGCAGGATGTGCCGTTCTTCATTCGCGCCGGCAAATCCCTGCCGGTGCACGCCACCGAGGTCATCGTGCAACTGAAGCGGCCGCCGCTCGACGTCTTCGATCCGATCAAGCCCGGCGACTGCAATCACGTGCGCTTCCGCATCGATCCTCAGGTGGCGATCTCGATCGGAGCCCGGCGCAAGGCGCCCGGCGATGACATGGTCGGTGAGCAGGTCGAGCTCACCGCGCTCGACGATTCGAAGGGCGACATGCCGCCTTACGAGCGGTTGATCGGCGACGCCATGAACGGCAACGGCCAGCTGTTCACCCGCCAGGACGCCAGCGAGCTCGCCTGGCGCATCGTCGGCCCGGTGCTCGGCGACACCACGCCGCCCCCTGTCTACGCGCCAAAGACATGGGGGCCGGCCGAAGCCATGGCTGGATTCGGGCCGCCGAACGGCTGGATCAATCCGGCGAAATGATTTCTGGGAGGCGAAGGCGATGGCCAAGGCGGTGAGGCACCCGGCATCGGAGGAAGAAAAGATCGTGCTTGCGATCGATATCGGCGGCTCGCACGTCAAGATCCGCACCAGTGCCGGCGGCGACGAGCGCAAGACCGCTTCCGGACCGGAGCTTACGCCGCAGCAGATGGTCGCGGCGGTGAAGACGCTCGCCGAAGGGCTGCACTACGATGTCGTCTCGATGGGCTATCCGGGCCCGGTGCACCACAACCGGCCGCTGACCGAACCCGCCAATCTCGGCAAGGGCTGGGTCGGCTGCGATTTCGCCGCCGAGTTCGGCAAACCGGTCAAGGTCGTTAACGATGCGCTCATGCAGGCCATCGGCAGTTATGAGGGCGGCCGCATGCTGTTCCTTGGCCTCGGCACCGGCCTTGGGGCCGCGATGATCGTCGATAACGTTGCCCAGCCGATGGAGCTTGCCCATCTTCCCTACAAGAAGCGCGGCAGTTTCGAAGACTATGTCGGCGAACGCGGCCTGCAAAAGCGCGGCAAGAAGAAATGGCGCAAACACGTCTTCGACGTGGTCGACCGGCTTCGCGCCGCCATGCAGCCGGACTACGTGGTCATCGGCGGCGGCAATGTCGACGAACTCACCGACTTGCCCGCCGATTGCAGACGCGGCGACAACACACGCGCCTTCGAGGGCGGATTTCGACTATGGCGCGACAAATCCCTGATTATTTGATATTGCTGATTGTCTGATATTATCGAGCACCGGCTCAGGGTTGTTAATCCCGCGCTGCCGTTAGTATTATTATTCAAAATAATGTGTGACGTGGTGCGGCGTCATTGCATTGCGCAGATTTGCCGACTAGGAATTTCTGCGACCCCCATGGACGGAGAGATAGATTGACCGACGACAACAACAACGCTCGCAAAAATATCGACCTGCTCGAGCTGACCGCCCATATCGTGTCCGCCTATGTCGAGAAGAACCGCTTGCCGGCTTCCGGCCTCGGCGATCTCATCGCCAGCGTCAGCGCTTCCATAGGCGGGCTCGGGCAACCGGCAGTGCCGGTCGCCGCGCCGCTGACGCCTGCCGTCAATCCCAAGAAATCGGTGACGCCGGACTACATCATCTGTCTCGAGGACGGCAAGAAGTTCAAATCCTTGAAGCGCCATATCGGCGTTCATTTCGGGCTGACGCCCGACGCCTATCGCGCCAAATGGGGCCTGCCGTCGGACTACCCGATGGTCGCCCCCAACTACGCGGCCTCGCGTTCGCAGCTGGCCAAGGCGATCGGTCTCGGCCGCAAAGCCCCGCCCGCGCCCACGCCCGTCAAGGGTAGGGGCAGGAAGGCCAAGGCGACGGCCTAAAGCATCGTTCGAAGCCCTGCAAACGCAAGCCTCGAAGATTGGCGGGACAGCGCCCCCCTCTGTCCTGCCGGACATCTCCCCCTCAAGGGGGGAGATCAGCTGCCTCGCCGATGGCGCTACGCTTTAAACGTACAAATCTTTGAACGTACAAATTGCCTTCGAAGCCGGAGACTGGCGAAGGACGTCGCGACGTCCAATCTCCCCCCTTGAGGGCAGGGCTATCGCAGATGGAACGCCGAGGCTTTCGCTCTACGACGTACCCCCACCCCTAACCCCTCCCCACAAGGGGGAGGGAGACTTC